>JADJPW010000009.1:0-300000 GCA_016713035.1 Verrucomicrobiaceae bacterium
GTGGGACAGGTCAGCAAATGTAGTTCCTGCGTCTCTCTGGGTTGATCTTTGATGTTGGTTGGTCTTCCTCACGTTGTCAAACGCAGCGAAGGTCTCGTCGAGCATAGCGAGACGAGGCCGCAGCGGAGTTTGACAGCGTGCCGCCGTCTGTGCCGGGGTACCGTAGTCCAGCGAGCTGTGCGGACGGTATTCGTTGTATTCACGCCGCCATTGCTCGATGACGACCCGGGCCTCCGCCAGGCTGCCGAACACTTCGCGGTTGAGGCATTCGTCGCGCAGCTTGTCGTGGAACGATTCGATGTATGCGTTCTCCCAAGGTGATCCCGGCTTGATGTAGCTCATCTTGATTTGCCGATGCTGCATCCAGTCCTGGATCGCATACGCGATTTCACGCGTGTGCTCGTTCATCAAGGTGAGGATGCGAAAGGCGCTGCCGCCTCCACCCGGTCGCCTGCAAAGTCCCAGCTCCACACGTGATTGCGATGCGCCGCAGCCTGCCGCCCTGCTGCCCAGGCCTCACTCCGCATCCGCCGCTGGCGTTTGCGCACCTGCAGTCCTTCCTCCCTGCGCACCCTCGCCACGCACTTCACGTTGATCCGCTCGCCCTCGCGTCGCAGCAACGCCGTGATCCGGCGGTAGCCGTAGCGCGGATGCTTACGGCTCAACCGCACGATGCGAACTCTTCGATGCCTCGCCTCCGCGCTGACTTTCGCCACCCGGTAGTAGCCCGACCGTGCAAGCTCCAGGGCACGACATACCTGCGCGATCCTGCCCAGACCGTTTTACAACCGTCCTACTTTCAGGGAGCAGGCCAACAAGACCAAGAGCCTCAACTGGCATCACTTCGAGCCGGAGTATCTGCCGCCACGCTCGCCAGACCTCAACGCCATTGAGCGCTTGTGGCTGCGCATGAAGGCCGACTGGTTCAACGGCTGATCGCCAAGACTTCCGAGCAACTTCAGGACCGTATCATCGAGTCCCCTGCGCCTTGGTCGACCAGCCCTCCATCCTTCAGTCCCAGAGCGCCCAAAGACGCGTTTATGACATTCTTTTTGAGAATCGGTCTATATTACCATGAAGAAGGAATGAATTAGCCTTCAATAAGTGATAAGATACGTAGCCAGGTTTAAAGTTCAGGATATCGGCGAGCCTCCAAATGTAGAATAGAGCCTGTCCCATCGGACCAGAGGCCTTGAATTACCAGGGCTGTGCGCACCAAAACAAAGAATAAGTAACCAGGCTAAATCTCCAGGAAAGGAACCACCGATATAACTTTTAACCTGGCTACTTATTGGAGGTAAAAGCCATCCCGAACGTGGCCATCACTACTGCTCCATGATGCGGTAGAATGCGCCTGGGATTGCGTTGCTGTAGGGAAAAGAGATGCTTTGTGACGACCCACTACCGACGATGGTCTGTACGGTAATCCAAGAGCCTGGAGCTAATGTGGAGCTAGTCTGCACAAGATAGGTACTGCCGCTGGTGAGTACGGGCGTGGTGAAGGAGAAGTTTCCACCGCTGATGGTGAGCTCGGTGATGGCGAAAGAGGGGGGCACCGTACTAAAAGCGGAGACATTGACTAGGCGACTCGTCGTACTACCATAGGCGTTGGTGATGGTGAGCTGATAAACCCGGCGTCTACGGCGGTGGTAGTTCCAGTGCCCATGGAGAGAGCTGCACTGGCAGTGGTGCGGAACGGAAGGCCATTTTTCGTCCACGAGTAGGTGGCGACAGATGAGCCAGGGTCAGCTACTAACTGGATCAAGATGGCTTTACCTGGAATGAACTGCTGATCGGCCGGTTGCAGGATGATCTGCGGAGGATGTCCGTAGGCGTTTTCTAGTGTGAGGACGGCAGGATTGCTAGTGGCGCTGCCGAGCGAGTTCGTGGCTGTGGCTGTATAGCTGGCACCATCAGCGGAGGAAATGCCGGAGAAAAGCTAAGACGTTTTGAGTTTCTCCTGGTATGGGTGAACCATTCTGTTCCACTGCCATGAGATACCTTCTCCACTGGCGAGAGCGGTGAAACTGACGGGGGAGCCTGCCTCAAGGGTGCGGGATAGAGGTTGGTAAGTGATCACTGGGATCGCCGCGGCTGCTGTATCGAGTGCAAGTAGCACACTGGAGTTGGTGGCATTGGTAGCCAGGAAGGCGGCTTCACTCCCGTGAGCTTCTGCGATCACTGTGGTGGGCGAGAAGCCGTCGATCGTTTGGAGGCTGTCCACGACCGCGATAGAGAGACTATCTTTGATGTATGTGACAGACCGCCCGGTGTAGCGGAGATAGGCCTCGGTGTCGCAAGCCGTGACCGAAAATGCCCCCTGGCGTCCGCTGCGTGGTGTGCCATCGGCATTAAAAACCACCTCATATGCAACGGGTGAGCCAGCGAAAAAGCGGCCACCCTCCACATCGGCAGCTCCGATATTAGTCATAGGACTGGTGGTGCCTGGGATGAGGGTGTTAATGTCGAAGAGCTTTGAAAGCGAGCCGTTGGCAGCGCGGCGGAGCATCATGCTGTACGTACTGGCCGTCACGGGATTGCTGTCATAGACGGTCATCAGGAGTGTGCTGCCGTCGAAGTTTGCCAGTCCCACGCTACGCGCCAAGGTGCCACCGGGCAGAGTTGTGGCGGGTGTCAGGAATACACTGACGGAACCGTCTGCCGCTCGCTGAAAAACACGCACCTCAGTGGTTGTGTCCGGCAGTGTGACACTACTGCTGAAAAACAACACATCGTCGCGGCTAGCCAAAACACTGAGTGTGCCAAAAGTGCCGTCATTAGGGGCTGCCTCTCCCTGTTTAGCGATTGCTGTCAATGTCCCATTGCTCCAGCGGTACAGCACATTGGCCACGGTGGTAGAGACGCTGTGGTAGCCGACAAAGAAAAAGCTGCCGCCGGACGGCTCGGTGTAGGGACGGGCGACTCCCGTGAAGGCAAGCCCCGCGTCACCAATGATGGTGGGCGTGGCGATGGCACTGAGCGTTCCACCATTCCAGCGGAATAGATACTCCTTACCTGTCGTCGAGTTGAGTCCAGTGAAGAGTGCTGTGTCCTCTCGAAACCTCACAGAGGTGATCGTTCCGACCGCATTTGCGGGGAGGTCTGGGCGGCTACTGGTTTTGTCAGCGATTTTCACCAACTCCTTGCCGAGAAGATTGTGTGCAGGAGACGCGGCGACCGTGACGGTGATCGGCGGGCCTAATAGCGATGCACCTGTGGACGAGGTGACGAGGCAGCGGAATACGCCTGCTTGGGCTGGGTTGGTATTGAGATTGGCCGTTGTCGCACCACTGACTAGATTCGGAGCAGGCGCATTGGCAATAGGAGCGCCATCCTTCTGCCATATGTATGACAGAGTTCCCGGCCCGGTCACATTGGCCTGTAAGAATGCCGAAACACCCGGAGTCACGACTCGGTAAGCAGCACCTGCGGTATTCACCAGTCCTGTAACAGGGATGAAGTTAATTTGGGCAGGTGGATGATAGAGGACACCGCCACTCCAGGTGATGACACAGTCAAAACTGCCACTATCTGCGACTGTAGTACCTGGGAAAGTATAAAAAGCCGTCGTCGCAGCCGGAATATTCACCCCGTTCTTCCGCCATTGATAGGTGAAGGTTCCTGCGGTGCCTGTGACGGTAACGGAAAGCCCAAAGGCGTTGCCGCCATTACCTTCCATGACGTTTTGGGAAAAGGGAGACGCAGTGATAGCCGGCGGCACCACTGCTGTGAAAGTGACCGTCGCAGCGCGTGTAGTGGTGGTGCCGTAGCCGTTGGTAACTTCCAGCGTATAGGTTCCGCTGTCCGTAGTGGTCGGTGAACTCCATGTGAGGATGGGCTGGGTTTTACCCGCTAGAATCGTGGTGCCTTTTTTCCACTGATAAGTCACTGGCAGACCGCTGCCCATCGCCTCCACAACCAAGCTAGATACGGTTCCCGCAGTGTTGTTGATGTCCTTGGGCTCTTTGACAATCCACGGCAAAGCTACCTGCGGAAGTCCTTGTCCAGAGTCCGGGCCAACGGACAAAATCGTTCGTGTGGCTGTGCCGTCGAGCTGCGCGAGCACGATCCAGCGGTTACTTACATTCAGCAGATTTCCGATTACGAACATTTGTCGTCCCACAGGCACCCGAGCCACGCGATCCCAATAACTACCATTTGAACTGCGCAATAAATCAGCCGTGCGCTTCAAATTCGCGGTCGATGGATCGCCAACTGCATAAAAATGACTGCTATCAGACCTCACCAAACGAAAAGGAGAAGAGTAGAAATTTGGACTCTCAAATACCGCAGGGCCAGGACTCACCTGGGTCCAGGAGAGCCCGTCCGTAGAGGTAAAGAAGCCCGTTTGTAGCCCATTGTTCACCAACTGCCGCACCGCGCCAAAAGTACTCGGACCATAAGTCACGAGCCACGGACCACTTTCATTTTGGGCTGGTGGCACAGCAGACCACGGACCAGTGGCTGAAGTTGTCGAGTAGTAGTTCTGCCGCTGATTAATAGAAACCAACACGCGGGAAGAACTGGCCGCAAAATCCACCGGGTTCTCATCCACACCGGTAGCCAGCAGCGTACGGGTCCAGTTGATCGTATCCGTATTGACAATCGCCTCCAGTCCGACGGCGGGAAAACTTTCCCAGCAGACCAAAGTAAGTACCACCGAAATAGCCCCATTTTCGAATACTGATCCCCGCAGGCAATGCATACGGACCGGACCAGGTCAGCGCATCGGAGGAAGTGTAGAGACCATTGGAGGTCGTCAGAAAAAGCGGTCATTCACCCACTGATGGAAGCCGCACCCGCAGGTTGTGACACCAGCGGTGTGTGACTAGTCCAGGTATCCCCATCTGCGCTGCGGATGATGACCGGCGTATCTGTATTGTTTTGATGCTTAATGACTCACAAAACTGGGTCGGACTCGCTGTGAGGCTGACACCATAAAATGGATCCGCTGGAATAAAACCGCTGCCTGAACTGGACACCTGCCACTCTGGCAGCAGCCCGTAAATTTTCTGAGCGAAGACATATTGCGTTATTCCCGAACTATGACCTGAAGCAGGCGGCAAGGAAATCTGCACCGTAAAAGTGCCATTGCTATTATTGAAGGTGCCGGACACCAGACTCGTGCCTTGCAGTGAAAGTACCCACACCGCCACTGTTCACTGTGCCGTAGATGGTGCCACTGGTCGTAGTCACAGCGTTGGTGACATTGGTCACCGTGCCACCCGTTTCCACGGTGAACTCCAGCGGATTGCTTTGATAAGGCACACCCGTCGCCGTTGCGCCGTCATAGAAGGAGTATCGCCCCTTCCAAGTGCCCGCAAAAGGACTCTGTGCCAGCGACGAGACAGCGGTGAATAATACAAGGGCAGCCGTAAAAGCTCTGCCTGACCACTTTGACATTGGGTTTACATTCATAGTTTGTGAGGAACTGTTTTTGAAACCAACTGTTGCCAAGTTAAGTGGTCGAAACCACACCCTGAACCTAGTTAAAGTCTTCTCCATAGGCAAGATCAAGCAAGGCCTTTGATTGAGAAAATACCACTCGGCAAGATATAAGAAATATCATCCAAAATAATTTTTATTTATGTTATCCTGATTCCGAATAAGTAGCCAGGTATAATGTTTTAGTTTTCAGCTCCATGAGCACCGGCACTGCCATCGGCCTCCAAACGGCAAATGAGGAGCTAGGCAGGGCTGAACTCTCACCCGTGTTTCCAGAGTTCAATAAACCAACTTTGGCGGAGCTTTTTGATGTGATCGCACTGCAAACCTAGTCGAAGTGGAGCTACGAAAAAAAGGATCAACGTGCCAATTCCAGTTCGCCGAACACTGACAAGCTTGCTGCAAATCTCATCATCACATTCCAGACGAGTCCGATCATCCTAATGAAGAATCAGCCTTACTCGATCTCACTCGCCAAAGAATGGAATAGCAAGGATCGTGGACACTGGGAAATGTATGCACTGTTGGAGATCGTTGCTTCATCATTGTCAGGACTTTGTTCCCCGAACAGGAGCAGTGTTTACTGCCAGATGTTCAAGCGATGTTGGACTCGTTCAAGGTAGAGAAGCCTTGATGGCATCACGTGATGCCTCATTGAAGTAGGATACCAAGGAGGATTTCAGGAAGCGGCTCGATGCCCTCACGATGGGGGACGCCGGGATGGAATAATTTTGTGCATGCCATGGTGTCCAAAATTGGATTGTCAGTTCACGGAGGGGGCGATGATTGGGAGCAAAGAGTTCGTGAACGAGTTTTTTACTCAAAATCGAGGGTTGTTTGGACCTGCACGTCGAAGTGGGGCACGGAGAATCCGAGAGGTGGAGGGCGACATTCATGCGCTGCGGGATTTGCAGGGTGAATGAGGCGGGTGGCTTATTTGCTGAAGTATTTATCACCACGCATAACGGTGCCGTCTTTGAGGACGACGCTGAAGGTGCCGCCGTTGGAGCGGGCGAGGCGGTCCATGTCGGCAGCGGCATCGGTTTCCATCATGACGCTGGTGTGGATGATGGTTCCTGTGCCCATGCGGTGGTTTTCCTGGGTGATGATGTCGATCCAGCCCATTTCGTCGATGCGCTGGCCGTCGGTCATGAAGAAGATGATGTCGGGGCGGGGATTGGCTTTGAGGGCCATGAGGAGGCCGGAGCCCCAGTTGGTGCCGCCGTTGGTGGACATTTGGGCGATGTTTTTGCGGCTGTCGTTGATGTTGAAGACCGTGGCTTGGAGAAAGGGGAAGCTGGGGATGCGGGCGCTTTTCCAGTCTTCTGGTGCGATGGGCCAACGGTATTTTTCGAAGGCGGCACTTTTGGAGGGATCGACGATGTTGTGGGGCCAGGCGAAGTCTGAGAAGCAGAGGATTTGGTAAAAGGTGCCGGCGGGGATTTTGGCGAGGCTTTTGTCGAGCTCGCGTTTGAGTGCTTGGATGCGGCTGGTTCCGCCTTCGCCGACGGCCTCCATGGAGCCGGAGACATCGACGACAAAGACGACGCGTTTGCCGAAGGCGGTCTGACCGAGGAAGTTGAAGGCGCCGCCGCGACCGATGCCTGCTCCGAAGCCGCCGCCCGCACCGCCGAGTCCGCCGCCGCCGAGGCCTGCGGTGATGGCTCCGACGTTGCCGAGGGCGAGTTTGTCGGTCATGTCAGAGAGGTCGATGTTGTCCATCTGCATCTCTGGGAGCTGGATGTCTGAGGCGATGGATTGGACGCTGATGCGGCGGAGCGGGGGTTGTTTCCGGGTCCAGGTTTGGCGCTTTTGTTTGACGCGTTGTTCGAGGGCGTTGCTGGCGGCGGCTCCGGCGGCGTTGCCTCCGGGGAGGAAGTCCACTTGCTTGTTCATCACATGGCGGACGGTGATGAAGGCTTCGATGGCGACGAGGGGGAGGTGGATGATGATGCTGGCGGCGAGGGAGTTGGCGCCGATTTTTTCTTTCCAGGTGAGCCAGAAGACGTGTTTTTTTTGTTCTTCGCTGAGTTCGGGCTCGGGCGGTGGTTTGGGGACGTCGATTGGGTGGCTGTCTTCGTGGGGCGGTTCGTCGGCTTGGGGCTCTTCGGGAGGGGATTGGGCCTCTGGGGGCTCGATTTGAGGCTCTGAGTGGGCTGGGGCGACGACTGGCGGGATTTCGTCGATTTGGACGATTTCGGGCTCTAGGGCGGATTCTGCTGGGTTTTCGAGCGGGGTCTCTTGGGGCTCGTTTTCGGCTTCGGGCTCAAAGTAGGGCTCTGGAGCGATTTCGGGCTGGGGCTCGGGATGAGCGGTGGGCTGCTCGTGGGGGGTGGGGACGGCTGCGGTGGCTTTCTCCTGTTCTTTTTGGCGCTGGTGCTCGTGCCAGCGGTCGTCGCGGTCGATGAGGTCGTCATCGTCATGATCCGCCACTGTGGGGAGGGCGTGGAGGTCGATGTCCTGATGGTGGCGGCTCATGGGGCGGCGGATTGTCGGGGAAAAGTGCGACTGTTCAAGGCGGATGATGTGGTTGAGTGGGGAGATCGTTGCGACGTGGTGATTCGACGATAAGGGTGGGCGCTCATGACAGACCCCATCCAGACTGATAGCCATCTCCTGATTCTCGATTCCGACGCGGACTTTCTCGCGTGGGCGGCTGGGCATTTGAAGGCTCCGGGGGTGAGTATCACGACGCATGAGCGTGCGGAGGAGACTCTGGCTTCTTATCAAAAGAGGAGGCCGGACTTGGTTTTGGCGGAGATTCGCCTTTCGGGCGGGGTGAGCGGGGTGGAGCTGCTGAAGCGACTGCGGCAGACTGATCCGCATGCGATGGTGATTTTGTTTAGCAATGCGGCGGCGACGTCACAGGTGATCGAGGCGATGCGGCATGGGGCGTATGATGTGCTGCCAAAGGAGCGCTTGCCTTATGAGTTGCGTGCGGTGGTGGAGAGTGCGCTGAGTGCGATCGAGACACGGCGGGTGACGCGTGAGCAACTGCCAGGTGCGGCGACGGAGTCGATCCAGGAGACGATTATTGGCCGCTCGGCGGCGATGCAGGAGGTGTTTAAGCTGATTGGCCGTGTGTCTCGCTCGGATGCGCCGGTGATGATTACGGCGGAGAGCGGTTGTGGGAAGGAGCTGGTGGCGCGGGCGATTCATAAGTTTAGCCCGCGGGTGCAGAAGGAGTTTGTGGCGATTAATGTGACGGCGATTCCGGATAATTTGCTGGAGAGTGAGATTTTCGGTCACGAGAAGGGTAGTTTTACGGGTGCGACGAATTTACGCGTGGGCCGTTTTGAGCAGTGTGATGGGGGGACGCTTTTTCTCGATGAGATCGGTGATATGCCGCTGGCGGTGCAGAGTAAGCTGCTGCGAGTGCTGCAGGAGGGTGAGTATAGCCGTGTGGGCGGTAATCAGACGCTGAAGACGGATGTGCGGGTGCTGGCTGCGACGAATAAGAACCTGGAGGCTGAGGTGGCGAAGGGCACTTTCCGTGAGGATTTGTTTTATCGTCTGAATGTGGTGCGCATCCACATCCCGCCGCTACGGGAGCGGCGTGAGGATGTGCGTCTGATGGCGGAGTTTTTCCTGCAAAAGCTCTCTGCGCGGCGGCGTGGGCCGCAGATGCGCTTTACGGATGATGCGCTGGATATGCTGGAGGCTTATGATTGGCCGGGGAATGTGCGTGAGCTGGAGAATACGATCCAGCGTGCCTGTGCGCTGTGTAATAGTGACATTTTGCTCCCTTCGGATATTCCACTGGGTAGTAAGGGCAGCCGCCACCACGGGACAGCTAGCCATCTGACTCGTATGCGGGATGCGCTGACGACGCTGGTGCATCTGGCGGGCCAGTCTCCTGATCTGGAGCTGATGCCATGGATCGCGCATGAGGTGGAGCGAATGGCCCGCAAGCATGCTGAGGAGCCGGTGGTGGCACCGCCTGCGCCGCAGGCGGCTGCGCCGGTGAAAAAGGGCCGCAAATCAATCTAGGCGCGGGCAGCGCCAAGAGAGGGTGGTGTTTTGTTGGTTCATTTTCAACGAAATGCTGCTCACGAGTGACTGAAGGTGCCGCCAACCAAAAAGTGGCTCCTCCATCATGAAATTTTTCTTCCTCGCTCTCGCCTCCATGTTCCTTCTGCAATGCGCTCCAAGCAAGGTGGCTCCGAATGAACCGCTGACGAATAAATCCATCGGTAAGGTGCACCATTAGCGCTACTACGAGGTGAATGGTGTGCGCAAAGTGGAGCGCCATATCATCGTTACGGCAACACCGAAGCTGGAGACAAAGGTGGTCACGGAAATCCTGCCTTGAGGGCTGGATGACGCAGTTGCGTGAGTGATCATTTTTTGGCTCGGAAGCTCGGCGCTGTGATGCCGTGCACGGCTTTGGCGATGAGTGCCTCCACTCCGGAGGCAAAGCGTGTGGGGCGGGCGTAATAGATCATGGCACCGCCGCCTTCGTAGCCACCTTCTTGCCAGACACGCTGGGAGGGGATGTAGCATGGCACATCGTTCGTGTAGGCATTCACCCAGGTGCGTGCAGGGGTCGAACTCGCGTTTAAAGCGTAGGCTGTAGTCCACGACGACTTCGCCGGGCAGATTGATGACGAGTAGATCCTGGCCATAGTGCCATGTCTGGACGGTGTAGGGCAGAGCGGAGGGGATTTGATCGCCTTTGGCTAAGATGGCGAGGTGCATGCGTGCGTGGCGTGCGATCCATTTGTTTTTATCGGTGGTGAGGGTTTCCCATTCTTGCTGAGTGGGTGCTTTGTCATAGGGCAGATGGATTTCACGCGTGGCGCAGGTGAGTGGGCCGCTGACGGTCTGCATGGGCTGGTGAACGAGGGTGGCGAGCTCGCGGGCGATGCTGGTGCCGTGCTGCTCGGCACGGCCGGGCTGACTACGGGGATAGGGATTCTGGTCTGCGCCACAGCCGATGGCCATGAGGCAGACGCTGCCGGGGAAGCGTGCCTGCATTTCTACGCGGGCGCTGCCAGCCCAGTCGCCGTGGATCGTGTTTGTGCTGTAAGTGGTGCAGTGGCAGGCGTAGCTGGCATGGGTGGCGAGGAGGCGCTTTCCATCGACACTTTTCACGCGGAGCAGCGGGAGGGAGCGGTCTGTGGGGCCGTTGAAATTGGGGGCGTTTTGTAGAGTGCCTTCTTTGGAGCGCAGGCGGCGATTGAGGCCGAAGTAGGCTTTGCCTTCGCTGCGGTCGAGCCGTGCGGGCCTCGAGTTTTCCCATGCATTTGTCACGGCTTGGACGATCCAGGTCGTGAGGTCTTCGGTGTAGCGATGGACGTTCTCACTGTGCTCGGGGCTGAGATCGGTGCCAAAGAGATTGGTGAGCACGCCTTCGAGCATGGGGGCACAATGCGTGTGAGGAGTGTAGCGCGAGGCGCTCATCTGCGATGGTTTTACCCGCAGCGGCGAGTCGGCGCAGCACCTCGGCTCGGAGGGTGGCGGGGACGCCGCAGTTATCGACGGTGATGATGACGGCAGGTGGCTCATCTTTCCACTGGAGCACCAGCGCGGCAGCCTGGATGCGCTGGGTGATTTTTTCATACTCGGTGGTACGGCTGCCGTAGCCACTGAGGCGGACGGGGTAGGCTGGTGTGATGTCCACAGCGGCAGCGCCTGCTCGCCAGTGAGTGTTTTCTTGCCCAGGGAGTGTGGTGCTGATGAAGCTAAAAAGCAGCAGGAGCGGGAGGAGGTGTCTGCGCATAAGAACGCCATTTTGCCTGAAATGGAGCATTTCTGGCAAGCATGAAATACGGCTTCTGCACAAAGGCGGGCCTCAGGCCTGGATGGTGTAACGGGTGCGGCGGCTATTGAGCCAGCGCACGCCGAACATGTCCATGGTGGCCCTTAGGGCACGATTCCCGAAGCCGTATTTGCTGACGCCGCTGACGCGGGGGCGGTGGTTCACAGGCATCTCGGTGACGCGCCAGCCCATGTTGCGAATGAGGGCGGGGATGAAGCGGTGCATGCCATTGAAGAGCAGCAGCGCCTCACGGCAGTCACGGCGCATGATTTTGAGAGTGCAGCCGGTGTCACGCACGCCGTCTCCGACGAAGCGGCCACGCACGGCATTGGCGATGCGGCTTTGCAGGCGCTTGAAGGCGGTGTCCTTCCGCCGTGCGCGGTAGCCGCAGACGAGGTCCCAGCCCTGCTGGAGCATGGTGAGCATGGCGGGGATGTCTGCGGGGTCGTTTTGTAGATCGCCATCGAGCGTGGCGATGATTTCGCCGCGTGCTTGGTGGATGCCGGCGTGCATGGCGGCACTCTGGCCGCTGTTTTTTTCCAGGCGCAGCACCCGCACGCGGGGACCGCCGGGGATGTTCTTGAGCGTGGCGTCCGTGCTGCCATCATCGACGAAGACGATTTCATCTCACGCCCGGTTAGAGCTGCGTCGATCTGGCGCTGGAGCTCTGCCACATTGCCCTCCTCATTATAAAGAGGGACGACGATGGAGATGGCGGGATTTTCGGGCATGCGGGGGCGCTACAAATCGGGCGGTCGATAGTCGTGGCAAGAAAAGATTTTCAGCCATCGCACCTCATTTCCCGCATGCATCACGCGGGCCACGGATAGCAGTTCCCAGCCAGCAAAATGCCTCGCCAGAGCGGTGGGCGGGGCCGCCGCCGCTGGATCATCGGTGATGAAGATGGCATCCTGGCTGCGGAAGTCACTTTTCCCGTCCTGGCGGCATCGTAGCGAGGCAAAAGGCATACGGGTGCCCCCAGGAGCCATCTTGGAGGGCATGGACGCGTGGAGAGGCCAAAGTGGGCTGGAGCACGCCGGGACCGGCTTTTTGGTAAAACTCTAGTGCAGCGGCGAGTTGGCCATTTTCCGCGATAATGAAGCTCGGCGTGCCTTGGCGGCTCTGGGCCACTTTTTCCACCGCTGTGTCCAAAAGCCGCGCGGACTCACGCCAGCCGTACATGGCCGCATTCGGGTCTGAGCTGAAAAACCGCGCCCAATCCGTCTGCGCCGCCATGCGTGGGGCCAAATCCCAGCCCAGGCCGAGTGTGCGCGGCAGATCACTTCGGATGAGGAGCACACTTTGTAACCCGGCGAGCACGAGCGCGGTCGTGCGGAGGCTGATTTTTTGCTCCACTGGCAGCGCCCCAAAGACTGCCGCCTGATGCGCCAGCACCACTGCCGCAGGCACTAGCCACGCCGCACTACCCGTATCCGGCCAGGCCAAGCGTGGGCCATAGAGTAGATCCAGCAGCGCCATCGGCAGCAGACAGCCCAGGGGCAGAGCCCGCATACCTGCCAGCACGAGCTGGGGTGCCACCTGCCGCGTGAGCAGCACGAGCAGCATCAGGATCAGCGGTGATGCCATCACCACCCAGCGTAGGAAATTCGGCGCTACAGCCACGACTGGCCACAGGGCCGCGTTTTCCAGCACTGGCCAGCCATTGCGCCACTGTGCAAGGAACCAGAATGTCACCGCCGCACTCCAAAACGCCGTGATGATCCAAAATCCAGGGAACCGCAGGTGATGCCGCAGCCGCTTGGGCCATGCCAGTGCGCAGACGATGCCGAGCAGCAGTCCCAAGCCAGGCGGCGCTGTCAGTGCCGCGCCCGCTGCGCATGCTCCCACGGCCCACCAGCCCCAATGCAGCGGATGCGCATGCAGCAGGGCCATCCGCAGGCATAGCAGCGCCATGGCAGTGAAGAAAAACATCAATGTGCCCGGCGTCAGCGTCAGCGCGGCCAGATTAAAAGCGGGCAGCACATTCAGCGCCACGACAGCCCAGCCCGCCACCATCGGATCAAAGAGGCCACGGGCGAAACGCCACACCGCCAGGGATGCCAGCAGCGCCAGCAACGGCGCCGCACAGCGCACGCCGAACTCATTCATGCCGAAGACCGCCGCGCCAGCCCGCGCTAGCAGTGGCACGAGCACCCCACCGCCATCCGTCCACGCAGGCCAGCCGCGCCCCGCACTGAGCGCCGCAAAGGCCTCCTGCGGCGAGAGTTCCACCGTCGGCAACAGCGCCCAGCGCCAGAGCGTGAGCAGACCGAGTCCGATGAATAGAAAGCGCTGGCGCTGCATGGTGTGTATGCCCATTGAATAGAGTCTCCACGTCGCCTGTCAAAGTGCCGCTCTCATCTTGCCACTCTCATGAAACGCCCTCCTTCTCCTCACCCTGCTCGCCCGTCATCATCCCTGCTTCCATCCATGCCGAGGATGCCAAACCGAAGACCGCGCAGGAAATCCTCGAAATCGTCCAGCTCAGCTACGCCCTGCAAAATCATAGAATGACCGGCGCCCTGCGTGATGATGCCACAGGCCGACAAGAATCGATGGAACTCACCATGGAGAAGCGCGTGATGCGCTTCCGCTTTGCCAATCCAGGCCAGATCATCCACCTGGATATGAATCCCCGCCCCGCCGTGCTCTATGAAGTGAAATCTGGCGGTAGCCAAGTCGTCCCGGCCTCCAAGCATGCGGACTACATCCGTGGCATGACTCTAAACTATCTCGATCTCTCGCTGAAATTCCTCTATTGGCCGAAACCGCAGCTCCTCGGTGAAAAACGTGTCAGTTTGCAGAAATGCTGGCTCGTCCGAGTCTCCAATCCCATCGTGGAAGGCCCCTATCACACCGTGGACATCTACGTCCACCAGGGCAGTGGCGGTGCCGCCAAAATGGAAGCCTACGACCGCAATGGAAAGCTCGTGAAGCGATTTGAAGTCACCAAGGTCCAGAAAATCAAAGGCCCGGATGGCCGTGAGGCCACTGCGCTGAAGGAAATGAAGATCGAGACTTACAATCCATTCAATGGAGAGCGCAAAGGCCGCACTTACATGACCATGGATACCCCGCAGCAGAAGTGATCCTGCGGGCTGAGCTTCATCAGCTCCTGTGGGCCTGCCGCCGCCAGTTCCTTCTCCAAAAAGTCGATCACGTCGCGGAAGCGACACTCATTTTCCGTGCTCAGGCTAGAGAGCGTCTGATGCGCATCCAGGATGTGCTGTGCCTGCTCCTCTTTGCAGCCGCTGGCTTCAGCCTCTTCGCACAGTTTTAGCGCAGTGCCTGCCTGCTCGCGCTCGGCCAACCAGAGCTTCCCTTCGGTATCGAGCTCCAGGATGTGATTGAGCCCTAGACTGGTGAGCAGTTGGACATTCCGCTGGTTCGCGTTCAGCACGCTGAAGGTGCCCTCTGCGCCAGTTTGTTTCACTTTCAGGGATACCTGCGTCAGCACACCTAGAAAGGTGCTGTCCATCATCGGGCAGCGCTCCAGATCGACGACGAAGTCACGCACACCTCGTGCCAGCATGCTCAGCAGCGCACTTTTTGCCTGCACGCTGTTTTGGAAGGTGCCTTTGCCATCCACTCGCACCCAGAAGACCTTACCGATCATTCCGACGAGGATACGTGAGGCGGCAGCGGGCATAGTGGGGGTGGGGTGATCGGAGAGGACAGGGATTAATTCCAGAGAAAAGATTTTTGACTCACGAGTTCTTCTTTGCCGCGCAGAATGGAGACCTTCCACATCGTCACGCGGCCATTTTTTTGGTATTCCGCACCATTTACCGCTAACTCAGTGATGTTCGCACGGCGCACATCTTCGACGACGACTTCTTTGGAGAAGATTTTCAGCCCAGCGTCCGCCAAGCGGTAGTCAAAGCGCACTCTCACCGGGCCAGTGCGGTCTGTGAGCTTCCAGAAGATGGTGTAGTAGTGGCCGAAGCGGTTCTTGATCTGCTCCGCCGTCACCGCGCCGTAGAGGAAGTGCTCCCGCTCGAAATTCACTGCCTGCACCTGGGTCGCTGCGGGCACTCCTGCTTGGAGGTGGTAATCTTCACCTTGGTGATCTTCCCGCCAGGACCTGTGACCGAGGAGGAGCAGGCACCGAGTACGAGCATCGCCAGCAGCAGTGCTACAGAGCGGAAAAGAGCGGTAAAAGAGACGGGAGACATCGCACTCACCTATTGCGGGAGGCAACTCGCTGTCAACGGAGCCCTTCAGCAGAGAATCGAATTCGCACTACGAGTTGTCTAGGACTAGACCCGTGATTGCGTCAGCAACTCACTTTTTCTTGGCCGATTCTGCGTTCCACACCTTCAGATCGTCAAAGCTGCCTGTTTTGCCTGCCACGCCGAGTTCGATCTTCGATTTGGTGGCGTGGGCGATGCCAGAGGACTGCAAATAGGCCATGGACTTGCCGTCGATGCTCACCCGCATCGCATCACCGATGGTTTCGACGAGCAGGGTGTACCATTTACCCGTTTCCAGCTTTGCGGGGAAGGTGGCTTGGCGTCCGATGAGGAGTTTGGCCACTTCTGCTTTCTTGGCGGGGTCTTTTTTCATCTCGTAGATGTCATTGCGCATGTTGCCATCTTTTTCGTCAATGATGGTGATGCCATTGAGGCGGACCTGTGCACGGCAGATGTGGCCGTAGTGGCAGCCAGTGAATTTCCGGTCATCGAACTCCACGTCGATCATCGTCGCTCCATCGAATTTGATGCGGCATTCGACGATGCTGTCTTGGGTGGGGATTTCTAGGCCGTGGACGGCGGCATGGGCTTTGATGACTTTGCCATCCGGTGCAGTGCTGTCCACCACCCGCGTCTGGTTGCCTTTGAGCTCGCCGTTTTCAAAGGTGAAGGTGTCCACGACGCGGTGCCAGGGCTTGGCCGGTGTGGAGGCGGAAAAATCATCCTCGAAGAGCAGTTCTTTCTTCACCGCGATGGGCTTGGAGGGCACTCTGGGCAGGCGTGGTGTGTCTGCGGCAACGGCGGCAGTGGTGAGGAGCAAGAGGGTGATGATGGTGCGGCGCATGGGGTGTGTGGTGGTGAGTGGATTCAGGGTGTGGGCGGACAGGGATCAGGCGGCGGGGGCATCAAACCAGCGGCCGTGTTCTTGGATAAGGTCGATGAGGCGCTCGACGGCTTCTTCCTCAGGGATATTGAATTTCACGGCGGTCTTGCCGACGTAGAGATTGATCTTGCCGGGAGCTCCGCCGACGTAGCCGAAGTCTGCATCGGCCATTTCACCAGGGCCATTGACGATGCAGCCCATGACGGCGATGCGTACGCCTTTGAGGTGGCCCGTGGAGGCGCGGATTTTTTGCGTGGTGGTTTGCAGATTGAAAAGCGTGCGCCCACAACTGGGGCAGGCGACGTAGTCAGTCTTGAAGATGCGGACGCCGGCGGCTTGGAGGATGTTGTAGCTGATGCGGAAGCTCTGACCGGGTGCTTCCTCACCATTGACGATCACGGCATCGCCGATGCCGTCACAAAGAAGGGCTCCGATGTTGGTGGCGGCAAAAAGGAGATTCTCCGTGAAGTCGCCGCTGCCGCCGGAAAAGGTGTCTTTGAGCAAAATGGGGTGTTTTTCGTCGATTCGGGCCGCGAGGAGGCGAAAAGCGTGAATGGGGTGCAAATCGCAGTTTTCCGCCACGGTGACGAGTTTGGCCTCTGGGGCCGATTGGAGCTCTGAAATGGCTTTTTCGTCGCGGGGGTCGATTTCGAGCACGCTGGCTGTTTCGAGCACGATTTCCGGCTTGTAGTCACCGAGCTTGTCGAGCTTATGCGCGACGGCGTCCCACTTTTTCTGCGTGGTGAAGACGGGCACGGTGGCTCCCGCGCCGATGTCGATGCCATCCACGCTGATGCGCTGGCTGGCACGGCGGCTGTAACTGAAGGCATCATAGCTGGCAGCGGTTGAGCTGCCTGCGAGGCCTGTTTTTTCGATGCGGCGGGCACATTCGGTGAGCTGCTGAGCGACAGGGATCTCAAAGATGGCATCCTCCGTCAAAGAGACGCGGATGGTGTCACCGATGCCGTCTGCGAGCAGCGATCCGATGCCGATGGCGCTTTTGATGCGGCCATCTTCGCCGTCGCCGGCCTCCGTGACGCCGAGGTGGATGGGATAGTTCCAGTCGGAGCCAAGTTGGTTCAAATGAGCGACGAGCAAGCGATAGGCCTCGATCATGACCTTCGGATTGCTGGCCTTCATGGAGAAGAGAAAATTATGGTAGCCCTGCGAGCGGGCGATGCGGGCGAATTCGAGAGCGCTCTCCACCATGCCGAGCGGCGTATCGCCCCAGCGGTTCATGATGCGGTCGCTGAGGCTGCCGTGATTGGTGCCGATGCGCATGGCGCGGCCCAGGCGGAGGCACTCCTTCACCAGCGGGATGAATTGCTCCTCCATGTAGGCCACCTCGGCGGCGTATTCTTCATCCGTGTATTCTTTGACGGCGAATTTCTTTTTGTCGGCGTAATTGCCGGGGTTCACGCGGACTTTTTCGACCCACTTCACGGCCTCCATGGCCGCATCGGGCTTGAAATGGATGTCGGCGACCAGCGGAACGCCACACCCGGCAGCGCGGATGCCATCGCGGATGTGCTGTAAATTTTCTGCGATGAGGCGTGTCTGCGCGGTGACACGGACGATCTGACAGCCTGCCTCTGCGAGAGCGAGCGCTTCTTTGACACAGGCTGCAGCATCACGCGTGTCGCTGGTGAGCATGCTCTGCACCACCACCGGGGCACCGCCCCCGATCTGGACGGGGCCGACGCTGACAGGGCGCGTTTCACGGCGCTGGTAGTGGTAGAGATCGGGGCAGTAGCGGAGCTGGGAGGCGGTCGAGGACATGCAGAGGTGCGAAGAATGGCGGCGATGGGCGAATTGGCAAGCACGGCGGGCTATGCCTTGTGGCTTGAAGATGGCCGGTGGCGACGCACCATGCCCGGACTCACACACAATCTGAATGGAACTCGTCCGCCGCCTTTTCGTCGCCGCAGCCATCCTCGCCATCAGCGCGGGGCTGTATCTCATGTCACGCGGCACCGGGGAGCCCTATGGTCTGCCGCACCTCGTCGATGGGCGGCGTCCGCCGGAGTCTGGTAAACTGGCACCGAAGCTCGATGTGACCAATCTGGACCTGATGCGGCGGATGAGTGATGACTTCGCCACCCTGGCAGAAAAGATCATGCCCTGCGTGGTCAGCATCAATACGCAGACAGAGCGGCCCCGCGTGATGCTGGACCCGCTCTACGGCTTCGTCGCCGGTGCAGAGGTGATGCCTGGGCAGGGCTCGGGCGTGATCATCAGCAATGACGGGCTGATCATTACCAATTACCATGTGGTGCAAAATGTGGCCCTCCGTTCCGTCATTACCCAGGACCGGACACGGTATGACACAGTGCGGATCGTCAACTTTGATGCGGAGCGTGATGTCGCCTTGCTGAAGATCGACAGCACCAAGCATGACTTCCCCGCCCTGCGCTTTGCGAACTCGGATCAGGCCCGTGTCGGGCAGATCGTCTTCGCGGCGGGCAATCCCTTTGGTCTCGGCGGCAGCCTCACACAGGGCATCATCAACGCCCGCGACCGCCAGCTCAGTGAGAGCACGCTCGACTTCTTCCAGACAGATGCAGTCATCAATCCCGGCAACAGCGGCGGCCCCCTCGTCGATCTGAATGGTGAGGTCGTCGGCATCAATACGCTCATCTTTTACCGTGGAGATGAGAAAGTCCGTGCCTGGCAGGGCATCGGCCTCGCGATCCCCTCCAATGATGTGAAAAACTGGGTCGATGCCGTGCTAGCAAAGCAGCGCAGCCAAGCGCAAGCAGATGCCGCCGCCGGACTCGCCGTGCTGGGACGCGGCTACCTCGGCATCGAGGTGCGCAGCGAGCCCATCCCCATCAATCCCCTAGCCTGGGATGGTGCCAACATCGGTGCCTACGTGACCGACATTGATCCGAACTCGCCCGCCGCCGTCGCCGGCCTTCAGGCAGGCGATGTCATCACCCGATTCCAGGGCATGGCATTCCGCTCCCCGCGCGATCTACTCCTCGTCATACGCACGCAGCCCGTAGGCAGTCAGGTAAAGCTCGACTTCATCCGTGGACAAAAAGTCATGGAGGTGAATGCCAAGCTCCAGTCCCGGCCAGACATGCAGATGCCCGAAAGCAGCCCATCCCCTGCCCCGACGAGCCCCGCGCCTACACAGAAGTAAGCCTCCCCTCAGCCCTTAGCTGCCGCCAGTAGCCCGGCGGCCTTATGCAGCGTCTCCTCATGCTCCAAAGCAGGGACCGAATCTGCCACGATACCGCCCCCAGTGTGAAAACGAATCTCCTCGCCACACTGCACCGCCGTACGGATCGCCACACTCCACTGACTACGCCCATCAAAACCGAACCAACCGATCGCCCCCGTGTAAAGACCACGCGGATAGCGCTCTAGCTCGGCGATGATCTCACAAGCACGCTTTTTCGGAGCCCCGGTGATCGATCCACCAGGGAAGCACGCCCGGAAAGCTCCCGCATGATCGATATGCTCCCGCAACTGTCCCGTCACCGTAGAGACCAGGTGAAACACCTGCGCAAAACTCTCCACCCGCCACAACTCCGGCACCTGCACACTGCCGAACTCGCACACTTGGCCGAGATCATTGCGCTCCAAATCCGTGATCATCAAAAGCTCAGCCCGCTCCTTCTCCGAGGCTCGCAGCTCATTCTGAGACGCCACATCACGCTGCGAATCCCCCGTAAAGCGCGGCCGCGTCCCCTTGATCGGCCGCGTCTTCACATCCCGACCATCCAGATGCAAAAACGTCTCCATCGAAGCCGATAACACCGTCGTGCCCTCCAATTGCAAAAACGCCGCATGCGGCGCGGGCGAGACCTTTCGCAGCCTCAGATACAGAGCCAATGCATCAGCCCCGGACGGCCACGCCGACACCCAAGGGTAAGAAAGATTCACCTGATAAATATCCCCCGCCGCGATGTACTCCTGCGCCCGCTGGACCATGCCAATAAACTCCTCCCTCGACACAAGAGGGTGAAAATCCAGCTCACCCGCCACAACTGGCAGCTCAAAGCCCCCATCCGGCACCTTAAAATCGCCAAAAGGAGTCCACCGCCCCGAATCATGCTCATAAACCAAGCCATGTGGATAAATCCCCAACACGAACTCCCCATCGTAGCCCACCCAGCCATAGAGGCCCCCATGAGTCGCCCGAGGCACACTTAAAGCAGCACGCACACGCCGCCAGTCCCGCTCCAAATGCCCCCGCAGCACCTCCACCGGCTCCGCCGTAAGAACGCTCATCGCCCCCGGCCCCGCTAGAGCCGAATCCATCCACACCAACCCCTCACGCCCACGCAGTGCCGCCGCCATCTGCGCAGGCGACACAGAAGCGGGCAATACAACATTCCCAGGCGAATGAAATGCAACCACCCCCGCCTTTCGCACCCTCTCCCCCCCTCAGCAATCGACATTCCCACAAGCTAAGCGAGGCCGCCGACACACTTATAATGAATGGCATTATATTGTTGCAACTCATCGCTTTATCGTGATCATTCATCCCCCATGCCCTCTTCAGCTCTTCTCGACGAACGCGCTCTCAATTCCGCTTCGCGATCTATCGCGGACTTGGATTCAGGTCTTGCCACACATTATGTGCCTTCTGTAGAGGGGGAGAAATCTCTCGCTCCCATAAATGCAAAAACCTCACTCTATCCCTATGATCGCCGGTGGAAGGGGCGACGGCGCAGGATTCTTGGCGGACGTGAAGACCGCTCGCATTGCTACCATGTGATGTCTCGGACATGCGGGGGCGCAGTGCATTTCGATGCGGTGGAAAAGGAGGCGCTTCGGCGCATTCTGTGGCGTTTGGCCGAGTTTTCTGGCGTGCGCATTCTCACCTACTGCATCATGAAAAACCACTTTCATGTGCTCGCTGAGGTGCCCGAGCGAAATGCATGGCTCCAGGAGCGATTCGATGG
This sequence comes from Verrucomicrobiaceae bacterium, assembly GCA_016713035.1. Classification (NCBI taxonomy): domain Bacteria; kingdom Pseudomonadati; phylum Verrucomicrobiota; class Verrucomicrobiia; order Verrucomicrobiales; family Verrucomicrobiaceae; species Verrucomicrobiaceae bacterium. Next base: position 21,199 of record JADJPW010000009.1, read on the forward strand.
ACCAGATGGGGAGTTTCACCTCATGCGCCACCTCCGCATTCTGTATAGCAAAAGCTATGTCGAGCAGCTCCAGGCAGAGCTGGCAGAATGGCGCCGTCTGCGCTGCCACGATCTCGCGGAAAAGCAGCTCGCCGCCATCAAGCGCCGTTTCTGCGACATCTCGGCCTTCATCAAGGAAGTCAAGGAACGCTTCAGCCGATGGTACAATAAACGCCATGCTCGAAAGGGTACTCTGTGGATGGACCGCTTCAAATCGGTGCTGGTCGAGGGTAAAGGCGATCCCCTACGCGTGATGGCCGCTTATATTGACCTGAATCCTCTGCGTGCCGGCATTGTGAGCGACCCAAAGGACTACCGCTGGAGCGGCTACGCGGAGGCTCTCGCGGGCAATGCTGCGTGCCAGCGTGGCATCTGCCGAGCGATGGCCTATGCGGAGGATGGCTGGTGGCACCTCCAGGTGGCCGAGGCTTACCGACGCACTCTTTTTGACCGCGGTGTCGAGGTGCGGGATGATGAGCAGCGCATCATTCGGCGCGGTGTGAGCCGTACAGAGGAGAACCAAGTCTTGGCAAAGGGTGGAAAACTGACCCTCTCGGAGCTGATCGCTCACCGGGTGAGATACTTTAGTGATGGGGCCGCTCTGGGGAGTCGCGAGTTCGTCGAGGAGGTTTTTGCAAAGCAGCGCCATCTTTTTAGCCCACGGCGCCAGAGCGGTGCACGGCGTATCCCGCGCACGGAGACAGCTCTTTTTACCCTACGCTCGCTCAGTGATTGAGTGATGTCTCGTCTGCCAGCGGTATGCGCACTTCAAACACCGTCTCGTCCTCGCGTGAGCTGACGAGGCGTAGCGACGCTCCGTTCGCCCGTGCGAGCTCATGTGCGATGTTGAGACCGAGGCCAAAGCCGTCCGTCTCACGATTGCGGGCTTTGTCACCGCGAAAGAACCTCTCGAAGAGCCTCGACCGTGCCTCCTCGGGGATAGCGGCACCAGTATTTGTGATCCGAAAGATGGCCTCTTCATCCATGTGGCTCAGAGACATGTTCACAGAGCCACCGGGGCGGTTGTACTTGATCGCATTGCCCAGTAGATTCTGGAACACTTGGCGCAGCAGCGCTTTGTCCGCGTGAATGCGGATGCCAGAGTCTAGGTGATGTGTGAGGGTCAATTCAGCGCCATCGCACAGGATTTCGCCATCTTCGACGAGCCGTGCCAGATCGGCACCGAGATCGTAAGTGGACGGCTGCGTCGGTAGGCGGCCGGCATCCGCTTGCGAGAGTAGCAGCAGACTCTGGGTGATCGTTTTCAGCCGTGTCGCCTCTTCAAAAAGGCTCGCATAACGCTCATGCTCCACGCTGCCGGGCTCTGCCTGGCGTAGCGCATCATCGAGCGTGGCCAGCATCACGGCGAGGGGCGTTTTCAGCTCGTGTGAGGCATCTGCGGTGAAGCGCACGGCCTGCTGAAAGCTCATCTCCAGGCGCTGCATCATGCCATTGAGCACGGCGATGAGTTGGGCGAATTCTCGATCATCATCTCGGCGCAAAGGGATGCGCTCTGCCAGATCGCTCGCGGTGAGGCGCTGCGCAGTCGTGACCACGCGCTCTAGGGGGCGCATGGCACGCTTGGATGTCCACAGCGCTGCTAGGCCCGCCAGGAGCAGTCCAGCTACACCGGTGCCTGCATACCACCAGGCCATGCGATTCACCTCGGAGTAAAAATCACGCAACGAGAGGCCCACGAACATGGTGTAATGCGGGTTGCTAAAGGCTCCCCAGCGCCAATCTGCACCACCCGAGTGGACCGTGAAGCTCACGGGGTCTCGCACCATCGGCATTTGCGGACGAAAGCGCGGCCCTCGACCACCGGCACCCGCACCTGCACCATGCGGTGGACGCCGCCCTCCCAGTGGCGCGACACCCAGCAGCTCGCTGAATTCATCGTCCAACGGTCGCTCTTGGCGCGGCGGCATGGGTTCTGGGCTCGGCGGTGCATTGGCGATCTCTTCCTGCGTCGGAAAATGCGCAATGAATAGGTCATCGAGCTCTGCCGGGGCTGCCACCGTAGCAAAGATCGTGCCCCCCTGCTCATGCTCCTTCACCACCATCACCATCGGCGTCTCATCCGCCACGGGTGGAAAGACCGTATCACTCACGGTTTGGAATTCCTCCACCGTCGTGCGCGGATCGATGCGGTTCCACACTCGCTGTGCCTGGGCACTGATCCGTGAATCCACGGTGTGCTCCAGCGTGCGGCTCGCATACCACCACGCCGCCGCTCCGAATGCGGCCACCAGCGCACCTGCCACCAGCGTCGTCTGGAGTGCCAGCCGGTGCCGGAAGCTACGATTCGAGGAAGTGAGGGTGGATGGAGCGCTGCTGCCCATGTGGATGCGTGAATCATCACGCCACTGGCACCGCCACGCACCTAGATAAATGCGTTTTAATCTTTTCACGCCCCCTGCCGTCATGCGCTGCGGCTCAGATAGCTGCGTAACCACCGCACCTCCTCACCATGAACACGGACACCACCCCCGCATCGACCACCTTCACCACCTGCACCAGCGCCGTAGCCTGCGACAGCCTCTACCGCAGGCATTACGCCAGCCTCTGTGCCTTTGCTCGCTCACATGGGTGCGAATCCCATGATGCAGAAGACGCAGCGCAGGACCTATTCGCCAAGCTGCATGCTCAGGGCCAGCTAGACCGTGCTGCCGCCATCGTCGATGAGAGCGGGCAGTCCGCCTTCCTCCTCGCACGCATGCGCACACTGCTCATCAAGCGCTGGCGTCACCGCACGCGTCTGCGCCGTGGTGGTGGTGCCACCTGCCTCTCTCTCCATGATGAAGAGGGCATCCCCATCGACATCGCTGACACCAGTCATCTACCAGATCATGAGCTCGATCGTGACTGGGCCCGCGCCGTGCTAGATCGTGCCCTCCAGCGCATCAGTGATGAACTCACCACCACTGGCCGTGGCGACATGTGGCAGCAGCTCGACCGTGACCTCTCAGGAGAGTCCCAGCCCCAGCACACGCCACGCAGCGGTGCCCTCCGCATCGCCCTCCACCGTGCACGCCGCCGACTACGCAGCCTCATCCAGGAGCAGCTCACCGCTCAAGACGACACGCTCGCACTCGGAGCCGCATTGGCCTAGGCAGCGACCGGCATGAGATAAAAGCGCCAGCGGATGGACATCCTCCCCGCCGCTCTATCTTCTCTCCCTGCCCTACGCTACCTCCCTCGATGCGCATCCTCTCCATCCGCCTACAAAACCTCAACTCCCTCAGCGGAGCGGCGGAGCACATCGCACTCGATCAGCCGCCGCTCTCACAGGCCGGCGTCTTCCTCATCAGCGGCCCCACTGGCGCGGGGAAGTCCACCCTGCTCGATGCCATCACTCTCGCACTCTACGGCCGTGCCGCACGCTACGGCAATGACAAGGCCGATGAGATGCTGAGTCGCCACAGCAGCGAATGCTTTGCGGAAGTCGAGTTCGAGACGCGTGGTCGCCGCCTCCGCGCCTCCTGGAGGCTCGCCAAGACCAAAACTGGCAATCTGAAGCCCGTGCAGCGCAGCCTCGCCGATGCCACCACGGGCGAAATTCTCGCCGATAAAGGACGCGACGTCGATCCACTCATCGAGCAGCTCACCGGCCTCGATGCACCACGCTTCCTGCGCTCCGTTTTGCTCGCGCAGGGCCAGTTCGCCGCCTTTTTAAAAGCACGGCCGAATGAGCGTGCCGAGCTGCTCGAAAAAATCACCGGCACTGAAATCTACTCCGAGCTCTCCGCCCTCGCGCACAGCACTCATCGCGACAAAGACGAGCAAGCACGCCTCCTCGCCGCCAGCCTCGGCAGCCTCATCGTCCTCAGTGAGGAAGACCGAGCTGCTTTGGAAAAAAAGCTCTCCGAAGGCCAACTTCACGCCTCCCAGCTCACTCAGCAGCACCGCGCTCTCTCAGCCTCACTCAGCGAAAAACGCCAGCAGCATCATTGGCAGCGTGAGTTGGCCGAAACGCTCGAAAAAGCCGCCCAGCAGGCCGCTTTGGCCACTCAGCACGAAAAAAATCGCCAAATCGCCGCACAGTCCATCACCGAGGCTCAGGCCACCTCAGATCGCACACGGCAGCAATACACCGCACGCGAGCCGATTTGGGAAAAAGCCGCTCAGCTCGATGCACAGAGCAAATTGCTCGAACAACAGCTCCTCGATAGCCGCTCCACCTTCAAGCGCCTACTCGCCAATAAACAAGACGCAGCCACACGCCGCGAAAACGCCGAAAAAGAGCTCCAGCAGCAACAAGCCGCCGCCGGCCAGCTCGAAGCCTGGCTCCAAGAAAACGCCGCAGACGCACACCTCGCGGAAACGCTCCCCTCACGCCGCCACGCCGTCCGCCAGTGGAGAGACGCCGCCCAACAGCTCGATGAAGCGCTGGCCCTCCATCAAAAACTCCTCGCCGCAGAAGAAAGCACCGCCCAGCTCGCCACCCAGGCCAGCCAAAACCGCGAAAAAACCACCCAGCAGCGCGAGCTCGCAGATACCGCCGCCCAGCGTGCAGCCGCTCAGTCCCGCATCGTCACCGACTCTCAGCGGCTCGCCGGTTTCGATGACCATCGCCATGATTTGTGTGAGGGAGAGCCCTGCCCGCTCTGCGGCTCCTCCGTGCATCCTTGGGCAGAGACACACGCCACTTTCGAGTCCCAGCTACACACCGCACGCCAGCTCCTCATCACACTCGAAAAAGAGCACACCCAAGCACAAAAAGCCCTCACCCAGCTCGAACAACAAACCGCCCGGGCAGAAGAACGCCACCGCGCCGAGCAAACTCGGGCAGAGGACATTCGTGAGCAGTTGCAGCAGCGCGGCGGGCTCGATCACGCCCGCGCTCAGAGTGAAGCAAAGCGCCTCCCTGACGCCTCCACACCCGCAGAGGCAGAAAAACAGCTCTCCGAGGCCGAAAAACGCGCCATCACCTTTGCCAAGCGGCGCGATGAAGCCAACAGCCATCAGCGCCAGCGGCAAGATGTCGAAAACCGCCTCGCCCTCGCCACCCACGAGTTCCAGACCTTTTCGCAGCAGCTCACCCAGCTCGAAGCAGACGGCAAAAAGCTCCGCAGCGACTCCGAGGCGCTCAAAGCCAGCATGCGCCAGCTTTTAGGCGAGCGAGACTTGGCCGCAGATCGCGCCTGGCATGCCACCGCGCTCACTTCGGCCGAAAAAGCGCATCAGACCGCCCTCACACGCCTCAACGAGCTCCACACCCAAATCGCCGCCACGCAGGCCAATCTCGATCAGCTCCAACAGCGCCGCACCACACTCGAAACGCAGCTCGCAGAGGCACCCATCCTCCGCGCGGAGGACCTCTCCGCACTCGAGCAGCAGGTCGTCCAGCTCAGCGCCTCACTCAGCACCGCGCAGAAAGCGCTCGGAGCCCTCGAGCAGCAGCGCACGCATGATGACGACGCACGCCAGCGCAAAATCGCGGGCGGTGCCGCGCTCGAGACCGCTGAGGCAGAAAAACTCCGCTGGAGCAAACTCAGCGCCCTCATCGGCTCCGCAGAGGGCACCAAGTTCGCCCGCTTCGCACAGACGCTCACCCTGCGGCAGCTCATCGGCCTGGCGAACACGCATTTGAAGCTCCTCGCTCCTCGTTACCGCCTCATCGCCGCCGCAGGCGATGAGCTAGACCTACGCATCGTCGATCTCTTCCAAGCCAATGTCGATCGACCGATGGAGAGCCTCAGTGGCGGAGAGAGCTTCCTCGCCAGTCTCTCTCTCGCTCTCGGACTCAGTGAGCTCGCCAGTCGGAAGCACCCCATCGACAGCCTCTTCATTGATGAGGGCTTCGGCACGCTCGATTCCGAGACGCTGGAGACAGCCCTCGCCGCGCTGGAAAATCTCCGATCACTCGGCAAAACCATCGGCCTCATCAGCCACGTCGATCTGCTCAAAGAGCGCCTCCACGCCCAAGTCCAAGTCCGTCGGCAGCCCGGTGGCCGCAGCACGCTCCATGTCGTGTCCTGATGCTCCCTGATGCTATTTCGTCCTGTCACAGGCTGGACGCATCGCCTGGGCTCGTTAAATGAATCTGCATGGATCAAAACTGGACGGATAAAATCGTCATCGTCACCGGTGGTGGCGGCGGCATGGGACAAGCAGCGGCCAAGCGTTTCGCAGAGGCCGGAGCAAAGACGTTTGTCTTTGGACGCACGCTGGAGTCACTCCAGGAAAGTGCCGCACTCTCCAAAAACATCCTCCCCATCATCTGCGACGTCGCAGACCGCGCCAGCGTCGCCGCAGCCATGAGTGAGGTGCTGAAGCACGGCACACCGCATGCACTCATCCATACCGCAGGCATCAATACACCTGACCGCTTCATGGCCCATGCGGACCCTGCACGCATCGCCAGTGAGGAAAGCTGGCGCAGAGTCATGGAAATCAATGTCATCGGCGTGGCGAACATGATCCAGGCCGTCGCACAGCCCATGGCAGCGCATGGCGGCGGCAAGATCGTCGTCGTCTCCTCCACCGCAGGTCATGGCTACGACTCCTTTGCGGGTGTGCCCTACACTGCCAGCAAATGGGCTGTCCATGGCATGCTCTTCACTGCACGCATGCAGCTCAATGCCCATGGCATCGTGCTCTCTGAATACGCCCCCGGAGAGGCCAATACGCCCCTCGTCGCGAAGCGTCCCGTGCAGCCCTCCGCGAAGCACAAAGAGGCCATGATCACCTGCTCCGACTGCGCCGATGTCATGTTCTTCATCGCTAGCCAGCCACACAGCATGAGCATCGTACAGCTCCCCGCCTACCAGCCCTTCGGCGGCATGCCTCCGCAGATCCCCCTGCCCTGGTTGGATGCGCTGGAGATCAAGCCAGCGTGAGGATCACAGACTCCATCCCTCTCGATACTCGGGTGTGAGCAGTGCCGTGGCCTCGGCGTCGTTGGTGAATTTCATCGCGGCATTGTCCCACTCCAGGCGGGTGCCACTGCGGCGCACGGCGATCATGCCCAGCAGCCCGATCTCGCTCAAAGAGCCGCCGTATTCAAAGCTGGAGCCTGCGGGGCGGTTTTCGCGGATCGCATTGAGCCAGTCATGCTGGTGATTGCCCTTCGGCACTCGTGGGATCGTCTTCTCCGGCACTTTGAAGCCCTTCATGCTCGCTTCTGGGATCAGACGCACGCCACCAGCACCGTGCGAGCCGTGCATGATCTTGCCTTTGTCGCCGATGACCACCGCGCCGATGCCGACGACTTTGCGGTTGTCCTGCTTCAGCTCCTCGGGCGCAGGGATGCTGATCTCGCCATCATGCCAGATCAGCTTCACCGGACCACGGCTCCCCTTCGCCGGGAACTCGAATGTGATGCGTGTGCCTTTGGGGTAAAACTCCGCGTGTTTCACGGGATCATAGTCCCGCGTCTCTGCGGTGATCACCGTGGGCATGCCCAGATCCAGCGCCCAAAAGGACGGATCGACGACGTGGCAAATCCAGTCGCCGATGCAGCCGCTGCCGTAGGCCGAATAGCCACGCCAGCTAAACGGTACGTATGCAGGATGAAACGCCCGCGTCTTCAGCGGTCCCTGCCACAGGTCCCAGTCGAGCTCCTTTGGCACCTCGTGCTTCTCGGACTGCATGGCCTGCTGCTTGCCGATCTGGCAATACACGTCACGGAAGGCATCGCAGCCCGCGTGGATCTCTGACACGTTACCGATGGCCCCGGACTGCACCATCTCGACAAAAACCCGGATGCTCTCCGAGGAGTGGCCCTGATTGCCCACCTGCGTGATCACCTTCTTCTCCAGCGCCGCCTTCCGCATCGCCCGCACCTCTGCTACCGTGTGTGCCAGCGGCTTTTCACAATACACATGCTTCCCATGCCCGATGGCAGCGAGCACGGCGACCGCATGCGTGTGATCCGGCGTCGCCACCAGCACCGCGTCGATGTCATTGTTCATCACATCGAGCATGTTGCGGAAATCGGTGAAGCGCCGCGCCTTTGGGAACTTCTCAAAACTCCCCGCTGCACGCCGCTCATCGACATCACACAGCGCCACGATGTCCTCCCCAGCCATGTCGCCCAGATCGGCAGCGCCGCGTCCACCGACACCTATCGCAGCGATGCGTAGCTTGTTCGATGGTGTTTGAGCACCACTTTGAGCACGCACGACATGCGCAGGGACAAACTGGAAACCAAAGGCTGTGGCGGCGGAGGTGGAGAGAAAGGAGCGGCGTTTCATGCGGCACTAAAAGGCAGGCCAGCGAGCCATTCTTTCGCTCACCTCATGGTCAAATTTCGCCTCCCACACCATTTTGACCTCTGCGTCACCTCCATTCGGCTGAGGTGTGTGTGCGTGTCATATTTATCGAACCACGGTTTTACCATGCGTGACGCTGCGGCCTTCTGTGACCGACCTATCGAGCAAGGCCTTCAATTCAGCGGCGATCTCTGGATGCTTGGAAAAGAGATTCCGAGCCTCGCCGGGATCGGTTTCGAGATCGTAGAGCTGGGCCGGCGCATCAGGTGCGGTGTCAGGCAGTGCAAAGGGCTTCAGCTCGCCTTGATCATAGTTGTTCCCGCCAGAGCCACGGTGGTCGATGTATTTCCACCGGCCACGGCGGATGGACAGCGTGCGTTTTCCACCAAAGGCCTGTGTGAGCAGATACGGACGAATCGGAGCGGTGGCCTTGCCTTGCAGCGCTGGCATCATATCGAAGCTATCCTCAGCCGCATCGCGTGGCAGCTCGGCACCGGTGATCGCCGCGAGGGTAGCCATGACATCGGTGAGGCAGACGATTTGATCGCTCGTGCTGCCAGCTTTCACCTTTCCAGGCCAGCGGACGATGAACGGCACGCGGTGGCCACCTTCCCATGCATCACGCTTCATGCCGCGCCACGGCTTGGCGGCATCGTGGGCATGATCGGAGCGCATGTGGACGACACTGGTGGTCTCCGGGCCATTATCGCTGCTGAGGATGACGAGCGTGTTTTCGGCGATACCGAGCTCTGCGAGCTGCTGCATCAAATCTCCGACAATGTGATCGAATTCAGCGATAAAGTCGCCATGCGGCCCGGCTTGCGATTTTCCTTTGAACTCCGCCGCAGCAAAGGACGGCAAATGCACGGCCTGTGTGGCGTGGAAAAGAAAGAAGGGTTTCTCCGGTGAGCTGCGTCGATGCTCAGCGATGAATTCGCGGCTCTTTTTGAGGAAAACCATGTCCACCTCCTCCATCGGGAAATCTGGCGCGATGATGCCGAGGCGGCAATCGTTCGCGTAGGGGTGCTGCGGCAGCTTGGATCGGTCCAGCCGCGTCGTGGGCGGCACAGGGATGTGATCGCCGTCGATGAAGGCGTAGATCCAATCCGTCGTGGGACAGCACGCGGTGCCGAAAAAGCGATCAAAGCCGTGATCCAGCGGCCCACCCTCGATGCGGCTAGAAAAGTCGATGCGCTGCACCTCTTCAAACCGACCGCTGTGGATCGCCTCGCCCGCCTTTGAGCGGAAAGTGAGTCCAATATGCCACTTCCCGACTGCGGCAGTGGCGTAGCCTTGCCGCCGCAGCATCGCCGGAAGCGTGAGACGCCCCTGCGTGATCAATGACGGCCCACCCGCACCCTGAAACACCGTGCCTCCATTCGGCACTCGAAAAGCCATCTGCCCTGTCATGAGGCTGTAGCGCGATGGCGTGCACACCGTGGCCGGACTATGCGCATCGGTGAAGCGTACTCCCTCCGCCGCGAGGTGGTCGATATTCGGCGTGGCGACTTTGGACTCCGCATTGTAGCAGCGCACATCGCCATAACCGAGATCATCTGCCAGGATGAGCACGATGTTGGGCAAAGTGCTCGCGGCTTTGGCCAAAGTCGGATCAACAAAGACAACCAAGGCAAAGAGGAGAGTGAAAAACGATTTCAGCATGGCAAAGGCGCAAGTCTCGTGCGCAGCAAATGCTAACGCGAGCAACGCTGCGAAACATTCCCAGATGCGTCCAGGGCTATATCCTCTCAATCCAGCCAGCGATCATCCCACATCGCACGGCAGGACCATCACGCGAACACCGCCTTCACCACCTTCGGATTCTCCACACCCGTCAGACGCTGATCGAGGCCCTGGAACTTAAAAGTGAGCCGCTCGTGATCCAGTCCCGCCGCCGCGAGGATCGTGGCATGCAGATCATGAACGCTCACTTTGTCGATGGCCGCTTTGAAGCCGATTTCATCGGTCTCGCCGTGGTGGTAGCCGCCTTTCACGCCGCCGCCGCACATCCAGACGGTGAAGGCATGCGGATTGTGATCGCGGCCCGGCTGTGCGCCTTTTTGCGCGATGGGCAGACGGCCAAACTCTCCGCCCCAGACGATGAGCGTCTGATCCAGCAGCCCGCGCTGCTCCAGATCACTGATCAGCGCCGCCACCGGCTGGTCGCTCTCATTGGCGAAGCCTCGGTGATTGCCCAGGATGTCCTTGTGCCCATCCCAGCTCTGCTGGTTCTCCATGCCACCGCTGTAGAGCTGGATGAAGCGCACACCGCGCTCCACCATGCGCCGCGCCGTGAGGCACTGCTTCGCAAAGTGACCGCAATGCTTCTCATTCACGCCGTAGAGCTTCTGGATGTGCTCCGGCTCACCTTGGACATCAAAAGCCTCCGGTGCGGAGGTCTGCATGCGGTAAGCCAGCTCAAAGCTTTCGATGCGGGCATTCAGCTCACTTTCGATGGCCGATCCGCCGAGCGATTGACGGTTCAGCCGCGCCAGCAGATCGAGCTGCGCTCTTTGACGCTGCGGCGTGAGCGACGCAGGCACCGCGAGGTTGTCGATCGGCGCTCCAGATGGCTTCAGCCACGTTCCCTGAAACACACTCGGCAAAAAGCCCGCGCCCCAGTTCGCCGCGCTACCCTTTGGCAGGCCGCGATTCAGCGGATCACTCATCACCACAAAGCTCGGCAGCGAATCACTCTCGCTACCGAGGCCGTAATTCACCCACGAGCCCACACACGGATAGCCCATCCGCGTGGTGCCCGTGTTCATCATGAAAAGTGCGGGCGAGTGGTTGTTCGACCCCGTCCAGCAACTGTGGATGAAGCACATCTTGTCCACATGCATCGCCGTTTTCGGAAACAGATCGCTCACCCACGTCCCGCTCTGCCCGTGTTGCTTGAACTCAAACGGAGACTTCATCAACCCGCCCACCGAACCCGGAAAAAAGCCCGTCTTCGGATCAAATCCCTCCAGCGTCTGCCCATCCCGCTTCGCCAGCTCCGGCTTGTAGTCCCACGTATCCACCTGCGACGGCCCACCATTGGTAAAGATCCAAATGATCGACTTCGCCTTCCCACCGACCTGCATCGGCACCTTCGGCGCGAAAGGATTCCTCGCCGCCTCCAGCATCGAAGCAAACGCCAGCATGCCAAAACCACCGCCCGCACGAGCGAGCATTTCACGACGCGTATAAAAAGGTGTCTTCATATCAGTTCACGTAAACGAATTCATTCAAGCTCAGCACCACCTGGCAGTAATCCGCCAGCGAAGCGCCGGATTTCAAAAATTCGGCACCCGCAGCCAGTTCGTCGGCTTTTGGGGCACGGTTGAAGCAGAGGCGGTAAATCATGGCGATCTCCTTTGAGACATCACCAGCGGTGGAGACGCGTTTGGCGAGTCCATCGGCCCATTGACGAGCTTGCGGGCTGTTCATGAGAACGAGGGCCTGCGGAGCCACCGTCGTCGTGGGGCGTGCGCCTTGGCTCACCAGCGGCTCCGGCTGATCAAAGGCCACCATGCTGCCGATGAGCTGGCTGCGTTTGATGTTGAAGTAGATGCTGCGGCGCTTGCTGTTCTCATCGCGAGTGCCGGGGCCATACATCGTCTTGTCCAGCACGCCGCTCACGGCCAGCATCGAGTCGCGGATCGCCTCGGCTTCGAGTCGTTGCGGCACGAAGCGCATGAAGAGACCGTTCGACGGATCGGCAGCCTCCTTTTTCGCATCGCGTGCGCTGCTTTGCTGCCAGGCACGACTCATGAGGATCAATTTGTGCATCGGCTTCAGCTTCCAGCCGTTTTCGATGAGCTTCGCCGCCAACCAGTCGAGCAACTCCGGCTGCGTGCAGGCCGTGCCCGTTTTGCCAAAGTCATTCGGCGTCGGAACCAGACCGGTGCCGAAATGATGCTGCCATAGACGGTTCACGATCACGCGTGCCAGCAGTGCCCCCGCGCCCTGATCGACATCAGTGATCCAGTTCGACAGCGAGCGACGGCGACCACTGTATTTCGCATCCTTCGGCGGCTGCCATTGCCAGCGTTTTGCGTCGCCGGGCTTGCTCAGCACTTGCAGGAAGGCCTGCGTGGCCTCGCCGTCCTTCATGAGTGGGTTGCCGCGCTTCAGCACATGCGTTTTGTCAAAAAACGGCCCGCCCTGCGTGTGCATGACGATGGGATCGTAGCCCTCGGCGCAGATCATCATGCGCGTGGCACCCGGGACGGCTTCGGTGTTCTTTTTGGCGTTCATCGTCGTCACTGCGGAGGTCACCTTGCCATCGGGATGCACGTCCACGTTCATGCGCGTGGTTGTCGTGAAGGTGCTCAGCATCGCGTAGTAGTCGCGGGTGGGCAGTGGGTCGAATTTGTGATCGTGACAGCGGGCGCAGCTCAGCGTGAGGCCCAACATCGCACCCGCCGTGGTGCCCAGCATGTCGTCCATCGCATCGTAGCGGGAGCTTTCGACCTCGTTCGCCGTGATTTGTGAAGGAAACACACCCGCGCCGAGAAATCCCGTCGCTGCGAGAGCTAGCGGGTTCTGCGGCTCATATTCATCCCCCGCGAGCTGCCACTTCACGAACTGGTCATACGGCATATCCGAATTCAGCGCCTTGATGACGAAGTCCCGGTAATGAAACGCAAAAGGTCGGTCATAGTCCTGCTCAAAGCCCGTGCTCTCGGCGTAGCGGGCCACATCCAGCCAGTGGCGTCCCCAGCGCTCGCCATAAGCTGGCGAAGCCAGCAACTCGTCAATCAAGTCACTCAGGTCATCGTTGTCAGCCCCGTCCGCAGGCGGCAGCCCCGTGAGATCCAGATGCAGCCGTCGCACCAGCACATTGCTTTCCGCTTTGGGAGCAAAGCTCATGCCTTTCGCGTTCTTCAAAAGCAGCTCGTCGATGCTCTTCGCCTGTACCTTCTTCAGCGGCTGAAAGGCCCACCACTGCCGATCCTCATCCGTCACCACGCTGCTATCCTTCTTGGGCTTCTTGCCCGCGATCAGAGGCGCGGAATACGGCGCACCATCATCAATCCAGGCCGTGATCTTCGAAATAGCCTCGGCAGACAGTTTCGCGCTGTTGTCTGGCATGTGCGGCTCTTTGGCGTGGTTGATCTGCGCCACCAGTGCGCTGCTCTTGGAGTCAAACAGCACCACGGCGCTGCCATGTGAGCCCCCACGCAGCAAATCCTCTCGCGTGGCCATGTCGAAATCACTCTTCACCTTCTCCCCGCCGTGGCACTTCAGGCAGTTCTTTTTCAAGATCGCCGCCACTTCATGGTCGAAGAGCTTCAGGCCGCGCTCCATGCGCACCGCGTGATCAGGCGGCGGATTGGCTGCGAGTGCAGAGCTGGCGGCGAGGGTGAATAGAAGTAGTCGCATGTTCAAAACCTACGTTGATGAAGCATACCCTTTTCTGTCGTAGTTGTGTCCGATCATGGCAACTCAGCGCAAATACCTCAACTACACCACCCCATGGGGCGTGGATCTAGCCCGCGTCGCCACAGCGGGCTGGACCCCCTTTCTGATCCATGAAAGCGGCTATCAGCCCAAACTGGATGGCTGGAATCACAGCGGGGTCGATTCTCCCTTCTGGCGCTTTTACTACAATCCAAAGCCTGGATGCCATCTCCGCTTCCAGGGCCAAAAAATTCCGCTCGAGCCGAAAACCGCCATCTTGATCCCCGCAGACACCGTTTTCGACTGCGTGGGCCCCGTGCCCGCATGCCACTACTGGCTGCACTTCACCACCAGTCGTCCTGGTGTATCCTTTCCTGCTGCGCCGATGCCTTTTCCAGTCGATGACACCATGCGCTGCCTTCTTGCGCAGCTCATCGAGACTCATCAAAGCCACGCCGATGGGCACCGCCTGCTCCACCTCGCCTCCGCGCTGCTGCACGTCGTCTTTGCAAAGCTCAATGTGCCCTCTCAAACGCTCCCTGAGCGCCTTTCGGAGGTACTCGCCCTCATCGCTCGCTCACCACAAATGAAGCTCTCAAATCACTTCCTCGCCGAGCGAGCTGGAATGAGCATCGAGCGCTTCATCCGCAGCTTCCGTGAGCACACCGGGCACACCCCCGCCGCCTACATCCTCCTCACACGCATCCGTCTTGCTGGCGAGGCCTTAGCACTCACGGATAAGACCATTGATCAAATCGCCATCGAAACCGGCTTCCCGAACCGCCATTACCTCAGCCGCATGTTCGCAAGAAACGTCGGCTGCGGCCCCGCCGAATACCGCGCCCGCCAACGCGAGCGAAAGGGTCTCTAAGCCTGTTTCATGTTCCAAGCTGCTTGCCCTCTCCGCCAACAATTCAAGGAGTCGGCATCACAGGCAATGCGATGCGTCTTTGCCCTTTCTGAGCCGCGGACTGGCCCACAGACATCATTTGGAGGTGTCACGCACGCCATCGAAAGCCGGACCACCCGCGCCGACGTAGCCGCCGCTGGCTCCATTTTCATCCGAGGTGACCCAAAAGGCATACAACGAGCCCTTCGTCTGATGGAAGCGGAATCGCACCGGCTTTCCATTCAGGGCACTCAGGTCAATACCGTCAGCCCATTCGATCTTTCGCTTCGTTTCATCCCCGGCAGCTATTTTGGAGCTTTTCAGCGCCTTTCCAGCCTCATCGAGCACCTCCACACGCACCTCGCCGTTCACGTTCACGAAGAGATGCTTGCCTTGGAACTTCACCGGACGCGTCGTCAGCTCTCCAGAGCCATCCATCGAGGCAAAACCATCTCTGCGCAGAGTGGCGAGGCCGATGCTGCCGCCGGTATACATTCCGCGATGACCGCTCGGCGCGATGCCGCTGGTGCCCATGTAAGGAAAGACGAGCTGGTCATCGAGCACGACAAACACACCCGCCGCACCATGCAGATAAGCCCGATCCCATGAGCCCTCCGTGCGTGAGCCAACGATGAATCCACGGCGATCCGGTCGATCCCAGTGAAAGCCGTCGCGACTGAAGCCGAGTTCGAGATCGACCAGCTTCGGGAACTTGCCCTTCTCGCAAATGCCGTTGTTCGGGCCGCGATGAATGTAATGCATGCCGACCATGAGGCTCTCATACGCCACCGCATTCAGGCTGTAGAGCTGCGCAGCCTCGCCTCCACTGGGATAACGATCCGCGGGCTCAGGGAGGTCGAGTTTGTCCGTGCAGGTCCAAAACACGCTCTTCTTCCAGTCGGCTCCGGCGAGGAAATCATCGCTCTCATAGTAGTAGCGACTGCGACCGCGTGACGTGCCCATCTTGATGCTGAAGACCCATTTCTCGCGGAAGGGATTGTAGAAGAAGGAGCAGTAATCATCCGCTGCGATGCTCGTCGTCACAGCATCGGAGAATGTTTTGCCATCCGAGACATGCAGCGAGTGCATGAAGCCCTGCGGGCGCTGCTCCTTCGGTACATGCAGCCAGCAGGTGAGGTATTTGATCCGCTCGGCATCGTTCTTCGCATTCAAATCGAGCCACACGCAGTTATCGGAGCCACCCGTGACGAGCTTCGGTCCCGTCCAGCGCAGGCCTTCCGGCAAAAGCTGGCCTCGTCGCGTCCACGTCTTCATGTCCGGGCTCGTCGCGAGCGACAAAGGCCCGCGCCAACCGGCGACGTAGAACATCTTGAAGAGTTTCTCCGCCGGATCGTAAAACACACCGCCCTGTCCCGTGAAGGTGGTCGCTTCCTCACCCTTCTCGCCTTGCGTGGCTGGGCTGAGTTCGCGCTCCGTTTCGGCTTTGAAGACCGGATTGCCCTCAAACTTCTTCGCCTGATGGAAAGAGCGCTTCAGCGTGGTTTTCTCGATGAGGAAGTCATCCACGAAGAGCTGGCGGCCCACATCTATCGGGATCGTCTTCGGCGGATGCTGCGCATACGGCACAGGCATCGGCTCAGCAGAACCGGGCACCAAATGCTGCGGCGGCCAAACCTCTGGCAGGACGATGCCATTGTAGAGCTTCTCACCACTGTTCGTGCTCCACGGCTTCGGCGGTTCGGGAACATGTTCCTTCACTTCGGCTCCCGCGCTGATCAGCAGCACCATCTTCTTGAACTGAAGCCGCTCACCCGCCTTCACCTCTTTGCGATACAGGCTCACGCGATTGATCTCGCCGGGGAAGAGTTGGGTCTCAGGCACATCGACCTTGGTGAAACCGGCTTTTTGCAGCGCTTCCTCTTGGCTGGCAGCTTTCGGGCGAATGGTTGGCGTGAGAGCGAAAAGGGTGCCGGGCTTGGTAATGGTCACGTCGAGCTTTTCGATGCTGGTGCGGAGGAACAGCTGGCCGCGCACGGGCTCAGGCAGTTCGTCGATCACATACTCGCGATCGGTGAAGAGCTTCTCGCCTGGAATCAGCTTCGCCAGTTCCCTAGGCAATGGAGGCGGCCATGCGATGCGCTTCTGGCCTGCTTGCTGTTCGAACTGGCCCGCGTCTTCCAGCTTGCCGAACATGATGCGGTCCTTTTGCGTGCCCTGGGTGACGCTGATCCAGATCACGCCCTGATGCTCATGCAGCGTCGGATATTGGAATGAATACGGTGTCACAAAGCGGTATTTGCGCTCCCAGGTTTTGCCATCGCGCGAGATGTCGATGTTGAAGATGGTGCGGCGGTCGCCGTTGATCACCTCAGCGTCCTGCCAGCCGAGGTAATAGACATCGTCAAACTTGTCGAACGTGGGCTTCGAGTTTGATCCCTTCACGAAGGGCATCTCCGCGCCGACGGTCCATTTTTTGCCATCAGCGCTGGTGGTGAAGTGATAGTTGCCCTTGTCGTTGCGCACGATGGCCATCCAGGTGCCGTCGGGCAGCCGGTTCACGGCGGATTCACTGAGTTGCTGGGTCTGAGGCTCGTTGTAGTGGCCGATCACTTCAAAGGTAACGAGGTCATCGTGCAGCAGCGAGAGCGCATTCTGACCGACGGGAAAGTTGTTCAGCGCAACGTAGGTCTTGCCGTCGAACTGCTTGAACGAATCGAAGATGAACAGACCCGCATCCCTGGCAGGACGGCGGAAACCCTGCTTCGCCGCATCATCGTAGAAAGGCTGCGGCTGCATGTCGAAGGTGCCCGCCGCCGTTTTGAGCTTCGCACGGTAAATGCGGTTCTCGAACGCCACGCGTCCCAGATCGAAGTCGATATACCACATCTGAGCCTGTCGCTTGCCGGGATCTTGGCTGGTGAAATAGCAGCGCAGCGTCTTTGCGTCCTTCTGAAGAATGCGCGGCACGAAGCACTGCCCGAATGGCAGCACCTCGTTTTCATAGACCTGCCCACTGCGGGCGAAGTCGATGACCTTCTCCACCTCCAGCGTTTTCAGGTTCACAATCGACATCGTGACGTAGATGAATGGCCACGCGGAGCTTTCTCCGGCGCGTTCGTCATTCGCCTCCGTGACCACAAAAACACGATCGCCGACGCAGACGAACTCCGCATCATGCGTACCTTTGACCTTCGGCGCAGTGACTTTGACGAGCCGCTGCATGACGATGTCCCCCGCGAGTGCAGGGTCCCAATTGGTGGGAAGAAAGCTCTGGGCATGGATTTGGGCGCAAAAGATGGCAGAGAGCGCAAAGAGTCGGAAAAGGGTTCGGAACAGCATGATCGGTAGATAGATGGATGAAATGACGGTTTCGCGGGAAGCGGCATGTCGCGCACGCCATTCGCATCAAGGCTGCCGCCGCCGAGGTAGCCGAAGCTAGCACCATTCGGATCGGGCGTAACCCAGAAGGCATAAAGCTGGCCGTTCGTGAGATGAAAGCGAAAGCGCACGAGCTTGCCGCTGAGTTTGGCGAGTGACGTTGAGCCCAAAAACGGTTTCAAGTTTCATGTTCACAGCCATCCCATAGCCCTCGGAAACTGACGGGCAAGCGAGTGGTTTGCGAAGGGAGGGCGGCTTAAAAGCGGAGCAGGGCGAGTTGAGTTTTACGGCCTAAAGCGCGGTTATGCAGGCATATCACGCGGGTGCTGTCCCATGAGATTGCGTGCCCGCAGGCTCAAACCCTGGCAACCACGAGGTATGCGGACTGCCCAGTATTTTGAAACTGCCACCTGCTGTCCCATAGCTTTGTAAAACGCCAAGCAGATCGAGCCGTTCCCACATCGACGCGCGGGCCACAGCAAAGAGCCGCGTGAAGCTGTGGCCCCACTGGCTCATGTGTGCGGCGAAGCGCAGCAGCACATACACCAGCAGCGCCGTCCACACCTGCCAGCGGATCGCGTTGGCGTTGTGCCCCAAAAAGTCGCCGAGCTTGAGTGTTTGCTTCACCTGTTTGAAGAACACCTCAATGTCCCAGCGGGCGCGGTAGAGGTCGCAGACGCTGCGAGGACTCCAATGGGTGTTGTTGGTGATGAAGACCATCAGGCGCTTCTCGCCATCGACCTCCACCCATGCCTCGACCCGCCGCACGGTCCAACCGGAGAGCGACTTCCACTTCGTCCCGGTGAGCTTGACGATCTGATCCTTCACAATGCCGCTGCCTTTGACCACCGGCAGGTTGCGAAGGGCGCGGTAGCGGAGGTTGTCCTTGGCGCGGGTGACCCACTGCACGCCGCGCAAATCGAGATCATGCAGGTGGGCGAAGTCCACATACGCCTTGTCAAAGACGACCACTTCGCCCTCTTTCAATCCGGCGCAAAGCTCACGGGCGCGCTTGTTGTCATGCTCGCCGGCGCTGCCCACGATGGCGAAGGTGGGCAGGAAGCTGTTCAAGCTCAGGCGCAGGTGCATCTTGGCGGCGGCCTTGCGGCGGCGGTGCCTGGCCCAGCCCATGCAGTTGGCCACCAGTTCCATCACAGTGGAGTCAACCGCGTGAATCCTCACTTTGAAACGGTGAAGCGGAGCGCGTGAACTGCGGCCGGGCCGCTGAGAGCAAAAGCTCGCATCGCAATGATGCAGATGTTCGAGCGTGCGCCAGAAGACCAGCTCGGTGAAGCGAGCGTCGCGCTCCTTGTTGGCGTGGGAGAGGTTGTTGCGCGAGGGCGGGGTGAGGCCAAAGGCGGCGATGGCGCGGGTCTTGAGCCGCAGCCAGTCGCAGATGTCGTTGAGGCTCAGGGCGTGGGCGAGCTGGGCGAAGATCATCGTGCCGAGGTGGCTCATGACACTAAAGGTCCGCGCCTTGGCGTCCACGCCGGTCTCCCTGGCAGCGGTGCTGATGATGCTGCGCGGTATGAGCTTGAGAATCTGGCCGAGAACGTTGATGTGATGGCGTGCTGGCTGGGTGGCTTGGGTGTGTTTTGGTTTTGACATCGCAATCCAAATCAAACCACTTCTCGCCCTCAGTCAGCACACTTCACACCCCTCTGCCTAGCCGCCTTATGGGATGGCTGTGTTTCATGTTCAAAGTTTCACACTACTGAATGTGAACGAGCGCTGGCGTTTCAGTGCTGGATTCGATGGCTTTGATGGTGTCGCGCACGGTGGTGGCTTTCATGATCATGAGGTTCTTGGGGAAGTCTTTTTCGTCTTTCTCAAAGTACTCCGCTAGGCGGGTGAGATCGGGGATGACGGCTTTGGCATGGGTGCCGTAGCTGAGGAGGGTCTGCATCAGCTCTGGAGTGCGTTTTTGGCTGGCCCAGGGGTTCTGCTCACGAGCGTATTTCACGCAGGCGGCCATGCCTTCGGCGATGTGATGCTTCGAAAGGAGCTTCAGGCCTTCGACGCAGATGGTGTCGGCAAACATCTCGCCACTGGGGGCGCGTTCGTTGATGGCAGCGAGGATGGCGGGCAGCAGTGGCTTGATTTCATCGAGCGTGAGATTGCGATACACTGAACCGATGCTGCCACGGGCGCGGCCATCTTGGTTTTGCAATCCGGCACGCACAGCTTTGTAAAGCGCCTCGCGATCCACGCCCTGCAAGGAGCGGCTGAGTAGGCCATCGCGATTCTCAAAGAGGGCAAAGGTGAAGTAACGCTGCTGCATGCCGCGAGGGTCGTTTTGGGTGTCCACTTGCGCGAGCAGCTCGAGCATTCGCGGCACTGTCTTCATCGCCGGAGCACCGATGGTGGCGAGCGCATCAGCGGCTTTGATGCGGAGCCAGAGGTCTTTGGACTCCAACGTCTTGGCGAGTAGATCTACCGCTGGCGCAACACGTCCGCGCAGGGCGCCAAGCGCCTGACAGGCACCGTATTGGGCATGCAGATTCTTGGACTCTAAAAGCGGCAACAAAGCCGAGACGGGCGCATCTTTGCGGCGAGCAAAAGCCAGCGCTGCACGCTCACGAACGATGGGTGACCAGCTCGCCAGACGCTGGAGCAATTCGTCGTTACTGAGTGCATCGTAGAAGCTATGGCGGTCTTTATTGTCCCAGCCGCGTCCATCCAGGATGAACGCATGTGCAGCAGCGGCATCGAGTGTTGATGCAGTGATGCGCTTGCCCGTGAGCATGATTTTTTTCAAAGGCATGGCATAGGCGAGCAGATAGGCCCCGGTGCAGTCCCAGCCCGCGTAGCTATCGCGATTGTTCTCTGGCGGTCCTTGATGCGGAAAGCGGCCATCGTGCTGCCGCGCGAGATCGAAATACCACGCACCGAATTCCTGCATCCATGCGCCGGTGGTTTGTGGGCCGGAGAGAGCCACGCCGGGCATGGCCCAGAGCATGTTGAAGAAATTCCCCGTGTGGCCAGTATCACGCTCTGAGCCATGTGAGGCCACGCTCATGTGTGAGAAGAAGTCCGCGCCTGAGGGCTCATCCAGCAGATTGAAGAGCACCGCAGCCATGCCGCACTTGCCATTGTCGTCATGGTTTTCGATCCATGGATGATGATCACCATATGGGACCGCGCCTTTGCCAATGTAGAAGCGCAGCAGCCTAGCACTGCGCTCGATAGCGAGATCCACTGCCGATTCCTTCACTCCTGCCGAGCGTGCCAAAACAAGGCCGATGGTCAAAGGAAGCCCGGGCGAGTTCATCATGCCATAGCCGCGCAAGCGGCCATCTGGCCTAGCAAAACCATGTCCCCAAGAGCCCACGGCGCTCTGCCCCTGCGCCGACTCCAGCGCGAGCCGCTTCAGGCCCGGCATCACAGACGAATCGCCCGTAGCAATCACATACTCGGCTAGCAGCATCATCACATAGCCGTAGCGCCAGGTCTGCATGTCTTTGGCAGAGAAATCGGCAGCCCACTGCGCTTCCTTTTTGATCAGAGGCAAATAGCTGGCATCGCCGCTGGCCAGGAGTGCCAGGGCATTGAGCGAGCGAGTGATGGGCTCGCCGCCTGCGCGATCCATGCGGGCGACGAGTGCCTTGCAGCCTTGATCGAGGATGCGCTTTGATTTGGGGCAATCAAAGGGCGCTGTGGCACTGTAGTTACCGAGCACAGCGAGTTGCAGCGTGACCTCTTCGGTCTTGCCAGCACGCCAGCGAGTGAGTGTGAGTTTGCCGCCGCCAGCATCAGATTCAGCAAGGGTGAGTGCCTTGCCCAATTCAGTGCGAGGATCGTGTGAAAAAGCCTTCCCCGCGACACCGAGCAGCACATCACCCACCGCAAGAATGCCATCCGATGCTGAGCCATTTTCGACCTGCGTGATGGCGATCTGCCGCGCATCGGTGGTGACCATCTGAGTGCAATACATCCAACCGCGAGCACCAGTGGCCCCGAGATTCCAATCATGCTTGGCATTGGCCGGAACGGCGTCGCCCTGCGTGAGATCGGGCATCTTCGCGGGTGGATTTTTGCCTGCCGCCATGACGAAGCAGGGCACAGCGAGAAGTGTGAGGATGAGTCGATGCGATTTCATGCGAGAGGGATTACAAGGAGCTGAACGGCGACTGGTTTGGTGAGTATGATGCAATGTTTACCGCCGGAAGATCAGGTCTCCGACAAACTCGTTCGTTTTGAAGAAGCCTGGTTCTGTGATGAGCTTGCCGCCGAGCGTGAGGTTTTCAAAGGTCAGATTGCGGAGGCGTGCATCGCTCTGGCCCCAGAGGATCTGCGGCTCACCGAAGACGCTGGGCGCGGCGATGGAAATGTTTTGAAAGTGGATGCCGGAGATGTCTCCTGCGCCTGATTTTTCGCCCTTCTTGGAGTATGGAGGTGGCATCGTCATGCAGAGGAAAAACTGCTGAAGCGTGGGGCGCGAGTCTTCGATGCGGATGTTGCGGAAGATCACGCCACTGCCGCCTGGGCCGTCATTCTCACCACGGATATTGAAGACGCGGCCACCACTCCACTGATGCCACTTGGCCCGCGAATAGATCACATCGCAATCCTCCACGATGAGCTTCCGCTCACCAACACTCGACACACTGGAGAGCACGAAGGAGGAGCCATTGGCATCATTCCACAACACACAGCGGCGGATGCCGAGGCCGTTGACATAGAGCGAGTCATCCTGCGTGCGGATGAAGCAGTCTTCGATGAGTGTGTTGCCAAAGGGATTGATGCCATCGCCATTCACACGCCAAGTGAAGATCTTGGTCCACTGCACCGCGTTGGGATGCTCGGGCGCATAAGGATGCACCAGCATGAGTGAGTGCGTGGCGGAGTCGGCAATGGTGATGCCCTCCACGCGTGCGTCCATGGCTCCGACGATCTCGATGGGGCGATACTTGCCATGGTCTTTGCCAGCGACTTTGGGAATCGCATATTCGGGATGTTTTAAACGAGCACCGGACAGTGTGCCGTGACCAAAGATACGGATGTTTTTGCCCTTGGCCCACTCTCGACTCGACAGCGTGCCATACACGATGGCATCGCCTGGGATGTAATAATTGCAGCCCGTCCGCAGTGGATAAGCCAGCCCGATGTCATGCACTCCCGGCAGAAAGTAGAGTGTGGTCCATGAGCCATCGGTGGGCGGTTTCTCGCCCGGCTTCACCGTCATCACAGCGGGGTCGCTGGGCTTCGGTTTGACACTCAAGACCGGATTGGCAAAAAGCGAGATCGTGTGAATGGGCGGGCCTTTGTAGCCCTTGCCAGTGTCTTGTCCGTCCATCTGCCCGTCGATGTCCACCGCGACGAGGCATGGCTTGTCGAGCGTGACGAATGTCTTGCCGTCTTTCACCAAACACGCGGAGGCTTTGCGCTGCGGATGCACGGCAGCGCTGCGGATCGGCTGGCCATCGACGCGGGTGATCTCGACCTCCACCGCAGCATCCATTTCAAAGTTCACATAAGCATGGGACCAGCCCGCGAGGGTGTCGAAGTAAGCGTCCGTCTTCTTCTCAATCGTCTTGCACGCTGTCTCAAACGCGAAGGCACTCTGCCACTCAGCGCCATCGCCAGCAGAGCGCAGCCGCACTTGATAATGCCCTGAAGCCGCAAGCCCCGGCACAGGCGGATAGACATGCAGGCCCTCGGCTGCTTTTGTGACAAATGGATGCGCCAACAGCAAAGCGGCGAGAAATCGGTGAATGGCTTTCATGTAGGTGGTGCCGCGCTTTGTCTCACTTCCCTGGCACGATCCAAATGTTGCGGAAGACCACGGGATTGCCGTGATTTTGGAGGTAAATTGGGCCTTCGGGGCCATCGAGTGGTTTCGACAGCGGCGCTGATGTGGTGAAGTCTTTGGTCAGCTCCAAATTTTCATGCACCAGCACACCATTGAGCTTCACCGTGATACGAGGCCAAGCGATGCGTTTGCCTGCGGCATCGAATTTCGCGGCGGTGAAGTCCACATCATAGGTCTGCCACGCCAGCGGCGGCAGCGCCATGTTTAGCCGAGGCTTAGAGATGGAATAGATGCCGCCACATTCGTTGTCGCGGCCTTCGAGCCCAAAGGAATCCAGGATCTGCGTCTCCCAGCGCCCGCTGTGGTAGATGCCACTGTTCCCGCGCTGCTGACCGCGTGCCGTCGGCATGTAGGGCGTGCGGAACTCCACATGCAGCTTGTAATTGCCGAAGCGCTGCTTGCTGGTGCAACCCGTGGCTAGCAGATGGCCATTCTCCGCTTTGCCATTCTCCCACGCATCGGCGGATGTCCCATCAAACAGCACCACCGCTCCTTCCGGTGGTTTTGCACCCTGAGTCGGGCTGCTGCGTTGCGTGCGCGTGAGGCCGTGTTTCACACCATCTGCCAAGGTCAGCGAAAGCTGCCCTTTTGCGAGAATTGCCACCGTTTTACCAGATGCATCGGCACATTCGATGACATCGTTTTTCCGCTCACCTTTGAGCAGCGTGCGAGCCTTTCCAGCCTCCCAGCCCGCGCCAGGAAGCCCGCCCGTCAGCAGCCACACATCAAATTTCCCTGCTCCTAGAGCCACAAGCTGCACGCCCATGCCATCTCCAGCATACTCGCCTTGCTCCGCAAAATCCGCATCCTCGCGCAGCGCGGTTTCAGGGTCCGTCCACGCTGGATGTTGAGCCTTTGACTGCGCATGAGCAGCGGCAGCCGCCAAGAATGTGTAGATAAGAAGAAGGAGTTTCATGGAAAAGCGCGGCTCTATGCCATGCTTGGATCATTTCCTCAACGCCACCCCGTTGTCTTGACTGCAATAACCGTCAAAGCCGTCAAAAAATCCCCATGGACCTCAGAGCGACCATCTCCAGTGCCCTACCTAGCGGTGAGAAAACGTAGCGCCAGCACCTCGCCCAGCTTCAACACGCCGGCCGTATCGAGCACGAGCTTCTCCCGCTGCGGTGGTAAGTCGAAGGCCTTGATGTGAACGAAGCCAACTTGATGATGGCGATGGGTGCCTCGATGCTCTGCGATACCTTCCTCGCAAAAATCAGCTCCGACCTGAAGAAATCGCGAGTCGGCTGCATGGGAATCCAACCACTCGAGGTCTCCATGTTCTCTCGCCCGAGCTTGTAGGAGAACAAGACGTTTGCCTGCGGCTTATCGACTCCCGCAAAAGGATGGAAACGCTGGATGTCCACCACCTTCGAGTCCGTGCCCACCATGTTCGACTGCCCCGCGTAAATGAAGACGCGGAGTGTTGTAGTATCGGCACCGCGAGCAGAAAATGCAGTGAGTATCAGAGTGGTGAGCCAAAGGAGATGCTTCATGATTTGGTGTGCTTCGGATATGGATGACCAAAGCAGGCACGACAATCAATGCGAAGACCTTCGTCGATTCCAAAGACTCAAAAGCTGCTCTCGATTACCCCATCTTTTGGCGGTAGGTCTCACTTCTAACACACCATGAAACTTTCCATTTTCACCCTTCTTCTGCTCGGTTCTCCGCTCATCGCAGCAGATGAAGGCGCGGAGGCTGCGGCCGAGAAGGCGACTGAGTCCTTCCCGTATGTCGGCTCATGGCAGGGGAGGAAGGTGGATAGCAAAGACGGTGTCGGCATTGGCACCTGCGTGCTCATCTCGCCAAATTGGATTCTGACAGCGGCACACGTCGCGAGCCCCTTGTCCAAAGATCCAGCCTCACGCATCGTCACCATTGAGTTCCCCGGAGCCAAACGCCGCGCTATCGAAGCTCATCTCGCAGACGGCGCAGACATCGCTCTGGCACGACTGGACAAACCCATCACCGAAATCAAACCAGCCAGCATTTTGAGCATGGCCCTGGAGAAGGACCGCGACGGCGAAGTCACCTTCACCATCGTAGGCACCAGCGGCGGGAGACACGCCTTCCCCGCTGCCAAGGGCTATGGCGAGGGCGTGAAAGCCTTCCGGCCCAAAGACTCATCGTCTAGCGTAGCCTTCGGCAAGGCAGGCGACAGCGGCGGCGCATGGATGCTCCAAACGGCCGAGGTGCCGTTGTTGTTCGGCATCATTCACGGCGGCATCAAACAAGGCGACAAGGCCTTCGGAGTCGCCGTGCAGCCCGCCGCATTTCAGCCATGGATCATCAAGACTCTGGCCAAGACCGGAGACGTGGCGTCATGGTGCCCAATGAAAGAGCCCGCAAAGGACAAGAAGTAACTATGGCGGCGGTGTAGCGGCAGATGCGCTCGTCGTTAGATTTGCAAAAGTAAGCCGTGTCACGCTTGAGATCACGGAGTGCCTGTCGCCTTGCCAAGGATTGCCACCGCAAACGACTTGCCCATCAGTGCGAAGGTCTTCGCGCAGCCAAGGTAGTGATTGCCTGCATTCGAGGCACTAGGCAGCTCCATTCCTCACCACACGCTGGACGCGCGTTTGCCTTGCAATGTCGGACACAGATGATGGTAGCAAGGCATTGGTGGACCTGTGTGATGCGTATGATGAGCCGGTCGTCTCTTACCTTCGCAGCGTGTTTAGGGACCCTGATGCCGCGCGGGAGATGAGCCGTGCGTTCTTTGCAGAGATGCGTGGTGCGGCTCTCGTCGCGATGTGGAAGGCACTCGCCCCATGACCCAGCTTTGCCGACCGCAGCTTTTGACAAATAGTTGGAGGAAAGGCACTTCCGGCCTTTGGTGACTTTGATGATCCCCACCAGAAGTTTTGCTCTTCTCCTCTGGCTGACTCTGATGCTTCCGGTCAGCGGCCAGGAGGTGCTTACCCGTTGCGCGGACATCCGGGCGCTGTCCCGGGAACAGGCTGCGGAGGGGCGGGCGGTGCGGTTGAGCGGTGTGATCACCTCCGGGCAGAAGGCGCGGGGGGCATTTGTTTTGAGCGATGATACGGCGGGCATCTATGTGACGCCGGGGCAACGTGATCCGACCTCTCAGGTGGAGATCGAGTGGATGAATGTGTCTTCGCTGGAGCCGGGAGGAAGGGTGGAGGTGCAGGGCTTCACCGGGGCGGGCGGGTTTGCGCCCTTGGTGGTGGCTCAGCGGGTGGTGTATCTCGGTCGTGGCGAGTTGCCGCCTGCCCGTGCTGTGACGCTGACGGAGCTGCGAACCGGAGCATTTGATTGCCAGCAGGCGGAGCTGCGTGGCGTGGTGCGGCGCTGGCACCGGGATGAGGATTCTGGGCAGCTCTGGCTGCAAGTGGCGGAGCAGGGCGGGACGTTCAGTGCGATTGTTGACGATGCGGCGGAACTCGATGGCATGGCCTTCGTGGATGCAGAGGTGCGGCTCAATGGGACATGCTTTTCGTTTTTCAACACGCGTGGCGAGATCGTGGGCGCACGTCTGCGGGTGGCAAGCCCGGCGGACATTGCGGTGACCGCGCCTGCTCTGACGGACCCGTTTGCCGCGCCGGAGGTTTCAGCGCTCGCATTGCGTCCCTTTCGCAGCGGTCCGTCGATGCTGCACCGGCAGCGACTCGCGGGTGTGGTGACGCTATGCCGTCCTGGCGAGCTGGTGTATGTGCAGACCAGGCAGCGCGGCTTCCGTGTGAACACGCGTGGCAGCGAGGTTTTCACCCCCGGTGATGTGGTGGAGGCGGCTGGGTTTGTGGAAGAGACGGGGCACTTCGCCGCCATGGACGAGGCGCTGGTGCGCAAGACAGGGCGGGCTGAGATGCCGAATGCGGTGCCTGTTTCCTGCGCGGAGATCCTTCTTCCCAAAGTCAATCAGGGGCGTGATCTACGCGTGGAGGATTACGATGGCGCTCTGGTGGCGCTGCGCGGGCGGCTGGTGCGTCTGGAGGCGCTGCCGGGGCACAAACCGCGTCTGTATTTGGATTGTGAAGGCACGCTGATCCTCGCGGAGCTGGGACTGGATGCCGATGCGGCGTTGCTGGCTCATTTACCAATGGAAAGCGAGGTCGAGGTCACCGGGGTGTGCTCCGTGACGCTCGATCAGGGATGGCCTGCGGATGTGATGCCCGCGCCTGCCAGCTTTTCCCTGTTGCTCCGGGATGTGAATGATCTGCGTGTCGTGCGCGCACCGTCGTGGTGGACACGGCAGCGCGTGCTGGGGCTGCTGGCGGTCGTTGCGGCCTTGGCGGCAGTCATTGGGTCGTGGGCCATCGCGCTACGGCGGCGGGTGCAGGCCCAGACAGAGATCATTCGGAATAAGATCGAGCGAGAGAGCGTGCTGGGTGAGCGCGAGCGGATCGCCCGCGAGCTGCATGACACGGTGGAGCAGGAACTCATGGGCGTGAACATGCTGCTGGAGGAGACGAAGACGCACCTCCCCGGCAATGCGGACCGCGCGGTGGAGACGCTGGCGCTGGCGCACCGGATGCTGCGGCACTGCCGTGAGGAATCACGCTCATCCATCCGCGATCTGCGCTCGGTGGCGCTGGAGAATCTGGGACTGCCAGCCGCTCTGGAAGAACTGCTGCGGCCGGTGGCGGTGATGAACGGGGCTCAGTTCACCGTGATGACGGAGGGACAGCACGCGCGGCTTTCCACGAGCAAGGAGACGGCCCTGCTACGACTCTGTCATGAAGCCGTGGCAAATGCAGCCCGGCACTCCGGCGCGGCAAACATCTCGCTTCGGCTGTGCTATGCGCCGGGTGAAGTGAGCGCGGTCATTCAAGACGATGGGAAGGGATTTAATCCGCAGGCACCTCGTCCCACGGGTGGTCATTTCGGCCTGCTGGGCATGGAGGAGCGGGCGGATAAGATCGGTGCCCGCCTCAAAATCGAAAGCACTCCAGGGCAAGGCACCCAGATCCGCATCACGCTTCCACTCCGATGAAAAAAATCCGCGTTCTCATTGTCGATGATCATTTCATGGCCCGCATGGGCCTCTCCGTGCCGATCAATGGCGAGCACGACATGATGGTGATCGCGGAGGCGCGTAACGGGGCTCAGGCGCTGGAGCTTTACCGCCACCATCAGCCGGATGTGGTCACGATGGACTGCATGATGACGGACAAGAGCGGCATCGAGACTACCCGAGAGATACTGGCAGAGTTTCCCGAGGCGCGGATTCTGATGCTCTCGGGGCTGGAGGGCGAGGAGGACATCTTCCGCGCGGTGGATGCCGGTGCCTGCGGCTATCTCACCAAAGCCGCCGAGCGTGACGTGGTGCTCTCAGCCATCCGGCAGGTGGATGCGGGGCAGACCGCCTTTCCGGCTGCGGTGGCGGTGAAGCTAGCCGCACGCCAGCAGCGCGAGCCTCTGACGGAGCGTGAGTTGAACATCCTGGGCCTCATCGTGCAGGGTCGGAGCAACAAGGAGATCGTCACGGAGCTGCACATGAGCGGAGGTCTGGTGAAGAAGGAGATTTCCAGCCTGCTGGCAAAGCTGGGTGCCGCCGACCGCACGCGTGCTGCCACGCTGGCGATTGAGCGCGGGATCGTGCATTTGTGATTTGTGGACATCTGGCTTGGGGGGGCATGGCCCGCGTCGCTTCCAATCTGCTACGATCACCCCGTGCTTATGCCACTTCATCTCATGACCCCGGAAGAAAAAGCCGAACTCGTGCACCGCATGGAGGCCAAGGGCTACTACGACGTGGTGCCGATGCCGCGCTGGGGGCGGTCAAGTCACTGCAAGGCAGCGAGGTGCAGGTGCGGGCTTTGCAGGAGTATCACCAATAGCAGTCATCGACGCGCCGCGTTGATGAACTCATCCAGCTTGTTCAACACATCCTGCATCTGACTCTGGTTGTAATTGAAATCCGCGCTCTGGCCCAGCGTGCCCACGCCATTGGTGTTGTTGCTGGTGCCGCTGATGGCGTTGGAGATCGCGTTGTTTTCCGGGGGAAAAGCCCCGTTTCAGGCCCAAATGCGGTCCCCAGAGGCGAAAACGAGGCAGTTTGAGCAAAAATCGGCTTCATAGCAGCAGTCGTGAGGTTCGCCGACTATCTCACCACATCCCCCGGCAGAGCCGTTAGTCGGACATCTCCGACGGCCCCGCCTCCAGCCTCTCCACGAACTCCGTCAGCGTCAGCCCCATCCCGTAGACCATCCGCGCCGCCCAGAACAGCGTCGGCACCGTCTCCCCGTTTTCGATGTCCCCGATGGTATCCCGCGACACCCCGCAGCACTTCTGCAAGCCATAGCGGCTCAGATGCGCACACTCCCGGCACTCCTGCACACAACGCGGCAACCGGCCGCACACGCGTGTGGCATACTCGAAAGCTTCACGCTCCCGATTGGAGGGCATGGCGACTTCATGAGCAGGCTTCCCGCCGTTGATTCGTCCCCCGAAAGCCCCACCCGGAACTCAGGAGAAAATGCCGCAGCGATCAGGACGGATTGTGCCGGATCGGTGGCGGGTTTGGCAAGCCCCATCTGCTCGAGATCCATCGCCACAAAGGACGTTTCCCAGTTGCAGATTATGAAGCAATCGGGCACGCTAGAATCCATGAACACCACGCCTGAGACTTTGGAAGGTTACAAGTTGGCCTTGGTATCACTTGCAGCATTTGCGCCCTTCGTTCTCTCGTTTATTTCCTCGCTCAAAGGCAAGGGGCCGACGAATGTTTCGGACTTTTTCCTTTTTGAGCGGAACCTGGACACAGGGTCATACGCTACAGGCAGTGTCGGGTATTCGATGCAGGTGGCATCAATCTATCTGTTCCTCTACTGGTTCAGTCTTTATGGATGGTTGTCATTGATTGTCCCAATTGCCTGGTTCGGTGGTTACTTGATCCAAGCATACATGGTGAAGAAGGGGAAATTGGATGGCTTTTTGAGCCAAGATGCCAATGCAGGCACCATCCATGGTTACATCGTTCCAGAAAAAAGTGGTCTCGGGCGGGTTGCAGTTTGTTTGCTTGCTGTCGCTTCCCTTGTGGGATTTGCGGGGACAATGCTCGCCGAGATCGACTACGCACTAGCCTACTTCGTGTTGCCGGGGATGGAACTGAGCATAACTGACTTTTCGGCAAAGATGGTTCTCTACATGGTAGTGCTCACTACTGCAGGCGCATACATTATGTGGGGGGGCTATCGAGCAGCGATTGAAACTGATACATTTCAGGTGAAGTGGGCTTTTGCCCTATTTGCCGCAATCATCGTAGCCATAGGATGGGTCGCAGTAACCAAAGGAACTTGGGTTTCACCTGCATCCTGTGGTTTTGGGCTACTAGCCTTTTCGATTTTGGCCATTTGGCTACGAAAACGACTCAAACGCCTTGATCTAAACTACCAGACATTAAATGCAGATCGAGTGATGTTTGCCATTATCGGCATTCTCGGAGGCATTTTGTTAATTGGTGCCATTAGCCATAGAAACAGCGGTGTGCCCACCTCGTCATTCGCCGACTATTTGCATCCCACACAGAGCTTCGGGTGGCTTGGCATTTTATCACTTTTTGCGACTAACGCGCTCTGGCAGTTTATTGATGTTTCTTCGCTGCAACGCCTTCAGTCTTTAAATTTCGTTTTAAAGAAATCCGAGGCCAAAGCTGATTTAGAGGCGAATCAGCACGTTAGAGATCGTGTGTTCAGGGGAATTATATCCGCAGGGGTGGAGGGAACAGGCTCGTGGTTCATGGTGATTGCCTTGGCTTTAGTTATATCAGCGTGCAACATTGATCCCAACAAGCCGCACGAGGCTATTGGCAATGTTCTTCCAATGTGGCTGTGCATGCCCGCTTTTCTCTATGTCGTTGTAGCGTTCATGCTTTCGACACTCGACACGCTAGTCGCAGCAAGCGCTTTCGTGATCTTTCACGATATTATCCCAGAATCGAGAACCAACAGTTCTATTCCGGAAGAGCGTCGGATGTCAGCAGCGCGACGATACACGCTTGCAGGCATTATTGTCACCGGATGCGTGTATGTTGCCCTCAAGCTCATCACACAGTCAGATGAGACGAAACAGTCTCAACTTGTGTATGCTATCTATGCCATTCAGGCGGCGATTTGCGGGCCAGTCATCTTTGCAATCATCGGCAAGCCTCTTCGCCCTCTCGGATCAATTCTAGCAACTATTCTTGGTGCGTCTGTCGCACTGGTCATCGCCGCTGGATGGAATGCCCCAGAAGCGACTTGGCCTTATTGGCTTCAAGAAAGTTGGTATGTGTTACCGCCCTTTGCTTCGCTTGCTGTGTCCGGGATGACTGCACTGATTTTTAGCCTAACGGCTCGAAGTGAACGAAAAAGGACATGAACTTCCCGAATTCTCTACTCGAAGGTGTCGACTTCAATTCGCCAAAGGTTTTTCTGTTCTTTGTCGGGTTGCTTGTCCTCCTTCCATACTGGTGGTGGAATGAAGAGACTGAGGTAAATCGGGAGTTTGGTCGACTGTTGCGTGAAGTAGCGAAAGAACCTTCCCTTAAAGGACTCTACCGAGATAAGAATTCTGATTGGCGAAATCGGCTCGCGGTCCCTGTCCTTTTTAATCTCAATCGATGGGTTGTTATGGCTTTTGGTTTCTTATTAGCCCTGTTCTGTGGAATGATTTACTTCCATGGTGCGCAAGACCAGAGCGTAAATCGCGTGCTAGTTTTCGCCGCAAGTTTCCCTCCAGAAAAAGTAGAGCGTATCAAAATGAGCTTACCAGAGGGGACTATGAGTCGTGTTGTTGTCTGTGGTTCTACATCCGATGTTAGTGCGTTCTTTGCCAAAGAATCTGGGAGAGTCCCCATGCTGACTCTCCATCTTCCATTGGATGAATGCTGCACTAAACGCTTCCTCGAGGCCTCCAAATCGCTCAAGGATGCAGCAGAAGGGATCAACCCAATCTGGGGAATGGGTTACCATGAGGACCCAGCGATACCTGAGCGAGACAAACCCCACTCATTCAAACATGCTGATATGATACTTGAGTGGGGAGGCGACATTTGGAAACACGAACGAGTCGCGGTGTTGTTACCGCACGAGGTTCCAGAGGCCACAGTGAAACGTGCCGTGAACTGCTTGAAGTCGGGAGATGCCCGAAGAGAGGCTCAGCAAGCCTGTGGAACGGTGTTTCTTGGATTGCTCGTCTGCTTTGTCGTGTGGGTAAAGTCGATGAAATCCGCGATTTTCAAAACCGCTCTCAACTTCAGTTCAGAAGCCGCACGTATTGCCTCTGATAGCGAGCAAGGAAACAGTCGCACCCCGGCCAGCACCCCGGCCAGCACCCCGGCCAGCACCCCGGCCAGCACCCCGGCCAGCACCCCGGCCAGCACCCCGGCCAGCACCCCGGCCAGCACCCCGGCCAGCACCAAATCAAAGAAGCGAGGCCGGAGGCGCGGGAAGCACAAACGCGCTTGAAGGCAAGGCTTTAGTTGGCTACACTCTCACCAGTCATGCCCCCTTCTGGTTACAATTACGCTCAATCGTCGGCCATTTGCGAGTTCCTTAGATCTTGTGTCGAGGCGCTCGTGATGGAAAATCGTGGACTCCGAACTGCGCCAAAATCCGTGCAAAAGGAGATTGCTTCAATCGAACGCGACAACTTGACTGTGGAACGTCCGCTTTTCGAGAAGCATCTGCTTGGAATAACGTTGGCATTTTATCGTGCTCTTCTTGAAAACTGCCCTGAAGACTTGGACGAGATCCTCGACCATGCTGATTCGATCCTCGGCGAATTTAGTCAACGCGTGCTCGATATTCACGTTGATGATCGGGTGATTGAGCAAGCTTGAGATCGTCATTGAACTTTGAGCCAGTGACGTGCGTCGTCACCGAGAGCACTAGGAGGACAAGGCTGAGGAGTCGAGTCGTCAGAGGCATGGGATTCACTTCGCGTTATGGGCCACGGCCCAGGCGTGGGCATTGCCAGTTAGACGGGCTTCGACTTGATCGACGTAGTGTCCGGGGAACTCGGACACGGTTTGCGCCGACTGCGGGGTTTTGGAGACTACGGCGGCTTCGATCACGAGGAAGTCGGCATCCATTGGCTCCACCAGCGGCATGGAGATGCCGCGCGAGAAGTCACCACTCCAAGTCCCCGGCTGAGCCGGAATGCCGCGCGCTGGAACTTGCGAGCCTGACTCAAAGTCGGCATCCGCATCACGGAACACGCTGCGCAGATAGGCGACCACCGGCTCATGCGGCTTGCACGTCCGCAACGCATCGCCAGCATGGGGCGGCACCGATTTGACCCCATGCGCTCGCCGCACGCCAGCAGCGTGAGCCTCTGACGGAGCGTGAGTTGAACATCCTGCGCCTCATCGTGCAGGGCCGGAGCAACAAGGAAATCGTCACGGAGCTGCACATGAGCGGAGGTCTCGTGAAAAAGGAGATTTCCAGCCTGCTGGCAAAGCTGGGTGCCGCCGACCGCACGCGTGCTGCCACGCTGGCGATTGAGCGCGGGATCGTGCATCTGTGATTTGTGGACATTCGGCTACGCGACAGCCGCTGGCGAAGCGGGCAGACATGCGGGCATGTATCCCTCTTCACGCTGGCGCGTCATCGTTCGGACCGACATGGAATGGCGCTGAATGCACCGTGAAGACTGACTTGCCGGGCACAAGCCACACCATCATCCCATGAATCATCCAGTTCATCTCGCACTCATCGCCACCTTGCTCGCATGGGTTGCGACGGCTCAGGCGGAACTGAAGGTCGATATCAACCGCGACACGAAAAACTCTGCCACGGAAACGGAAGCTGGCTATACCAAGTGGAGTCAGGACGGGACGGGCGGAGCGAGCAGTGGGCTGACTCCGGTGACGAAGACCTTCACCAGCAAGAACGCGGAGACGGTGGTGGTGAGCTTTGCGCAGACGGCGCAGTCACAGGCGAATGGCGGCACGGGTTTGCTGAGCAATTGGTATCAGACCGGGGCGCAGGGCACGGCGAAATTGGTGTCCGACGGCCTCACCGTCGCGCCTGCGAATCTGGGCACGGGCGGCCAGATGCAGATGACCATCAGCGGACTCGCGGCCGGGCATCACACCTTGCTCACCTATCACAATGCGTGGGATGCGCTGACCGCAGGCTCGCTGGGGCCGATGGACATCTTCGTGAACGGGACGCAGGTCATTGACAACCTTCAGCCCACGATCCGTGCGGCGACCAACAGCGCAGCGCAGCTGGCTTACCTGGAGTTTGATGTCGCGGGCCCTTCGACGGTGACGACGATCCTGTTCGCCGCCGAGACCAGCACGGGCGGCTCGGTGACGATCAAGAACGTGATGATCAACGCCTTTGAAATCGACACGCCGAACTCCACCCGCATCGCGCAATCGCCCGTGCCTGCGGATGGCGATGAGCATGTGGATGCGGATGCTGGCGGCAGCACGCTGTCATGGTCCGCGCCCACAGCGGCGAATGCGGTGTCGTATGATGTGTATGCGGGCACGAGCAGCACGGTGGTAAAGAACGCGACGCACGCCTCGGCGGAGTATCGCGGGAATCAGACGGCGCTGAGTCATGCGATGAGCGGGCTGCTCAGCCATCTCACCTATTACTGGCGCGTCGATGCGGTGGACTCGGTGGGCAATGTGACGAAGGGCACGGTGTGGATGTTTCGTCCCAGGCACATCGCCTTCCCAGCAGCGGAGGGTTACGGGCGCTTCGCTCGCGGCGGTCGCGGTGGCGTGGTCGTGGAGGTGACATCACTGGCCGACTACATCACGGGCGAGACGCCCATTCCCGGCACTCTGCGTCATGCCATCCAGCAGCTCACCGGCCCACGCACCATCGTTTTCACCGTGTCCGGCCTCATCACCTTGCGGGAGCGCCTCACGCTTGCCTCGCCTTATGTCACGGTCGCTGGACAAACGGCACCGGGAAAAGGCATCTGCCTCGCGCAGTGGCCGCTCGGGCTGAGCGGGGCCAAGGATGCCATCGTGCGCTTCATCCGCAACCGGCCCGGCAATCTGAGTGGCGCCACCGTGGATGGCGGCGGACTCGCGGGCTGCGACCACAGCATCATGGATCATTGCTCGATCAGTTGGGGCATCGATGAAGGCTTCAGCTCGCGCTCGGGCAAGAACATCACGCTGCAACGCACTCTCATCTCCGAGGCGCTCAATGTCGCGGGCCACCAGAACTACCCACCAGGCACCGCGCATGGGTATGCGGCCAGCATCGGCGGCGACATCGGCAGCTTTCATCACAACTTGCTCGCGCATTGCGAAGGCCGGAACTGGTCGCTCGCGGGCGGGCTCGATGCGGCGGGCTTCTTCGCCGGGCGGATCGATATCCGCAACAACGTGGTCTATAACTGGAACCATCGCACGACGGATGGCGGCGCGATGGAGGTGAACTTCGTGAACAACTACTACAAGCCCGGCGCGGCCACGTCCTACTTCTTCGCGCTCAACGCGCAATACGACAACTTCCCCGGCACGCAGCGCTACTACATCGCTGGCAACGTGATGCCCGGACGCTTCACGGAATCGCAGAACACGCTCGGCGTCGCCTACACGCAGACCGCATCGAATGGCGGCAGCCTCCCGGCTTACCAGAACTTCATGAGCACGCCGTTCTTCGCCAGCAGCTATGTGACCACCGAGACAGCCCTCGCCGCCTACAAGCGCGTGCTCTCCGACACGGGCTGTAATCAACCCTGGCTGGATGACCACGACGCTCGTGTCATCAGCGAGACCCGCGATGGCACCTACACCTACAGCGGCAGCGTGTCCGGCCTCCCCGGCCTGCCCGATTCGCAAAACGATGTCGGCGGCTATGAAAACTATCCCGCCCTCACCCGCGCCGCGAACTGGGACAGCGATCACGATGGCCTGCCTGATTGGTGGGAAGCCATGCTCGGTCTCAACCTCAACTCCACCGACTTCAGCGACACCAATGCCGATCCCGATGGCGATGGCTACAACCGGCTCGAAGACTACCTGGCATGGATCGCCGCACCGCACGTCGAGTGCATCGCCAGTGGCAAGGTGGATGTGGATCTCACTCGGCTCACCACAGGCTACCCCGCAGCGCCCATCTTCACCGTCGCCGCTGCCAGCACCGGCACGATCCAACTGCTGCCCGACGGCCACACCGCCCGGTTCACGCCGCCCGCCAACTTCACCGGCCCGGCCACTTACAACTTCACCGTCACCGACAGCGCGGGCGACTCCATGACGCAGACCATCCGCATCGCCGTCCTCGCCACCAATAGCAGCGCACCGGCGCTCGCTGGCAACATCGTGTCGCCCACCAACGGAACGCTCGTCTTCACCGGCAGCGCCGGCACCATCTACCGCATCCGCTACTCCGACGACCTCGTCACCTGGAGCGACTGGCAGCCCATCACCGCGACGGGTTACGAGCAGTGGATCACCATTCCGCCAGCTTTGCTCACCGGGCCGCGTCGGTTCTTCCGCATGGAGCAGTGAAGCCGTCGCGATTGGCACCCAAGGCATCGTCCATTTGCATGAGGGGTAGCGCGGTGAGGCCGCGCATTTGTGGACATTTGGCTTGGGGGGCAGTGCCCGCGTCGCTTCCAATCTGCACCGATCATCCCATGCTCAAGCCCCTCCATCTCATGACCCCGGAAGAGAAAACCGAACTCATGCACCGCATGAAGGCCAAGGGCTACGACGACGATGATTTCGTCGGCTTCCTCGGCAACGTGAACCATCTCCTCTGGGCCATTCCAGACCGCCCCCTTCGCCGCAGGAAGCCTGTGGCACGGAAAAAGGTGAAGGTCGCGGCCTGAACCTGTTTGGGACGGTTCTGCCAATTGATCACGAGAAGATGTGTTTGATCAATCCGGCGTGGGTGATCGCAGCATAGCGCGCGACTTCATGCTTGGCGGCTTCGAGTTTTTCCCGTGTCTTGGCCGCTTGACGACTCAATTCGAGGGACTCTGCCTGCATCTTTATCCGCTCGCCTTTGATGAGGTGCCGCGCTGGGTTCACGACACTTTGCAACGACCACAGTTCTCGCGTGAGTGGTTCAGACTCGGCAGCTTCCTCTGAAGCGACTTTGGCTTTGAAGGTTCCATGTTCTGCTGAAAGTGATTCAAACATCACCTTTGCTCGCTGTTTTGCTTCGTTCTCAGCTCGCATTGCCTCGGCTACTGTTCTGTCATGCTCGGCCTTCGCGTTGAGTTTGGCATTGTCTGTTTTTGCACGAACCTGATCACGGATGGACTCAAGTCTCTGACGTTCGTTCCGAGTCTCAGCATCGATGGCTTGGTTGATGGCGTCACGTTCAGCGGCTGGAATTTTCAACCGTATCTTCTCAATCATTCTCTTCCGCAAGACTTCCATTTGCTGCGCCCGCACATACCCAATACCCCGAATTTTGTAGCTCTTGCCATCTCTGTGTTTTAGACACTCGTATCCTACGCCAATAAAATCTGCCAATGTATGAAAGCCGAACTTCGCTAACTCATACGAGCTGGCTCCTGAAACCGTGACCTTCCACATTTCTACCTTCGCCATCTCTGCCTGAATGAACGCATCAAACTTGGCCGCAAATTTAGCCTCGCGATCCTGCTCGGCCTGGCTCGACAACAAATTGGCCTGAGTTGTGAAGCGCGCTTCTGCTGAGGACCGATCCTGTTCGATTTGGCGGAGCTGCGAATCGTAGCTTGTCTTTGCGGAGGCTCTTTTCGCGCTCGCTTGCGATATCGCCTCTCGTTCAGTTTTCTCAGCACGGCTGCGTTTCTCAGATTGGTCATGTGCAAAAGACTGGAGCCGGTCTGCCATTCGCTTCTTGATGGCATCAAGGGCCTCTTCAAGCTTCTTCATTTTGGCCTCAGAATCCGCAATTTTTCGCTCGTGATCTGTGATGGTCATCAAGTGTGGTGCCTGCTTTGCCCGAAGTGCAACAGCAGCCTGACGCTCATCGGCCAACGCTTCGGATAATCTTTTCCCTGCATTGCCTCGTGAAGCGACCTCGGGACGCATTACAAACGCAACATGCAGGACTACTCCGTAAATCGAGAGAGTCGAAAATACCCACGTAAGCGCTACAGGTGTAGCGAGGGCACCTCCGAATCCGAGAAGGCCCGCAATCAAAACCACTCCCATTGATATGGCTGAGTAGAAGCTGATAATTGGGGTTCCACCTCTGAATACGACGGGTTGCGGCGGCACCGTGGTTGATGACGCGATCCATGCTGGGAGTGGTTTTGGTTCATCATGCCTTTGGGGAATGGACTGCCCGGAGACTATTACCGCAGGCTGCCACCATGGCGTGGTGTCGAGGCTTGCTACGCCTGTCACTACCTCGACCAGATGGGGCACTTGCTCAAGCCTGGTTGCTGCTGCCGCTTTGATAATCGCTTCAACAGCGGAACTCATCTTGGGGTCACGAAACGATAGCAACTCGCGAATCAGCGCCGAATCGTCGGGTCGTGTGAAATCTTCTCGACAAAAAAGCAGGCGCTCGTCGTCTCTGACCCACCGCCTCCAGAGTGTAGGATCAATCGTGAGAGCATGAAGGCTCGTCCAGATCACCAGAGTTGAAAAATGATCCATGGACGATTGCAGCGTGCCGCCATGTCGCCGCGGATGCTGGTAGTCTGGCAGGCCGTCTTCCTCTGATTTCAGTCCGGCTGTCTTTGGGACGCACATTCCGTCGTAGTCGATCAGGAGGAGCTTTCCGTCACTGATGATCAGATTAGCGTGTTGAAGGTCTCCGTGCGCGATGGAGTGCTTCCTCAGATCGGATGACATCCGATAGAATTGATCACAGACTGAATCGAGGGGTTGTTTCGCACTGACTGCATCATTGACGTGAGAAAGGAGCGTTTTCGCGTTCTCAATCCATTCCATCTTCACAATCGGGTAGGTCTTGCCCTTCACTCGAATGCCTTCTTTGATGAAATTGAAGTCAATTGTCCACGGCAGTTTTTGAGTCGCCAAATGTTCGTGGATCAACTCGTAGCGCGTCTGCTGGTCAGTCTTCTCGCGGGTGAAGCACTTGACGGCCAGTCGCCTTGTTCCGGTGCGGAAACGATACACGATGGCAAAATTTCCGCTGGCAACTGGACCTCCTGGAACGCCCATGAATAGCGGTCCATCATTGGTGGCGCTTCTTAACTCCGGGTCGATGAATGCTGATCGCGAGTTCTGAATCGCTTCATCGTATTCCGCTGATTGTGGGAGTGACACGGCGATATCCCCACTTCATTGGGATTTTGGAATGAATGTCACGCGAACCAGTGTGGTGTCGTCGTTCCGAATCTCCCCTGATTCGCGGAGAAACTCCACGAATGCCGAGAACTCATCAGGGGCAGCGATTGCGTCGAAGCTCGCCAGTTTGGTCCAAGGTGAAGCATGATTTTCATGCTGCTTCAGTATCCAGCAAGCAAGGGCATCGGTGGCAAAGTAAAAACGATCCTCACGTTCCCACTGGCTGCGGCAGGTCTTGATGTGCTTGGCGAGATCAACGTTGCAAGCAGCCTCTGAACTGACGAGGTAGGGGCTGTTATTGAACTCGATGGAGTTAGAAAGTGGCCATGCCTCAATCAGTTCATCTTGGCGCAGATGGAACACACATGAATCCCCGATAGCAGCACCAATCCATTCGCCGTTGTCGCTAAACCATACCACACAAGCTGTGGCAAACGCACCTCTGGCAACAGCCTCATCTTCCAACCATGCAGGAAGCGCGGTTAGAGGCCTGGTGCCGTTCACAGTGCGAAGCCGTTTGAATCGCTCCCAAGTCTGCACAGCTTCATTAAGCTGCGGCGTCACATCATCAACTGTGCGGATGTCCCCAACTGTTTTGCTGAGCGATTTGAGCGTAATGTTTGCCCACTCGCCCGCGAGCACGCCCTCTGTTGCGCCATCCGCAACTCCCACGAACACACGGCCCTGCTTCGATGCTACTTCGGCCCGGCCTGCACTCGGCTCATCATTTTTGGCACGAACCAGCCGAGGCCATACGGCATCCTGATTTTCGGACGCCTTGGCATCGCGTTTGGGCACTGAGAACGCAGATACCAAAAAGGGCATGAGTGGATTGAGTTACCGCAAATTTGAAGCGCGTGTTCCGATATCAAGAGCCTGCACCACGATGGTCAAATCGCCGTTCAGCGTGAATGCCTTTGCTCCTGGAGCGAGGCCAAGGCCATGTTCGTCATTCGCGACACGGTGCATGGTGTCGGTCAGTGGACTGGCTCCCGCAAAGAGCATCTTCGAATATTCGTCAGGTAGATTTGAATCATCAGACGGGAATGCGATGGGCTTCACATTTGCCTTGCTGGATACATGAACATTGA
This sequence comes from Verrucomicrobiaceae bacterium, assembly GCA_016713035.1. Classification (NCBI taxonomy): domain Bacteria; kingdom Pseudomonadati; phylum Verrucomicrobiota; class Verrucomicrobiia; order Verrucomicrobiales; family Verrucomicrobiaceae; species Verrucomicrobiaceae bacterium. The sequence continues at coordinate 62,159 of JADJPW010000009.1, forward strand.
AAAGGAGCGTCGCGCCGTCTTCCGACATTATGGAAGTAAGTCCAGCCATCATGTCCCCAACCATCCGGTTCGCTTCTGCGGGGTCTGCTGAGTCAGTGGATTCTCCATCAGTGATGTGAATGACTGTGGGAGGGAAGGAAGATGGATGCAGGTTCACCCATGTTTCGATCCATTTTCGTGCCAAGCCAAGCGCCTGACACATTGGCGTTCCACCGCTCGCTTTCGGTTCAAACCACACTGGGAACTTTACCTTCTGGTCAATCAAACCACCGGCTCCATCATCAGTTTTCTTGGTTCGCTCCTCGACCTTGGCAGGCGAGTTGGCCAATGCACTCAATGGGACAAGCTCCTGTCCTGAGAGGCTGCCGCCATACGCTGAGCCGATTGTTGCTCCGTAGCCGATCACGCCCACATAAAAATAATCACGAACACCGTCGGGACGTGCGCATCTGAGACTCAAGTTCCGAAGAAGATTGTTCACACTGTCTGCCACAGCGTCACACTTCTTCTTCGGCGGATCTGAGCCAGGCATTGCGTCTGCCATCGAACCCGACTGGTCGATGACGAATATGAAAGCTGTCGGACTCGAACGATTGATCTCGGCTGTGTAGGGCATGGGATGAGTCTGTGGTTTAGAATTGGGAGAACGTGGGTTCAGGTGTCGAGGTGTCAACACCTAAGACCTGTGTTGATGCGCTGCAATTGCCTATTGGCAGCTTGCGCGTCCGCAGCGCATCGCCGGCATGGGGCGGCACCGATTTGACCCCATGCGCTGGCCGCACGCAAGCAGCGCGAGCCTCTGACGGAGCGTGAGTTGAACATCCTGGGCCTCATCGTTCAGGGTCGGAGCAATAAGGAAATCGTCACGGAGCTGCACATGAGCGGAGGTCTGGTGAAGAAGGAGATCTCCAGCCTGCTGGCAAAGCTGGGTGCCGCCGACCGCACGCGTGCTGCCACGCTGGCGATTGAGCGCGGGATCGTGCATCTGTGATTTGTGGACATTTGGCCACGCGACAAAAATGACGCGATCCTTCAAGATGGAGGGAAATCGTCATGAAGACTTCCTTCCGCCCCCTCCACTCTCTCGTCGCCGTTGCTTTGCTCTGCTGTGTCGGCCCGGCACCGGCTGCGGTGTTGATCCTTGAGTCCTTCAACTACTCGGCAGGCTCGGCGAACGGTGTTGCTACCAACGCCACAGGTCTGACGGGAAACTGGACGGCGGGTGCGCAGGGCGGGACATCCAATGCCACGGCCAACTTTGATGCCACCAGCGTGACGATGGCCGGGCACTTCGCCGCGAGTGGTGGCTCGCTCATCATCACCAACAGCGGGCCGGGTTTCGGAGAAGGAGGGGCGGCGGCGGCAGTGACCTCCACCATCACGGGCACCAGTCTCTACAGCAGCAGCCTCATGAGCTTCGGGTCCTCCAACGGGAGTTACTTCAACGACTGGTCGGTGGAGCAGCGGTTCAACACGAGTGCTTCGGGTGGTTACACGACCAGCAGTGGGCGCAACGAAGTTCGGGCTTTCGGTTCCGGTAGCAGTTCCACTGGCAAAGGCGCGGTCAGCGCGGACGCCAGCGAGGTGGCCCAGAGCACAGGCACCAGTGCCGCAAACACCAACTATCTCCTGGTCACCCGCTACATCTTGTCAGGCAGCGACATCACCTCCGCCCAGCTCTTTGCTTTCGATGCCACTTCTTATGCCAGTTATCTGGCCAACGCGACGACGGGCAATGCGGACTCCATCCTCGGCACCTATGCCAACTACTCTCTCACGGACACGGCGACACGCAGCCTGAATGACTTCGACTTTCTCCAGTTCACCACCAATGGCGGTCCGATCGGCCGCTACGACGATTTCCGCATGGGCACGTCCATTTTGGATGTGGTCAATGTTGGATCTGTGCCGGAGCCATCGCGTGCGATGCTTGGCTTGGTCGGCATGGTGGGTGTCATGATGCGGCGCAGGAGGCGCTGCGAGACTCAGAGCATCTGATGAAGCGGCTCTCTCTCCTCCTTGTCGCATTCGGCGCATTGCTGCCAGTCTGGAGCACGGTCGCGGCTCCCGTCACGGTGAGCACGCCGGTCATTCCAGGGCAGCGTTTCATCGTCACTGACTACGGAGCCGTGGGAGATGGCAGGACGATGTGCACGGCAGCCATTCGCTCGGCATTCGCAGCGTGTGCGCAGGCAGGCGGCGGACAGGTCGTGCTGCCGAAGGGCGATTTTTTGTGCGGCCCCATCGAGCTTCCCGCACGCACAGACTTTCATCTCGTGAAAGGTGCGACGTTGCGCATGAGCCACAACCGCCAGGATTTCGCACTGCCAGAGGGCCGGACGGCGAACTTGATCTACGCCCGTGAAGTCACCGATGTGCAAATCAGCGGCGAGGGCACCATCGACGGACAGGGAAAGCCCTGGTGGGATCGTGTGCGTGAGCTAGCGAAGCATCCTGATGAGGCGAAAAAAGAGCCGCAGCGCCCGCAACTCATCGTGTTCGACCGCTGCGAACGCGTGAGGCTTGCTGGCGTCACCACGCTGAATCCACCGAACACACACTGCTCCGTCCGGCGGTGTGTGGATGTCACCGTGGAGGATGTGACGATGACGGCGCCGGATGAATCAGCGAACACGGACGGCATCAATCTCAGCGGACGGAATGTCATCATCCGGCGCTGCCACATCGCCACGGGCGATGACAACATCGTTTTTCTCTCCAGCTATCCAGCGAAGGATGAAGGACCGGGCACGGCGAATGTGCTGGTGTCGGATTGCACGCTTGGGGTGGGGCACGGCATGTCCATCGGCAGCTACACGGGCGGTGGCTTGCGGGACATCACGGTGGAAAACGTCACCTTCGACGGCACCACTTCAGGCATTCGCATGAAGGCTGCCCGCGACCGTGGCGGTCTCGTCGAGAACATCACCTTTAGAAATGTAACCATGCGAAAGGTGCGCACGCCGATCTTTCTTTCCAGCTACTATCCCAAGGAGCCCAAGCGACCTGATGATGACCGAGGTGAGGGCGTAACGCCGAGAACACCCGTTTGGCGGAACATTCAGATCGAAGGCGGCACGATTCAGGATTGCGAAAACTCCATCATCATCTGGGGTCTGCCCGAAAGGCCTTTTGAAGACGTGAAACTAAAGAATCTGCAAATCACCGCCGAGCGTGGAGCACAGGTCTATCACGCCAAAGGCATACGATTTGAAGGTGTGAGCCTCAACGTCAAGAAAGGACCGCCCCTGACTGTGCATCAGGCCGAGGTGACAGGCATGGAAGGCACCCCGCTTCTACCACGGAAGTGACCTTGGTCCCTGCATTTGTGGACATGGTGCCCGAGGTGCAGCTATTCCCTGGCGAGATCAATCGCGTGAGCCTTTACCGCAAGGAGGTCAAGGTTGGCGAGCGGCTGCAATTCAAGAAGATGGTGCTCTTGATGACCGATGGAGTGGCTGAGTTGCAGGAACTCGGCGTGGAGCCCCTGCCGTTCGAAACGATTGGGGGTATGCTCAGCTAGGATAAAGATGTTTTGACATTCGGATGCCGGGTGTGTCTATTCCCAGTGTTTCATTCACCATGTGTGAAAGGAGATTTCGAGGCCGTCCCGCAAGGGGCGGCCTCAGCCATTTCCAGGCTGAAACGCCTTCCAGTCACGTTCAAGCTCCTCCTTCTTGCGTTTGTAGATGGGGTAAAAGGCGGTCTTGAGCAGGTAGTAGTCTCGGCGCTCCCAAAGGATGACCGCGTAATCATGCTCGTAGAGCCAGAGCACCCAGGACGTCTCACCCCAACGCGTGGTCTGCTGGAAAACACGGATGCCAGGATGCGTCCCTGCGTTCGCAATTACCCAGGCGATCCAATCCACCCGGCGGCAACGCTCGGGATCAATCGTCCGGTCATCTTCACTCCGGCCGCCGCTCCCCTCCTGCATCATGTGCCAGAAGGCGAAGTGCTTCCCATGCGTTTCCGGCCGAAACTGGCAGTTCACCAGCTTACCACGGAAAGTAAGCCCGCCTTTCGCAACGGACCGCAGGTAGCGCTGGTAAATGTCCTCCAGATACACCTTCCAACGGCTGCCAAAGTCAGCACCGGGAAAGTCATCCACTTCGACCAAGTCGGGCGGCTCGCTCATACGCCCGCCCCGCCCCCTTTCCAAATCAAGAGGTTCACCTTCCTCTCATTGAGCAGCGTCGTCTGCGTCAGGTGCTTGTTCGTCCGCTTCTTCAGCCGGGCGATGAGCTGCTCCTTGCCTGCATTACCCGAGAGGCCCCGGTTCGCGTAACTCACCGCCCCCACCAGCAGATCTGCCAGTTGCACCAGTTCAGATTCGTGGGAGGCCACCACCTGCACCCGCTCGATGATCTTCCGGTCAAAGTCATAGGCGTTGTTGCACAGCACTTCATGCAGCTTCTTCATCTTCCGGGCGCTGTGCGTGTCTTTCAGGTCGATGTAGATGCGGTGCTTGTTCTCCGGTTTCAGCAGCCCGGAGAGCAACACGAAATACATCTTGTGATACCAGTCATCGTGCGACTGGCCGAAGCCGTCGTGATTGAGCACACTCTTGTCCGGCACCACCACGGCACGGAAGTGCAGGTCATCGTCATCGAGAAAAAAATCCAGCCAGTCCTGGTAAAACAGCGCCTTAGCAGGCGACACCTTGCCCCACTTCACCTCAAAGGCAGGCGGTAGCCCATGCCGTGCTTTGATCTCACGCAACCGCTCGCTGATCTCCCGCCGCCGCTCCATCGGGCACCACACCGTTCCCAGCGTCATCACCTTCTGATGATCATTCAGCAGGTGGCAGCTTTCATCACAGTAAAAGTTCAGCGTCTCACTCATGGGTGTCTCGGGGTTAAAAGGGTTCAGATTCCACCAAACTCAACTCCCGCGCCGCCGACGGTTCTGCGGGCGCGAGATGCGGCCCGTGCCCTAGCTCCAGCGCCTGCGGGACCAGCTCCCCGAACCATTCGAGGGAGGTGTATTCGGCGTTGGATTCGTCAAGGGACATATTCGCTTCTTGAAGAAGGTTAGAGCGCCTCGATGGCTGCGATTAGGCGGCCAAAGTCACTGTGCGCCTTCGGCAGTTCAATGGTCGCGGCGATCTTTCGGTGAACGAAAGGCTTCTTTAACGAAGCTGAGTCATTTTTGCTGTTCGTTAAAAGCTTGCTGCCAATTGCTTTCCGCAACTGGTTAAGGTCATACCCTTTCGTGTAGTCCTTGTCATCGAGACCGCATGTAGTCATTTCTTTTGCCGCAGCATCTTTATTGTCGGCAGTAATAAGTGCGTATTCCAAATCGGACGTGAAAACGAATGTATTTAAGCCAGCGCCCTTCAACTGCTTCTCAGCTTCGCTCGCAGCATTTCTGAAGTGTTGCTCATCCTTGTCGAGCGCTGCATCGATAGCGGAGTGGAGCGTAGCCTCGCCAGCAATTGGATATCCTGCCGCTTTCGCTCCGACCAGTAGCGCCCTCTGCGTGCTGGTTGTAAGGGAGTCAAAATCAGTCACAACAAGATGAGGAATCTTTGCCTCCTTCCATGCCCTGATCATGCGCAAAAACGGGGAGAAGTTAGCGTTGCCCGATGCGGATATGACGGAGATTCGATGTGCAGCGTTCCCAAGTTTCTTCTGCAACAAAACTTTCAGGACCCTAGAATCTGATTCCCCTTCAACCAAAACAACTTTCTCTGCAAAGAACAACTGCGCGTTCACATCGTCGCTGTAAGCGTCAAACATCTCTCGCTCCCTTTGTGAACCGACCGAAGGCACAAAAAGAGATGCATGCTGCCCATCCTTTTTTACTAACCCTAGTTTCGTGAATGGAGTTTCGGAAACGATGTAGGGGCTGTGCGTTGTGACAATGACCCGGAGATTGTTGGACTGTGCAGCCAAAATGTCCTGATAGAGTTCCTTCTGCCTCTGCGGATGCAAGAATGCCTCAGGCTCTTCGACAGCGAGAATGAATTGAGTGTCTGGATTGACAGCGGCTTTTTGCTCAAGGCGATGTAGCGCAAGAAGCACGCCACTTTGAACACCTGAACCCGCCTCCGAGAGGGCAAGCGTTGCATCCTCATTATCTCCAACCTGAAACCCCAATCGAAGGTTGTCGATAATCCACTCTCCAACATTCTGCACATCAACATCAAACTTCAGTCCTAATTTGTGCTGTGTCTTGAATCCGAAGTGCTTCTCGATTTCTGGCAGTAGCGCATCGTTGATGTATGGGCTTATCTCACTTGTAATCTTGTCGCGTATGCCCTTGAGAACTCGATACTCTTTTGGAGTGCCGCCGGCTTTCTGTGGAATCATTTTGGCTAATCCATGTTCTCGAAGCATGCGTCCAAACAATTTACGAAATTCTTCGGATGATGCGTCTCGAAGGGCCGGGATCAGAATAAATTTGTTATATGCACGTATCTTTGCGAGAATCGCAAGACTTTGGGGATTCGTTTTGGCGTTGCGCTCAATTTCCTCCAACACTGTAAAAGTCAAATCTGAGCGGACTGTGATGTGCAGCGCCTTTTCCTTACCTCCTGTTTCGTAATAGACCGTGATTCGGCGCGCTTTCGCATTTACCGGAAACACCGGTAAAAGCCGCTCCGCGAGGTCTGGATGGAGTGTTCCCGCTTCAAGGGCCTCCTGCGGAAGCTGATTCAAAACAATGTCGATTGCCTTCAGGATTGATGACTTGCCATGATCGTTTTGACCAATCAGGACAGAGGTTGATTCCAGGTCAAATTTCAGCGACTTGAATGCTTTGATGTGGGCGAGTTCGAATGATTTAATCTTCATAAGCGGAGTTCTCCTTTGAGCAGCTTCGGCAGCAGCATGTCGCGCAGGGTAGTGATGCTGCGGAATTGGTGGCGGTCGGTGGTCATTTGCTTGGCATCGCGTCTGGATATGGCCCGAGGAAGCGACCTCCGTTAAAGTGGATCATGTGATCGGGGTCTTCGGCGAACCACACCTCGGATTCCCAGGCGATCTCTGAGCCGAAGGTTTGCATGGCGCGGCGGTTCTCGAAGGCGGTGACGAAGACGAGATGCGCATCGGACCCGGCAAACAAATTCTGGAGTTCCTGGCGGCGCTTTTCATCCACTGGTCCGCCTTTGATCACGGGTTCGACGAGTAGAAGTCGGTTCTTGGTCTCGTGGTGGATCATGACACCAGGAAGTTTGGCGGAGGAATCCAAGGTGACGCCGAGCGCGGCCAAGGCGTTTGAATCGAGATTGACCTCACCTTGCTCGCTATCGCAGATGCCGAGGATAGCCGCTCCTGGAGCCCATCGGGCGCAAAACACCTCAATGATAGCTTTGACCAGTAGCCCCCAACGACTCTGTGAAGTGGAGCAAGCAGCAGGCTTGCTTGGCCCAAACATGGAGGCCATGAAGTCCGCCGTCGGCTTCGCCGTGAGGAACTGTCCAAGTTCCTCTTGTCGGGATCTTCCGTTGGTTGTGCTGGCGGTCATGAATGGGTGGCGTGGGTGTAACGTGAAGCACTTCAACCGTGCTGTCACAAGTTTTCCCTAATTCACCTCCGCTCTGCCCAAAAAAGTCTTGCCGGAAGGGCGGTGGTTTTGGCACAATCCGCCCTGATCGCTGCGGCATTTTCTCCTGAGTTCCAGGTGGGGCTTTGGGGAGGCGAGTGAACGGCGGGAAGCCTGCTCATGAAGACGCCATGCCCTCCAACCGGGAGAGCGAAGCTTACGAGTATGCCACACGCGTGTGCGAATGCTCCACATGGACGGCGCTACCATAACACCCGCTTTCCTTGTGGGTAACGCGAGGACGGCCCATAGTGGGCGTTTGTCACCTTATGCCCACCTTTCTCCAGGCCTGCTCCATCGCCCTCATCATCAGGCCGAGGTGACAGGCATGGAAGGCACCCCGCTTCTGCCACGGAAGTGACCCTGGTCCCTGCATTTGTGGACATCTGGCCACGGGACAGAAAACCGCCGGTCTGACAGACTCGGCGTATGGATTGCCCCCTGCCAGCATTTATCTCTGCGTTCGTCCGTCGTCGCATCGTCCGTCCTGCTTTTGTCGGCGGTCTTTTGCTTCTCAGTCTTGCCACGAGTGCTTTCGCTCAGATCGTCACCCAGCCTCCGGCGGCGATCAGCGGGACTGCGACGGGCAGTGTGACGATCTCGGCTTCGGCGCCGGCAGCTTCGGCGTTTCAGTGGGAGAAGAGCACGGATGGCGGCTCGACCTATACGGCGATCTCGGGCAATGCGAGCGCCACCACGGCCTCGCTCACACTGACCAATCTACAGGCATCGGATGCGGGGCATTATCGGGTAGTGACGACGCCTGCGGAGACGAGCACTGCTTGTGTGCTCAAAGTTTTGCCTCGCACAGTCGTGGCGGCAAATGGCGCGATCCGTGCTGCATCACAAAGCGGTGCGCCTGCGGTGACCGGCGCGGGCGCGGTGGGCACGACGGGCAGTGTTTGGAACAATCTGATGCAGGCGGCTCCATCAACGACGGACCTTTCCCAGAATCTCATCAGCAATGCGGCGCTGATTTCGGACTCGGGCACCGTGACGGACATGAAAGTGACGATGAACTCCGCCTCGGCCACGCAGCCGGTGAGCGCCCAGCACCATGCCTGGAGCAACAACTCGAACTTCGCGCCGGTGTCGGCCATCATGGACTACTACACCTACTACTGGTGGGATGCGACGCTCACGCTGACCTTCACCGGCCTCGCTCCTGGCCGCTCGTATGATCTCTACGGCTTCGGCACGGGCGACGGTGCCGGCCAGGGTAGCAAATGGAGTTTCGCTCCGGTGAATGGCGGGGCGACGATGTCCGCGATGGCCGACTTTGGCAGCGGCTTCACGCGGGACGTGACGAATCCGGCGAACCTCGGCCATGCCTATGTGAAGATCACCGGCGCGGCGACCTCCGGCGGCACGCTCACGGTCACGGTGGACAATGCGACGGGGCAAAATGATCCTTTCCTCAATGGCTTCCAACTCGTGCCGGTGGCCTCGACGGCGATCACGGGCCAGCCTGCGAACGCGCTGGCCACGGTGGGAGGGAGCGCATCCTTCACGGTCACGGCACCGGCGGCGGTCTCGTTCCAGTGGCAGTCTAGCAACGATGGTGGCACGACGTTCGACACGATTGACCCGATTGCCACACCGAGCGCCACCACCGCCACGCTGACGCTCACGAATGTGCAGACCACTTCGCCTTCGCTGTATCGCGTGCTGGTGACGGATGGGGGCGGTGCGGTGAGCTACAGCAGCAATGCCTCGCTAGTGGTGCTGACCACCGCGAATACGACTCCAACGCCCCAAGTGAACCTGGCCTTCCGCTCGCCGACTCGCGGCGGCATCACCGTCACAGGTGCGGCGGCGATTGGCAGCAGCGGCAGTGTTTGGAACAATCTCACCGGCGCGGCGCTCTCCACCACACTCCAGTCACAGGACTTGCTCAGCAATGCGGCGCTCGTCTCCGACTCCGGCGCGGCGACAGGCGTGGCGCTGACGCTCAACGCTGCGTCTCCCACGCAGACGATCAACAACGTGGTCAAGGCATGGAACAACGGCACCAACTTCCCCACCGTGACGCCGATCATGGACTACTGGACCTACTACTGGTGGAACGGGACGGTGACGCTCACGCTCACCGGCCTGCGTCCCGGCGCGAGCTACGAGCTATATGGCTACGGTGCGGGCGACAGTCACAACACAGGCTCCTCCTGGACGATGGCCCCGGCCAATGGCGGTGCCACAGCGAACTGCCTCGGCGATTACAACAATGGCTACTCGCGGGACGTGACCAATCCGGCGAACCTCGGCCACTCCTATGTGAAGCTGACCGGCACCGCCACATCCACGGGCACGCTGACGGTGGTCGTGGACAATGCGCCGGGGCAGAACGATCCGCACTTTAATGGCTTCCAAATCCAGGAGGCCGCGCAGACGACCATCACCAGCCAACCGGCGAACACCGTCACCACCGCAGGCGCGGGCGCTACGATCTCGGTTGCCGCGCCGACTGCGCAGTCCTACCTGTGGCAGCGCAGCACGGATGGCGGCAGCACGTGGACCACGATCGATCCGGCCACGAACGCCTCGTCGGCCACTTCCTCGCTCGTGCTCACGAACAGTCAGAGCGGCGACGCGGGCCTTTACCGCGTCATCGTGCTCAATGCCCAAGGCGGCGTGATCATCAGCCAGACGGCCGCGCTCTCTGTCGTGCCGAACGGTGGCTCCACGCCCGACACGGCGTTCAATGTTGCCTTCCGTGCTTCCAATCAAAGCGGAGCGCCCGCCGTCACTGGCGCGGCTGCGGTCGGCTCAGCGGGCAGCGTTTGGAATAACATCATCGGTGCTGCCGCCGCCGGCACGCCCACGCAGGCGCTCGTGAGCAATGCCGCGCTCGTGGATGACGCTGGAGCGGCCACAGGCAAGACGATGTCCCTCTCTGTGACCGCCGGCTCCTACAGCGTGAGTGACGCGCTGAAGACCGGCAACGACAGCACCTCCTTTTCACCCAGCGCCATCATGCGCTACTACACCTACTACTGGTGGAACACGGCGCTCACGGTCACGATCAACGGCCTGACTGCGGGCCGCAGTTACGACCTCTACGGATACGGTGCAGGTAACAACAACGGCCAGGGCAGCAAGTGGATCCTCGATGCCGCGAACGGCGGAGGCTCGGCTGAAGCTCCAGCGGACTACAGCAATGGTTACACGCGTGATGTGACCGATCCCGCGAACCTCAACCACTCGTATGTGAAACTCAGCGGCACCGCGTCGCCGAGCGGCACGCTGACCTTCGTCGTGGACAATGCCACGGGGCAGAATGATCCCTTCTTCAATGGCTTCCAAGTCGTGCCGCAGGCGATGCCCACCATCACTGCGCAGCCACCGGCGAACGCGACCGCCACACTGACTGGCAGCTTCTCTGTAGGCGTCACGGCCAGCGGTCCTGGCACGCTCAGTTATCAGTGGCAAAAGAGCACCGATGGCGGAGCGACCTTTGCCAACATCAGCGCCGCAGCGAATCCCAGCGCCGCCACCGCCACACTCTCCATCGCCGTCGTTCAGGCCAGTGATGCCGGAACGTATCGCGTGCTTGTTAGCAACGCCTCCGGCACCGTGGTCAGCAGCAACTGCGCCGTCACCACCAGCGAGGGACTGGTGGCGCCGACCATCCAGACGCATCCCGTCAGCACCACAGTCCTCGCTGGAGCCACAGCCACCTTCACCGTGGGCGCCAGCGGCACCTCTCCGCTCACCTATCAATGGCAGAGGAGCGCGGATGACGGCGCGAACTACAGCAACGTCGGCACCAATAGCAGCACCCTCAACATCACCGGCACCGTCGTGGCAGACGCAGGGCTCTATCGCGTCGTCATCACCAACTCCGTCGGCACGCTCACCAGCAACGCCGCCACGCTCACGGTCAATCAGGCCCCGACCATCCTCACGCAGCCGGTGGGACAGATCGTGGCCTCGGGCTCGCCTTTCACCCTCACCGTCTCCGCCTCCGGCTCGCCCGCTCCCACACACCAATGGCAGATGAGCACTGACGGCGTGACCTTTACCAACGTCTCCGGTGCCACAGCCGCGACGCTCCCGCTCACGGTCACGGCGGCGACCTCCGGTTACTACCGGGTGATCGCGACGAACCTCGTCGGCAGCGTCACCAGCTCGGTCGTCTATCTCGGCGCGGCCACCACGCAGTCGATCACCTTCGCTCCTGGCAATAACGCGACCGGCATCAGCATCGACCAGCAACTGCGGCTGAGCTTCCCAAGCGCTCCCAAGCTGGGCATCGCAGGCACGCTCACCGTGCGTGATGCCGCGGATAACTCGGTCGTCTCGACGATCAACCTCGCCACCCTCAGCAAAATCACATTCTATGCGGCGACCATTCCCAACCTGGCCGTGCGCAACGTGCAAGGCACGAACTTCAACTACATGCCCATCGCCGTGTATGGCAATGAGGTGTGGATCACCTTGAGCCAACGGCTCGCTTACGGTCGCACCTACTACGTCACCATGGATCCGGCGGTGGTGCTGGATTCCACCAATGCGGCGTTCCCAGGCGTTTCTGATCCCAACACCTGGAGGTTCTCGACCAAAGTCTCCGGCCCCGCCACGCCAACGCCCACGACCGGCCCGACCACGATCACCGTCGGCCTCGACGGCACCGGTGACTTCGCCACGCTGCAAGGTGCCTCCGACTGGATACCGCAAAACAACACGCTGCCCCGCACCATCCGCATCAAGCCGGGCATTTACTTCGATTGCACCACCTTCGCTCAGAACCGCCATTTCGTGACGATGGTCGGCGATGGCGCGACCCGCCACGACGTGCAGCTCGTGTTTCCCTACGCCGCGTTTTCCAGCAACAACTTCCCCGCAGGCACACTGCGCGTGGAAAGCTCCGACGTGACCGTCCGCGACCTCACCGTCGATAACATCATCTACACTGCCTACACGCCCACCGGCACCTCGGCCTATGGATCGAATGCATTCACTGGACCCATCAACACCGTCGCCACCACAGGCTCACGAATCGTCTTTGACAATGTCTTGATCAAGGGTGGCCAGGACACCCTCTACACCGTCATGGGCATCACTTACTTCTACGGCTGCGAAGTCTGGGGTTCGGTGGACTTCATTTACGGCGCGGCACTCTCCGTGTTCGACAACTCCGACATCGTCGAGATCCGCAACACTGGCGGCCCCATCGGCGCACCAAACACCTCCATCGCCCAGCCGCACGGCCTCGTGTTCCTGAACTGCCGCTTCCCGCGCGCCCTCGTCGCCAACGGCTACCCTTACGACGTGAACGCCAACTCCACGACCTTCGAACGCCCGTGGGGCAACGACGGCACGACGGCCGTCATCAACTGCGCCCTCGGCACCCACATCAGCACGAAGGGCTGGGGCGAATGGAGTGGCCGCGAAAACACCTGCCGCGCCCGCGAATACGGCTCCACCCTCATCGGCGGAGGCACCGCGGCCACCGTGGCGCAGCGCCAGACTGCCGGAGCCTATTGGCTCAACACCATCGACCCCGACTACACCAGCCCGGCGATGTCGCCCACGGATGCGTTGCTGGTCCATCCCACAGGCTCCGCCAATCGCGTTCCCGTCACAGTTAACCCGGCTGACTACACGCTCGCGGCGATTTTCGGAAACGCCTACTACAACCTGAATGGCTGGCTGCCCTCAGTGCCAACGCGCATCACCACGCAGCCCATCTCGCAGACTGTCAATCGTAGCCAGAGCGTCACCTTCAGCGTCAGCGCCACCTCTCCCTTCCCACTCAGCTACCAGTGGTATCGCGACAACGAGGCGATCAGTGGTGCCACCGGCAGCAGCTTTACCCTTCCCAGCGCCGCAGTTACAGATTGGGGTAGTTACAGCGTCGTCATCGCCAGTTCTGCGGGCACCGTCACGAGTAGCAGCGCCACACTCATCATCAATGACCCCGTCGCGCTTTGGGCCGACGCCAACGGCCTCAATCCCGCCACCACCGGCCTCTCCACCGCCGATCCCGACAGCGACGGCCTCACCAACTTGCTCGAGTTTGCCTTCGGCATGAATCCCAGCTCCAGCAGCATCGGCACCTTCGCCATCAGCGGCAATACCCTCACGCAAACCGGCCTGCCCAGCGTGAACATGGGCACCACCATCACCGCCCGCTTCATCCGCCGAAAGACCCACGCCACCGACGGCCTCATCTACACCCCACAGTTCAGCGCCAACCTCACCACCTGGGAAAACAGTGCCACCACCCCCACCGTCATCGCCAGCGACACCACCCATGATGTCGTGGAATTACCCTTCCCGCCCCCATCGAAGGCCAGCCAGCACGCTTCTTCCGCATCGCCATCACCCAGACCCCGTGAACGCAAAGCCACAGGGGCCCCACAACTACGCCGAGCGCATCCGCGAGCGGTTGCCAAGACGTTTGCAGGACCTGAGGTAGAGCATGTATGCCCTGTGGTGAAAGTGCGGCGTGTCGCGAGACACCATCAGCCGCATCGAAGGCGGTGAAAACTTCCCCGGCGTGCATGAGTTGGCGAGGCTGACCTGGGGCGTGGAGACGACCATTACGGACATCTTCAGCGCCATTGAGAGGAGGTCGCAGCGCTCCACCCTGCGAGCAGCCACGCGAACCTCGCTTGGGATTCCGTTGGCCTGACTTGGGATTCATAAACCACCAGCACCTCAACGAGAGCAAACTCAGGCGTGCCCTCAACGCTGACCGGGCTTTGCTTCTTCATCGGCTGTTTGTTCGTGGCCTTCCACTACACCGTCTCCCCGGCGAAGAAAGACTCTGTTCAACCCGGATTATGCAATAGCATGCAGGTGAGAAGGCCTGATGCTCGTTGTTGAGGGGTATTGACGAGCGTGGCAGAATCACCGGGATGGTGAACTTGCCGATTGAATACTCCGACAAGCCGGTGACGCCCTTTGGCGGCATGGCATTGATGAAGCGCTTTTGGACCAGACTGGTATCCGCGAGCACCTCAGGACTTTGGATCTACCGCAAGGAGGCTCTAACCGCGCTTATGATCCGGTTCACATCATCGAGAGCTTTTGGCTTAGCATCTGGACAGGAGCCAGCCGCTACATCCACTGCGACTGGCTGCGCCAAGATCAAACACTCGCCGCCATCTTTGGCTATGAGAGCCTGCCGAGCCAAAGCACTTACAGCCGATTCTTCGGCAAGTTCTCGCAGGCACGCAACACAGCCGTGTTCCCCGCCTTGCAGAAGTGGTTCTTCGATCAGATCAACATCGGTGCAGTGACGGTAGACTTCGACAGCACCGTCATCACACGCGAAGGGAGCCAGGAAGGATCGGCCAAAGGCTACAACCCCAACCGCAAAGGACGCAACTCACACCATCCGCTCATCGCGTTCATCAGCCAAACGCGCATGGTGGCCAACGCTTGGCTGCGCCCCGGCAACACCGCAGCGTGCTCCAACTGCGTGGAGTTCATGCGCGAGACTTTCGATGAAGCACTCGCCGGAGTGAAGGTCGGCCTCGTGCGCGCCGACAGCGGCTTTTACACCAACGACATCCTCAGCGCGCTGGAGGAGCGCAGCGTGCCCTACATCATCGCCGCGAAAGCCTATGCCAACATCAAGAACGAAGTCTATGGCATGAAAGACTGGGTAGAAGTATGCCCCGGCATCGCAGTCAAAGAATGGCGACACCAGTGCGCCGATCCGAAAGTAAAAGCGCGTCGTCACATCGTCGTGCGCAAGCAGACCAGCCGCCGCCCTCAAGCGGCAGGCAAGCTACTCTTCGATGACATGCCCGACTACCGCTTCAGCCTTTACGTGACCAACCTCGACCTACCGCTCGATCAGATCTGGAACATCTACAACACCCGCGCCGACTGCGAGAACAGGATCAGGGAACTCAAGCAGGACTTTGGCCTAGACGCGTTTTGTCTCCAAGACTTCTGGGCCACCGAAGCCTCGTTCCGCTTCATCATGGTAGCCTACAACCTCATAAGTTTGTTCCGGCACTTCGCACTCAACAGCCACAACCAGGCCACCTTAGCGACCCTGAGATCCTATTGCTTTGCAATAGGCGGCTGGGTCAGCCAACACGCTCGCAAACGAGTGCTCAAGCTCTCACTGACCCGCCAAAAGCGCCCCTGGATGGACTCCATCTTCCAACACATCGAAGCTCGCCCACCCCCGTTCGCTTATCCTAATGCATAATCCGGGTTCAAGACCGGAGACGTGGCGTCATGGTGTCCGCTGAAGAAAACACCAGAGGACAAAAAATAACTATGGCGGTGGTGTGACTGCCAGTCGCAGCACCCTCCCCAGTGCCCGGATGCGCTCATCGTTAGGTTTACCATCAGCACCGAGCGTGGGCTGGAGCCAGCCGCCTTCGTCGTGCTCGTTCCAGGCATAGATGATGATGACGTTGGCGGGATTGAGGTCGCGATTGGCTTGTGTCCACGCGATGGCATCCCGCAGATGCGCGGCGAGTTCATCGGGCGTGGCGGTGGTCGCATCCATGAGTGGCTTTTGTTGTGCAGGCGGTGTGGGATCGGGCGTGGCCATGACCCATGAGCACCACGGCGGCGGGCGTTCCTGGCGAGGCCGAGTGTCCCAGCCTGTGGTGGCAAAGGTGATACATGGGGTGCGTTCGCGCTTCCACTTGGACCAGAGGTTCTCCTTCACATGATGCGAGGTAAGCTGCGCATAGGTCACGGGATCCGTCGTGTAGCCTTTGCCCGCGCAGGCATACTCGGAGATGGCGTCGAAGCCGAGTTCCTCGCGATCCTTGTCTGCATTCCAACCCATGAGCACGAGATAGGGTGCCTTCAGACCTGCGGCGACGGTTTGATGCTTCAAATCGTCCCACTCGGCTTTGCCAAGCTTGGCGGTCTTCCCAAACAAACACAGCAGTGGTCGGCCATTGAGCACGGTTTGGTAATCGGGATGTCGGAAATGCTCCACGAGTGTGCTCCAGGCTTTCGAGCCCGCTCCGTCGAGTCGCGCACCTTCTTCGATGAGGCAGTAGCGCAGGCCCTTCTTGTCCTTCGCCGCGAGGTAGCGTTTCAAGCCGATGCTCATGCCCGGCATTTGGTCCAAGTAGTCCAGAAAGGCCCAGTAGTTCAGCCCCGCCTGCGCTGCATACTCGATCTCCTGCTCCATGATGGACTGCGCATCGCCATTGATGCTCACCTTGCCCTCGCTAACCACGCGAGCGAACCACGGCAGGCGAAAATGATACTTCGGCTGCCCCAACGATGCCTCCACGGCTTTCACCACGCTGCCATCGCCATACCAGCCATCCCAGCGGATCGCGCCGACGATGGGGCGTTCGTCACCCACAGCCGCTGAAGAGAGCAGCAATGATGCGAGCGAGGCGAGTGCGTGTTTCAAAAGCATATAGGGTGGTCTGAGGTGCTTGAGATCACGGAGCAGATGTCGTCTTGCCAAGGATCGCTTCCGCGAAGACCTTGCCCATCAGGGCGAAGGTCTTCGCGCATCCAAGGTAGTGATAGCCAGCATTCGAGGCACCGCGTTTCCACAGAGCTTCGTCTGCGGGCGAGATGAGTTTGACTTCGTAGTCTTTGAGATACGCTCGTTTCTCGGGCTCGGTCATGTGACCGTCGGCGTTGGCATGGTCTTTGTGCTTGTTGTTCAAATAGAATCCCATCTGGCGGACCTGGGCGCGTTTGTCGTCGATGGCGGCGAGTTCCTCCGACCAAAACGGCGCGGTGGGCACGGCGAAGACGTTGCCTTTGAACTCGGGCATCAGCGAGGGCGCGGTCATCGCCTCGCGGAAGGCGAGCGTGTCCGGCGGTGCCTTCAAACCGCCCACACCCATCACGCCGATGACGAAGGGCATCTTTGGTGCATTCAAGTCCTTGCGCACATCGCGGATGAAGTGTGCGAGCAGATCGCTATAAACTGCGAAGCGGCCCGGCTTGCCGCGATCGGGATACGTGTGCCCGTCCACCATGTCGTTGAAGCCCTGGAGCCACACGAAGCCTGCGATCTCATAGCCACCCTTCGCATCATAGGCCGGACAGACGCGTTTCGGGTCGGCGAGCACATGCTTCACATGCTCGACCATGTAGCGGTAGAAGCGGCCTGTTTCGGTTTTCTTCTCGGCGAGCCATTGGTTCATGTCCTTGGGCACACCGTGGCCGGGCGGGCCATAGTAGAGCTTCTTTTGGTAGTCGTTGAGTTCATACGATCCTGCGCTCGGTGGGCGGAATTCCGTGTTGAGGCTCCGACCTCCCCAGGCGGTCTTGATGATCAAAACGGGCTCTTGGAGCGCGGCATCCATCGTGAGGCCGAAGGTGAACTCCGGGCCGATCTTGCCATTCGACTTCGTCGCATCGTCCCGCGCACCATACCCAGCCGTGAGCTTCCCGGTGCCCTCGCCATTCGCGCTGCCGTCGTATTTGCCTGTGAAGTAGGAGATCCATGTGTGATTGCACACACGCGGCTGACCGTCGTCGCCGCGCATCATCTTCAAAAGCGGAGCGGTGGCAGGATCATCGCCGATGTAGTCGAAGGTCTCGATCTTCGCATGACCTTCCATGTTGGATTGACCGGCGAGGATGAAGACTTTCAGCGGCTTGGCGTGAAGCTGAGCCGCCGCGAGGATTGTGGCGAAGAGGACGTGTTTCATAGTGATGGGTGGAAAGCGGGAGAGGCGGTCATTGACAAACGCAGCGCGGGGACAGAAAATGTCCACATGAAAACTGCCACCGTCCGCGACCTTCGGAACAACTTCGCCATGATCGAAGCCTGGCTCCGTGATGGGGTCGAAGTGTGCATTGAAAAACGCGGTGAGCCCGTGGCCATGCTCACTGCCATGAAGCGCAGCCGAAGCCCCGCCAAGGTCAAGAATCCAGACTTTGAAGCACGACGAAAAGCCATCTGGGGGGATCGCGTGTTTAGCGAGCAGGAAGTGAAGGAGATGCGGGAGTATGAACTGGAGGGCGAAGAGGGCTGATGGTTTTTCCTGACACCTCGTTTCTGTGCTCGGTGTATCGCACGCAGGAGCATTCGCCCAAAGCGGATACCTTCATGGCGAAGCGTAGCGGGCCAATTCCGGTCTCTAGCCTTCTGCTGCTCGAGTTTCGTCAGTCCCTGCGACTGCAAGTCCGACTGCATACGAAAGACAAAACCAAGGGCTTCACCAAGTCGGAGGCGACTCAGATGCTGCGTGATCTTCAATCCGACCTGCGCACCAAAGTGCTCGAAGTCATGCCGGTTGATTGGTCGGCCGTTCATTACACGGCGGAAGAATTGAGCGAGCGATACACTGAGACTAAAGGCCATCGACTGGCGGACATCTTGCATGTCGCCACGGCCCTGCACCTCGGCGCTGATGAGTTCCTGACCTTTGATGCCAATCAGAAGGCGCTCGCTGAAGCCGAAGGTCTGGTGGTCAAGGTCTGAGGTGCTCATCACTTCGCGAGTTGGTGAATGGTCCCGTGCAGATTGTGGTCGTTGATCTTCAGCTCGTAGCACTGCGTGGGTGCTAAGTCAGGGATCTCCAGAGTGACGGTGCGTTTGTCGTCGCTGAGCTTCACAGTCTTGATGGCGAGGTCGTGTTCGTCGTAGTGCTGGGAGCCGTAGTTCTTGGTGCGTTTGAGGCGCCACACTTTCATGGCGCAATCCTTCGGCTCGATGGGGTCGCTGAAGGTCACGGTCATGGCACCGGGAGTCGCGTGAACCGCCAGAGGCACTTGGGCGGGCTTTTCGTTGCGGCGGATGCGATGGAAGCCGCCGGGTGTTGTGGCGTTTCCGGCCCAGGCGAACATGCCGCAGGTGTAGAGTGCCCCATCGTTGCCGAAGCGTCCGCGCATGATGCCGGTGGCGAAGGCGGGCATGGGAAGCTCGCACACCGCGCCCTGCCATTGGCCGCTCACTTCTTCGTGAGGGACGATGAAGGCGCGGCCGGTGCCGTAGCTGAGATTGAGCAAGCTGCCGCCGAGATTGCCCCACGCGTTCTTGGGCACCCACACGAGTTCGGCGGGGCTGCGGTCCTTGTTGTTGGTGATCCACGCCATGGGCTGTTCCATCGCGGTGTCGGATGTATCGGTCACGTTGGTGTAGCCAAACATGTTGCCGTAGAAGCCGCCGACTTTGACGCGGTTAATGCGGTTCTTCGGTGTCCAGAAGCCTTCTTGATCGGTGACAAAGAAGGTGCCGTCGTCGTTGAGGCAGAGGCCATTGGCCGCACGGAAGCCGGTAGCGAGGATGTCTGTCTTGGCACCACCGGCGCTGACTTTGAGCAAGGTGCCGTGCTGCGGCACCACGCTGTCGAGCGCGTGGCGACCGGACTTGGCATAGTAGAAGTTGCCGGCGGCATCCGTCTGCAAGCCCATCGCGAACTCGTGGAAGTGCTCAGTCACTTGCGCGTCGTCGTTGAAGCATTCGATGAAGTCGATCTCACCATCGCCGTTCAAATCACGCAGTCGCGCGAGTTGATCGCGGCAGGTGATGAAGAGGTCATCGCCACGAAACTTCACGCCGAGCGGTTGGAACAAGCCACTGGCAATCCTGCGCCACGTCAGCTTCGCGGGAGCCTTCTCGATCACGCCATCGACGCGCCAGACATCGCCATTCCACATCGCTACGATGGCCGCCTTTCCGTCGGGTGTGAAATCAAAGCCGCCGGGGCGCAGCCAGCTTTGAAACGGATTGTCGTGAGGCAGCGTGAAGTCGTCCGCGACGAATGCGCCGTCTTCTTTGCCCGCCACGGAGGTCGTGGTTACAGTCTGCGGCCATTGAGCGTGGCCGCCTTTGGTCAGCGGCGTGAGATCGAGCGGAGCAGTAAATGATCTGGCCATCGTGTCGAGCGATGCTGCATCGACCTTGGAGATGAAAAGCTGCGTTTTGGCTCCAGAAGGCAGCTTGGCGACCCAGAAGCCGCCTTCCTTGTTCAGAGCACCTTCGCCCTTCAAAACAACGTTCACATTCTCTGGAGCTAGGCGAAGCAGCAAAGACCTCTTTGCCTCGCCGACGTTCACGGTGCGCACAAAGATCGGTGTGCTGCCGTAATCGAGCCACGCGGGCGATTCGATCACCTGCGTGCCGTAGATGCTGGCTGCGATGACGACCTTGTTTTGATAGGTGTAGAGCCCCTTGAACTTCAGCCCTGCGTGCGTGCCGTATTTCTTGCCATCCTTGGCCGGAGCACGCTTATCCTCAAAGCTATCGACGCTCCATCCTGGTCCCACGGGGTTAATAAAGTGCCTCTCACCGGTCAAACCCGTGTGCGTGCCGTGACTGCCATCGAAGGCGATGCCTTTCCAGTCCACGAAGTCGCCTGTGGTTGCGGTGGCGACGCGCATGGTGTCGTGATCGTAAACCATCCATGCGCGACCTTTGCTCACACCGCCGGGGCCGTCGTCGAGACGAATCGCGATGCCCTTTTGCGCGATGTTGTCGGGTGCGACTTCAAAGGTCCAGAACAATGCCGGGCCGAGGTCCATACGCTTGTAGGGTGGCGGCGAATTGTCCGCTTTCTCCGCCTCGGCACGCACGAGTCCGCGAGGGAGTGATGCGAGATCGGCGTCCTTGAGTTGCGAGGGATTGTGTGGGCGCAAGAAGGTCTCGCGGATGTAGTGGATGACGGCGTATTTTTGCGCGGTGGTGTATTGTGGCTGTGGGACCATTTGGCCGAAGCCTTTTGTTAGGGTCGTGAACATCGAATACGGATCGCTGCCGTTCTTGAACTGGCCTTCGGCAAAGCGCAGCGCGGTGGGCAGTGAGCCGGGCTGCTCCTTCGTGCCGTGGCAGACGACGCAGAGTGACTTGTAGATCGCCGCGCCTTCTTCGAGCGTCTTGGCGTTCCAGCCGCCTACAATCTCGGCGTGATCGCTGCGCTGCAGCGCCTGCACCCAGCCGCTGCCACCTTCAATGATGGGCTTGCCGCCCGCCTTCGGCTGATAGGTGAAATCCGGCGTGTTCGCGCCTGCGCCGTCGTTCTTGAACAGCAGCGCCATCTCCGCATCTGGCAGCGCACGTTTCCACACACGCACCGCACGGATGTTTCCCTTTGTGAGATCACCTGCGAAGTTCGGCGCGGCGTGTCCCACTTTGAAAATGAATTCCTTGGCATCCGGCTTAGTGAAGTTCGCCTTCACCGCGATCGACTTTCCATCTAACCATAACCGCGCAGTGCCGCCACTCGTGGTCAGCACCGCTGTATGCGGCTTGCCATCAGTCACCTTCGGACCGCTGGTCATCGCGCCGAGCCAGCCGATGTCATACACGAGCCGTCCGCCGCGAATGAACAGCGCCTTCGCATCCGGCGACCACTTGCCTGTCGGTGCACATTTGGAGAATAGGGTGCCTTGGCCGGTCGCTTCAAATGTCACCATCGCCGTGAAGTCATCGCCAAGGTCAATATCCGCGTCAGGGAAATCCTTCGCTCCTGTTTGTGCCAGCGTCGGCACATCCTCTGGCCCACGCACGAGCTTGTCGCCACTCCACACACGCAGCACGGGCGCACCATCGGCGGGATGCTCCACCGCGATGTCATGCGGCCCAGAGGCATCGAGTGTGATGGTCAGCTCATCGCTGAATTTGACCTTCGCAGAACCATCGAGATGCAGACGATAGTTCAGCGGCCACTCAGGCGCATCGAGCGGTAGCGAGTCACGCGGCGTGGCAGCGTGCAGGCTGGTAGCGAGTATGAAAAGAAGCAGGGATCGAATCATGAGAGTGAGTATTTAGCAGGAACAAGAACCGCAACTCTTGGTTTTCAGAGACGCGAGCTTTCTCTCGATCTCCAGAGAGGTCGGAGTGACAGCGAGGCCGCCCAGGGAGGTGCAGCGGTGCTCGCGGGGCATGCGCTCGGCGACAGCCTTGGCAGCATCGATGACTTCATCCAGCGGGATGAGTGGATCGAAGTCCGCGAGGGCCATGTTGGCAGCGGAGAGGGCATTGCTGGCAGCCATGACGTTTTTTCCCAGGCAGGGTGCTTCGACGCGATTGGCGATGGGATCGCAGATCAGGCCCAGCATGCTCTGAAAGGCCATCGAGGCTGCGGCGATGGCTTGATCGCGTGTGCCACCCGCCAGTGTGACGAGCGCGGCGGCGGCCATGCACGCGGCGGCACCGCCTTCTGCCTGGCAGCCGCCTACTTCTGCCGCAAAGGTCCAGCGTGTGGCGATGAAGACACCGATCAATCCGGCGGCGAGCATGGCTTTGGCCATTTGCTCTTCATTTTGATCCATCGACTCCGCCATAGCGATCACCGCTCCGGGTAGTGCTGCACAGGCTCCAGCCGTCGGTGCGGCGACGATGACGCCCATGCTGCTTTTCACCTCCATGAGTGCGGTGACGTAGAGAATGATGCGGTTCAGGGCACCAGCATCCAGCAGGTGGCCTGTTTGCATCCTCTCAGCAAAGCGCCCGCTCTGATGATGCAGCACGCGATCCGTGTAAGTCGTGCCCGCGATGCCGCTAGCGATGGATTTGCGCAGGATGCGCACGATGGCGACCATCTTCGCGATGACCTCGGCCTCGGTGAAGTCACCACGAGCACGTTCATACTCGATGGCGAGCTGCCAGAGCGGCGTGCTCCGATCGCCGTCGTATGCCAGCATGTCTGCGCAGCTCGTGAAGGGCACGCGAATGTCTCTGCGTGATGGGACGGGAAGCACGGGTGAGAGGTTTTTGACGAAAAGAGGCCGGAATGAGTCTGTGGAGACGAAGGATGCCGCTTTAACCTGGATGAGCTGATTTTCGCCGAGATCGTGAACGATGACTTCGTCTGCTGAGAATGTGGTTTCGGCTTTAGCCGAATCATTCTGAGTGCGACTAAAGTCGCAGCCACTTTGCCAAATCAGCGTCTCATGGTAGCCGCCGTCCATGTGCATCGGCACGCCATCAATCTCGATGACCTCGACCATGCCACCACCCGTCGAAATCGCGATGAGTGTGTGCGTCTCCCGACTGTTCTTCAAAGTGAGCCGATAGGTATTGGGATGCGGATCGCCGACATCGACCGTTTCGATGCGCAACTTGATCCCCGCCTCCGAGAGCGCTTGCGCGGAGTCTGGCAGTCGCTCGTCGTCTGCGTCCCAGCCGAGCAGCCCACCAAACAAGCCCATGTCACTGCCCTGGCTGTCGTGCGTGGTCGGCAGCGAGCCTTCACGATCAAACTCCACGAGCACCTCCGTGATCTCGCCATCCATCAAATCACGAGCGAGCCGCCCGATGCGCAGCGCCGCAGCACAGTGCGAGCTGGAGGGGCCCCGCATCACCGGGCCGATCACATCGTTGAATATGGAGACAAAACTCATGGCATGGAGATACAGAGGTCACATCCTCACCGCTGCTCCATGACAAAGGCAGGCCGCGAGAGCACACCTTTTGCCTGGGCACCGTAGTAGTTGGACCGCCAGAAGTCCTTCAGATCGGCGGCGGTGATGAGCTGGAGGCCCGGTGTGACGACTGCGGGATTGCAGAGGATGTAGAGGTCATCTTTGGCGATGTAGCCGCAGACACTGAGCGTGTGCCCGGCGAAACCTCCAGCGTATTGCGGGCCGATGTATTTGAAATCGACGACGACGGGACGTCCGGCATCGAGCTCGCTCTTCAGCATAGCGGTGGCTTGGTCAAAGCCCGCGTCATCGGGCGTGTAGGTGACGAGTTTCCACTGCTGGCCGATTTTTTTCGAGGCATCGAGCAGGTGCCACCAGTCGGTGCCCGTGCCGAGGGGTGAGGGGCAGAGTTTCTTGAAATCCCAGCCACCCAGCGTGGCACCTTGGTGACGAGCAAAGGTGGCGCAGGCGGTGCTGCCGCAGTTGTTATATCCCTGGAGGATGTGCGGCATCTGCACAAAGGCGAACTTGCCCGGCTCGCTCTTGCGCGGGCGATAGTCGATGAGCTTCAGGAGATCCGCGCCTTGCTGGGCGGAGGCATTGTCGGAAGGCTGCGCGGGATGCCCTGTGGCATTGGTGGGCATGAGTTTGGAGGCCTTGGTCCAAGTGGCTTTTGCGGCGTCGATTTCGCCTGCCTGGAACTGCAATTCACCGAGAAATACGAGCCCGCCAGCATTCCCCAGCTCCGCAGCACGCTCGGCGAGCATGCGGGCCTTTGCCGGATCTCGTGGCACGCCTTCACCTGCGTGATAAGCCATCGCCGCAGTGGCCGCAGCGCGGCCATGGCCTTTCGCGGCTGCTTTTTCCCACCATGAGAGACCGCGTGCGCAGTCCTGCGCGGTGCCTTGCGCACCGTAGTAGCACTGACCGAGATTGAAAGCAGCCTGCGCCGATTCATCTGCCGCTGCTTGGAAGTAGGCGAAAGCGAGCGCGGTGTTCCGCTTCACCACAGCGCCACGCAGATAGGCAAAGCCGATGAAGTCCTGTGCATCCGCGTCACCTGCATCGGCAGCCTTATGAGCCCACTGCATGGCCGCAGCATCGTTTTTGGCGACGCCTTTGCCATCGCGGAGACGGACGGCGAGCTGGATCTGTGCTTTGGCATCGCCACTCTCGGCGCGGTTTTGTAGAGAGCTGATCTCATCGGTAGCGTGCGCGGTCATGCTCATGATCAGGGAGGCGATGGTGGGGCAAAGGTATCGGTGCATGTGCCCGACATGATCGGGCATAGATGGCCTGGATGTCTTGACCGTTCTGAGCACTACCACTGTCAAAAAGTGCACAACGACGAAACGGGTGGCAGGTCGCTCGTGTGCAGCCACGTTATAGCCCCCTGCCCCACATGAAAAAAGCCGCGCTCGCCTTTCCAGAAGCTCTCTCCAAGCAAGGCACCTTGCTCATGGACACACGCATGGTCGAGCAGGTGGCCGATCTGATGCACGACACCGCCTTTTTCATCAAAGATGCACAGGGACGCTATCTGGTGGTGAATCAATCACTCGTCGAGCGGCACGGCTTGAAGCACAAATCACAAATGCTCGGTCGGCGTCCCTGCGATGTGTGCCCGGGTGACTATGGACGCATACCCACCGAGCAGGATGAGCATGTGCTACGCACCGGGCAGCCCATCGTGGAGCGGCTGGAGCTCTTCTGGCGTAGGCCGAATGTCCCCGTCTGGGGGCTCACCAGCAAGCTACCGATACGTGATGCACGCGGCCAGGTGACAGGCCTTATCGGCATCTCGAAGGACCTCGTAGCACCCGTGAGCCGGGATGATGTCTCGCCGGAGGTCGCACGCGTGCTGCGCTATCTCGAGTCCGCCTACGACGACCCCGTGAGCCCCTCCTCCCTCGCTCGCAAGGCCGGCATGTCAGCGGCGCGTTTCGCCCGCATCATCAAGCGCATCTACGGCATCAGCCCGATGCAGCTCATCACAAAGACACGCATCACCGTCGGCTGTCGGCTCCTGCGTGAATCAGAAGCCAGCATCTCCCAAATCGCACTGAACTGTGGCTTCGCTGATCACAGCGCCTTCACGCGGGCTTTTCGTGCCGTGACGAATCACTCACCGAGTGAGTATCGTCGGCAGATGCCATGATCGTGTCGCCTTGCGTCTCTCACTCCCCCACGCGATGACTCATCCATGATCCGCCGCACGCTCCTCGCCTCAGCAGCCCTCCTTTTCATCGCGACCACACATGTCGCAGCCGATCCAGTGCCGGTAAAGATCGTGCCTGGAGTCGGCATCACGCGAGGGGGCCAGCCCTACTTCGTCAGAGGTGCCGCAGGAGATCAGCATCTCGATGAACTCGTGGCCACGGGCGGAAACAGCATCCGCACCTGGACCACCAGGGGACTGCTTCCGATCCTGGATGATGCCCAAAAGCGCGGTCTGACCGTCTGCGCAGGCATCTGGCTAGAGCCCGAGTGCTCGTGGTTCTCATACTCCGACGCCGAGCACTGCGCCCGGCAGACTGCACGCGTGAAAAAGGAGGTGACAGAGTTTCGTGATCACCCAGCGCTGCTCTTTTGGGGCCTAGGCAATGAGGCTGAAGGCGACGGCAACAACGTGGCATATTGGAAGCAACTCGAAGTGCTCGCAAAGGCCGTGAAGCAGCTCGATCCAGCGCATCCGACCTTTACAGCCGTCGCAGGACTGCAGCCGCAGAAAATCGCCAGCCTGGATGCCCACACCCCCAGCCTCGACTTTGTCGGCATCAATACCTACGCGGCACTGAATCACCTGCGGCACTATCTGGCCGAAAACCACTGGCAGCGTCCATGGGTGGTCACTGAGTATGGACCGCGTGGCTTTTGGGAGAGCCCGCGTGCACCCTGGGGAGCCCCCATCGAGCAAACGAGCAGCGACAAGGCCAAGCTCATCCGCAAAGCCTATCAAGCCGCCATTCAGCCCGGTGGGGACTGCTGGGGTGGCTACGTCTTTCTCTGGGGCCAGAAACAGGAGGCCACCTCCACATGGTTTGGCGTCTTCACCGCGCACGGCGAGTCCACCGCCGTGCGTGATGTGATGCACGAGCTCTGGAAAGGCACGCCACCCAAGAATCGGGCCCCAGATCTCACCATGCTGACGAGCAGCGCCGCCAAAAAAGAAATCGGCGCAGGCAGTGAATTCCAAGCAGAGGCCACGGCAACCGATCCTGATGGCGATCCACTGACCTATCACTGGACTGTCACCCGCGAGAGCACTGGCCGCGATGCGAATGGCAAAGAACGCGTGACCCCGCCGCTACCGGAGTGCGTCGTGAAGACCGCAGGCTCAGGCGCCACTCTCCGCGCACCGTCAAAACCCGGCGACTATCGAGTCCACCTCCGCCTCACAGATGACCACCAGCACGCCGCGACGGCGAATTTCCCCATCCAAGTGAAGTAACCACCCAGCGTGCTTCGAGCAGCGAAGTGACGCGATATTCTGTCCAAACCGCCGTTTCAGCGACCTCCCATAGTCTCCATCACCATGCCCACACGCCGCCACTTCATCTCCGCCATCACCGCCGCGCTCGGCGGCTCCGTTTTTGCCGCTGATGGCAAGCCTAAGACCATTCTGCTGCAATCCGCGTGGGATACCGTCAATATCGGCGACATCGGCCACACGCCAGGCACGCTCCGCGTGATCGAAGAGCATCTACCAGAGGTAAAGATCATCCTGTGGGCCATGAAGCTCGATGAACGCGTCACCGCGATGCTGAAGCGTCGTTTCCCGAAGGTCACGATCCTCCAGGGCAAGCTCGATGGCAAAAGCACGAAGGATGTAACACTGCGCAGTGCAGTGATGAGCTGCGATCTCTTCATCCGGAACTCCGGCATGGGCCAGGACATCACCTTCATGCAGTTTTGCCAAAAACACGGCAAGCGATATGGCCTCTTCGGTCAATCCTACTTCCCCAGCATGGTCGAGGGCGCAGGCGCGGCAGAGCGCATCGCCCTGCTGAATGCCGCCGCCTTCATCTATACGCGGGAAACCAAGACGCTGGCCATTCTCAAAGGCGCAAGTGTGAAAGCAGAGTTCGGCCCCGATGGCTGCTTCGGTATTGACGTGCTCGATGACGAGCGAGGCCTCGCCACCATGCAAAAGCTCGGCTTGGAGGATCGGAAGTTCATCACCCTGCAACTCCGCACCAACACCGCCAAACTACCCGGCGTAGATGACACCCGCACGCCAAAGCTCAATCCGCTGCACCCTACACCGCAGCAGATCGCCGATGACGAACGCCGCGCGGCCAAATACCGCGAGCTCGTCACGCTTTGGGTCCAAAAAACCGGCCACAAAGTGCTCATCGCCCCCGAGGTGAAAAAGGAAATGGGCCACAACAAGCGCCTCATCCACGATCCCCTGCCGCCAGAGATCCAGAAGCACGTCGTGAACCTCGACGAGTTCTGGAACGCCGATGAAGCCGCCTCCATCTTTGCCCGCGCCCATACCATCGTCTGCCACGAGCCGCATTCGCCCATCATCGCCCTCGCGAACGGCACACCGATCATCCACACCTACTCCGAGTTTCACTCGCCGAAGTGCTGGATGTTCCAAGACATCGGCCTGCCCGAGTGGCTGCTCGAAATGGATGAAACACCCGCCGCGAAGATGGCAGAGACCCTTTTCGCTATCGACGCCGATTACCCCGGAGCACAGGCCAAGGTGAAAAAGGCCATGGCCTATGTGCATGAGTGCTTTTCAGGCTCAATGAAGCAGGTGAAGAGCGTATTGGGCTGATCACATGCCAACCCGCCGCGCCTTTCTTCAAAACAGCACACTCTGCCTCGCTGGTTTTAGCGGGCTCCAAGCCGCTGACCCAGAAGCCAAACCGCTCATCAAAATCGGCTTGATGACCGATCTGCACTACGCGGACAAACCACCGACCAAAACGCGCTTTTACCGCGAGGCACTCGCGAAGCTCGACGAGGCCGTGGAGGTCATGAATCGCGAAAAACCAGCCCACGTGGTCGAACTCGGCGATTTCATTGACCAGGCCGATTCGGTCGAAAAAGAGATCGAGTGGCTCAAGACGATGGAATCGCATTTCGCGCGGCTTTCGATGCCCCGTCACTATGTTTTGGGCAATCACTGCGTCGGCACGCTCACGAAAAAAGAGTTCGCCGCGAACACGCAGGCCAGCGGCGGCCACGAGAGCTTCCAGGCCGGCGGCGTGACCTTCCTCATCCTCGACGCCTGCTTTCGCAGCGACGGCACGCCTTACTCGCGCAAAAACTTCGTTTGGAAGGACTCCAACATCCCCGCCAACCAGCTCACCTGGCTCGAAAGCGAGCTCGGCAAGGCCAGCGGCCCCGTCATCGTCTTTGCGCATCAGCGTCTCGATGCCGACAAAGCCCACGCCGTGCAAAACGCCGCCGCCGTGCGCTCCCTGCTCGAAAAGTCTGGCAAGGTCCTCGCCGTCTTCCAAGGCCACTCGCACAAAAACGCCTACCAACAGATCTCCGGCATCCACTACACCACGCTCGTCGCCATGGTCGAAGGCACCGGCGCTGAAAACAACGGCTACACCCTGCTCGAAGTCATGCCCGACAGCTCGCTACGACTGCAAGGCTTCCGCAAACAGGTGGATCGAACCTTGAATCACGCATGAAATCATTCCTCTTTCTCCTCGCCACTACGGCTTGTGCTCTTGAACCCGGTTTTGAGCCGATCTTTGATGGCAAGACGCTCGATGGCTGGAAACAGGACGGCAACTGGGCCGTCGTGAATGGCGAGATCGCTCGCGTGAAGAAGGGCGGATCGCTGGTGTATGAAAAGGCGAAAGTGCCAGATGACTTTGAGCTGCGCTTTGAGTGGAAAGTCGCCAAGGGCTGCAACAGCGGCGTTTATTACCGGCCTGGGCAGTATGAGTATCAACTGCTCGACAACGCCAATAGCCCCTACGGCGAAAATCCGCGTCAGGCGGCGGCCTCGCTGTTTTTTGGTATGGCTCCGACGAAGGACGTGGTGAAGCCGCATGGCGAATGGAACGAGGGGCGTATCGTGTGCCAAGGGACGGTGATCCAGCACTGGCTGAATGGCGAAAAAGTCATCGACTTCGATTACAAGGACCCGCGCTGGTTTCACGAACTGGAGGTGCTGCGTATCCGTGGTGGTGATCTGACCAAACGCGGTGCCAATCTCTCGCTGCAAGACCACGGCGCGGATGTGTGGTTCCGAAATCTACGCTGGAGGACCATTCCCGCCTCGGAAAAGCTCACGACGGAGAATTTGACGCCGATGACGATTCCTGATGGTGCCCTGCGCAAAGAGCAGGCGCGTATCAACAAGATGCTCACGAACAAAAAGGGCGAATGGAGGCATACAGAGCTAAAACGCTTCAAAGCCGAGGAATCACATCAAGGTGTCGCAGTGGATGCGCAGCACTTTTATGCGATCACGAACGCCGCTATCGGCAAATACCGCAAAGACAGCGGTGCGCGTGTCGCAGACTGGAAAGACGCCACGGGCCACATCAAGCACCTCAACGCCGGAATCGTGCTGGATGGCAAATTGTGGTGTGCGCACTCCAACTACCCCGAGATGCCGATGAAGAGCAGCGTGGAGGTCTTCAACACGCAGACGATGCAGCACCTCGAAAGCATCGACCTGACCAGCGTGGGTGGTTCGTTGACCTGGGTGGATCGTCGCGATGGCTGGTGGTATGCCTGCTTTGCCCAATACGCGAAAACGGGCGATCCGGCACGCACCCGCATCGTGCGCTTTGATTTGAACTGGAAGCCTACGGCGGAAATCCGCTTTCCAGCCGAAGCAGTGGCGAAGTTTGGCAAAAACAGCAGCTCCGGCGGCAGTTTCGGCCCCGACCGGCATCTCTTCATCACCGGACACAATGCGCAGGAGCTGTATGTGCTCGATCTGCCGGTGGAGGGCGATGCGTGGACGTGGAAGGCCGCGATTCCGATCTCCGCGCATGGTCAGGCCTTTGCCTGGGATCGCAGCCAGCCTGGCATCCTTTACTCCATCGACCGAAAGACCAAGGAAGTGATCGTTTCGCGGCTCATCCAGAAGTGACTAGCCCCTACTTGAGGCTGCTTGTCTGGAACGAGCACGCCAGCTCAGTCAAAGGCGAGCTTCTGGACAAACCAATACAATGCCTGCTTCCACTCGGGCGGGTCGTGAGCATGGGCGGTGACGTGCCAGATGTGTGACACGTCTTTGGCCGTCATTTCAGCGTGCAGCTCCTGACTGACGTGTAGCAGGCCGTCGCTGTTGCCGCACGAGAGCCACAGGAGCTTGAGCGGTTTGGCGGCGGCAGGATTCGGCAGCAGATCGTCGATGCGTTTGGCGTTAGGCCCCGATGAAAAGGCTCCGAGCCAGGCGAAACGATCGAGGTGCGCGAAGCCGATATTCATCGTCTGTCCGCCACCCATGGAGAGTCCGGCGAGGGCGCGGTGTTCTCGATCAGTCTGCACGCTGTAGTGGGCTTCGATGGTGGGAATGATGTCATCGAGCAGATCGCGCTCGAAGACAAGGAACGCGGGGATGTGCTTGAAGATGTCGCCCACAGGACGGTCGTCTTTTTGAGCTCGACCATTCGGCATGACGATGATCATGGGCTGCGCTTTGCCTTCAGCGATGAGGTTGTCGAGCAGGATCTCTGGCTGTGCATAGCGTGCCCACTCTGTCTCATCGCCGCCGATGCCGTGCAGGAGATAGAGCACGGGATACTTCTTCTCCGAGGAGTAACCCGGCGGCGTATAGACATTCATCTTTCGCCGAGTGCCGACCGTCTTGGAGTCATAGCTGATCATTTCCAGCTTGCCGTGCGGGATGCTGGCGCGTTTGGCATCCCATCCTGCGGGCGGCTCGGGAAAGGCAGGCTTGTCATCAGCCTTCAGCTTGATGGCACCCCAAGACTCGCGCGGCTGCGGCGGGATGTTGCCCGATGGTGGTGACGTAGGTTCCTGAGCCAGAGCAGAGGCCGCCGTGAATAGGAGAAGATGGAAGACGGATTTCATGAGGCCTAAAGCTCACTTTTTGGCTGCTGGTGCCGCAGTCTCTGATACGACCACCGAAGTGTCGGGTGCCTTGCCTGAGTAAAAGGAGATGTAGTGCGTATCCCCGATCACGGTCGCATTCGCATTGCCCGCGTCATAGGTGATCTTGCTCCCAGTGGCGACCGCTTCAGAACCAGGCCACCGGAGCGGATTGTCAAACACTCGGCTCGGATTGATCACGCGACGCCGTAGGATACCGCGACCGCGCTCATAGTAGTAGTTGCTCAGGAGCCCGGTTTTGGCGTCGAGAATGAGGCTCGGCGTGGAGGCGGTGACATCGCTGATATTGGTCCGAGTGCGAGTCCAAGTGGCACCGTAGTCCGTGGAGATCATCTGGAACTGAGACGGTCCTGTCTCCGTCCGTGCGATGGCCAGGATCTTTCCATCGCCGAGGTAAACGGCAGCGGGCTCCGTTGGCCAGTCCGCTTTCAGCAAACCGGACTCGATGGGTGTTTGAGTCCATGTTTTGCCGTCGTCGCCACTGGTCATCATGCCCCACGACTGTGTGGGCTTGTCGCTGTAATCCCCGCCGAACCACAGGGCCATGAGCCCGACCTTGGGAAGTGCAAAGATGTCCGTGATCTGCATCGGGCGCACGGCGAGCGTCGGCGTCGCGACGAGTGTGAAAGTGATCCCGTCCGTGCTGCGGTAGAGATCGTGGTGCCATTCGTTTTTGCCAATGCGCCGCACCCAGAGCAGCATCGCCCCGGTGGAGTCGAGTCCTTTCCCAACAGCTACCTCGCCATAGCCCGGTGCGTGTGCGACCACGGTTTCCGCCGTCCAGGTTTTTCCACCGTCGGTCGAGGTGCGTGCATAAAGCGCACGATCATCACTGGCGATGGTGTGGCCTTTGCCGCGACCATAAACACACACCAATTTTTTGCCGATGGCCTGAAGCATCGGCCACGAGTTGTAGCCAGGCGCATCTTGAACGACGAGGGCTTTGGGGAGGGCTTCCAAAGGCGTCACCTTCACTGCGGCCAAGCCCGTGGGCCTAGTAAAGGTGTCGCCATCATCTCCAGGCTCCCGCTGGATGCGCACAGTGAGGGGAGCATCGGGCACGACTTCGTAATAGGACTCCAATACAATCGTCCGCGTCACAAACGGTGCATCGGACAAAGCCGAGCGCACAGGTTTGCCCAGCGCATACCGCTCTGTGAACGGCACGCCGTCCGCCATCTGCGACAGATGCACCCGATAAACATCCGCAAACTCTGCACTCGTCGTCTCATCCGTCGTCGTCACCACGATCTCCACCTTCACCGCCCTGCAATCCCCCGGCAACCCCGTCACCACCCCCGCCACCGACTGCCCCACCGTCCCACCCGACAACGACCACACTGGGATGTGCGTGGAACCACTCGACATGAGCACCAACGACGGCTGCCCCGTAGCGATGGACATCTGGTTGGCATTCAGACCTATAGAGGTGGCCTCTGCGCTGAAACTCGTGATGGCGGAGGCCATTGAGGCGAGGAGGACACGGTAGAGCGTGGAGTGAAATCGCATGAGAGTCCCAGTGTGGCGCAGCTAGAAGATGATCTCAACATCATCGACCAAACGCGGGTATCCATCACGCAGTCCCATGCACATGTTCGGCGGTGTTCCCAAACGAGCGCAATAGGACCGGCAGGCGGGTGATCGACGCTAATTGCTCAAGATAGTCCCTTTCTGATCGAATAGTGGCTTCGTGGTAAATCGGACGGGCTGCGAAAAGATGACGCGTGAGATGGGATTGGTGCTCGAAATCACCTAAAGTGCCTAGCGGTAGTGTTGAGACCGACTCGTAACTCTCACACCACTTGAGCGACATTCCACGGTTGAAGACATCGAGGTGGCTGACGAGCAGGCCGGAGAGATTTGGAGCACACGCGAGAGAATAACGGAGCAACACCGCATCTGGGTGACCACGCCGGAAGTAGCCCTGCCAACCTTTAGCGTGATTGTGCGGCTCTGGGAGTTGAGCATCCAAAGTGGCATCGTTAGTGGGCAGCGGACCTGCGCCGTGACGCGTTAGGTAAGTGCGTAGCACCCCGTAGTGCTCGACCGGCACGTCGATGCTCAGTGTGGCAAGCGCGGCCTCCAACGCCTCAGGCGTGGTAGAACTCCACGTCGTATGAGGATGGAAACCACGCCATTCATCGAGCAGAATGCCCTGTGCCCCCTCGAAAATGACCGCGCCAGGCTGCTGAAGAAGCTGTGTGACGGATTCACTGTCTCTAGGTGGGCACTGCCTTGCAAGAGCACGCGCTGATTGCCACCAGCGAAGAGCCAGAGATTCATCTCGAAGCACATTCACCTCGTCGCCGCCACCGCCTTCCAGTTCTGCGAGCAAGGTTTCGCGTTGAGCGTGCAGTTTATCCAAAACTGCCCCTTGGGGCATGAGTAGGTCGGCGTAGCTGAGAGTCTGCGACGGATGATGGAGCGAGTGACGCACGGTTTCACCCACGCCGACGCCGCAGGTGCCGTGTGCATTCACACCGCGCAAAATCTCGCGCAATCGACCTGCGGCTTGGTGATAGGGAGTAGTGACGCGGCAGCGTGCATCAATCGACAAACGTGACAAAGCATCTGACACTCCCGCTCTGGCGAGCACCTCCGCCTCGACTAGCAGGGCGGTCGGATGCAACACAAAGGGAGCGAGCAGGAGGGTGCACGTGCCCGGAACGAGCGTGCCCGCGCCGAACTGCGAGAAGGTGTGATGCTGCTTCCCTGAAACTACATTATGCCCAGCCTGCGCTCCTCCACTGAAGCGTGCGACTGTGTGTGCCCGCCAGCGCCGCGTCAGGGCATCGACAAAGAGTCCCTTGCCGCTGTCACCAAATCCTAAGTCGATGACAGAAGCGTATCGAGTGGTGCTCACGGACAAAAGATGGCGTGTTTAGCCGAAGAGTCGTTTCCACCACGAATCCTGCGCGGCAGGGTGCGGTGAAAAGGTGGCCACGGCCTGCGGATTGAGCAGTGCCGCGTAGTGCTGCACGGCACGGATAGTGGACCCGATGTGGGCGCGATCGATGCCGTTTGTGTTTAGAACTTTTGCCAACTCATCGAGATCAGCGATGCGCTTCTCCGTGAGTCCGACGATAGCGGCAGCGACGGAACAGGTATCTTTTGGAGACTCCATGCAGATCGCGTGATCACCGAGCAGCTTGCGCCAGCGGTCACTGACTTTCTTTGCACGCTGTTCATCAGGGATGAGGAAAAAGAGGTGATACATCTCCGCCGCTGCGGCGATGACTTCCTCGATGGGGATGTCCTCGTCGAGTTTTTCCCCGATGAGCGCCTCCACCTGATGGCGCGACACGGCTGGATAGGGAAACTCATCGCCCGTCATGAAGAAGTATCCTTTCTTCTTTCGCTTCGCCCAATTGTCCGTGTCCGTGTGCTGCGCGGCGATGTAAAAGGCCAACTCGTAGCTTTCGTGCCCGGTGCCACCACCGCCGCCTTCGAGGTAGCTCCATGTGAGCCATTGATCCATCAGCTCCGCCGTGGCCTCAAACTGGCCGACTTGCAAAGCTGCTTGGTCGGAGGTGGCGTCACCCACCGCCATGAACATCACCTGCGGATCGGCCACATGGCAGTCGGTGAGCAGCTTCATGAGGTTTGGCAGCTCCTCCTTGGCGAGGAGATGCGGGATGTTTCCCATCGAGCCGGTGACATCCAGGGCAAAGACGATACCGAGCGTGTCAGGATGGTCGGCGCTGTCGCGGCACTCGCGCACTTTGAGCCCCTTCGGGTTCATGAGTGTGTGACAATGCACCTGCTTGAAGACTTCGCTGCGCGATTGATTGGCACGACCCGCGACAAGCGCGGTGTGGGCGGAGTAGGAGTAATTGCCGTATCCCATGAGTGTGGTGGTGAGTGTGGTGGTGTAACTATCGCGTCAAAGAGTGAGTGGAACGAACACTGGCGGCCCGAAAGCATCCCGCGCCGCCGAGACTAACTGTGAATCAATGCCAGATGCGCCTTGAGCGATGCAAAAAGCCTCGTCCTTCGCGGCACGGGTGACGAGCGAGGCCAGAGTTGGTGGCACCTGCGCTGGCAGAGTGTCTGCACTGCTCGCGCCGCCAAGCAACACCTGCACCACGCGTGCGGAGCGCATCAGATCGGCTGCCTGTGCCTGCGGAGTGGCATTTTTCTGCGCCACAGCCCAGCCGACGAGCCTCACGCCATGATCCTGCGGATGAACGAGCGCGTGCTCCGGTGAAATGCTGCCGTGCGTCCAGCCCTGCGCATGAATGAAGTGCAGCACATCCAGCATGCGCCGCCAGATCCACACGGCGTGACGCGGATCGATGCCCTGGGGAAAACGTGCGCCCAGCGCCGAGAGGCTGCCCCAAAAGCCATTCGGATGCCGCAGGATGAGTGCAAGCCGGGCCGAACCATCCTCCAACATCGAGCAGGCGATCACTTCTGGCAGACGCTGAGCGGCATAGACGCCAGCGGAGCCATCCACAGCGTGCAGAGCACGCAGATTCTCCGCCTCGCGCTTCAGTGAATCCGCATCCGCAGGATGGATGGAGAGCTTCATCGTCACCAGCAGCGGCAACTGGCCAACTCGTCGCGCCAAATGGACCTCCGAGGCGGAGCCGCTGCCAAGCAGTTGCAGCAGCACATAACGTTCGCCACCGCAAAGCACCTCGCTACCCGCTGCGATACCCCCAACCAATCGAGCCCGATTCAGCGCCTGACGAAAGGTATCACGCTTCACCACTTCCTCCGTGCGTGTGATCAGCGAACCGCAGGCAGGGCATTTCACCGAGCGCCAGATAGCCAGACGCGGCAGCGGCGCGGAGCATTGTGGACAAGTGACTGCCACCCAAGCCATCAGAACTCTCCTCCTCGTGCAAGCGATGTGGGTGCGTCGGTGTTCATGCGGCGTGTTTAGATTCCAAACACGATGAAGATTGCTCGTGACAAGGCAAGCAGGGATTGCTCACCGGCCCGCTTTCACTCCCACGCCAGCTTCAAAAACTTCGGCGCGGGGCCTTTCCAGAGCGGGGCGTCGCTCGCGGAGGAGCCCTTGGCGGCGAAGTGGGCGCAGAGGCCGAGTTGATCGATTTCAGACCAGGTCGTGAGCGGACCTTCGGCGGAGGTGAAGTCCTTCAAATCGAGCGTGAGGGTCTGCGGGGCATCGGAGCCGGGGATTTCGCGGCTGCAGACGAAAGTGCGGCGTTTGCCGCGGTAGCTGCGCCATTCGTTTTCTTCGAGGATGATGTGAAAGCGGTTGGTCTGCGGCATTTTGAGCGTGAGGACGAGCTTGGAGCCCCCCGGGCCACGCCAGAGCGGATCGGTGACTTTGCGCGTCCAGAGCTGTTGATGCGTGAGATTGCCGGCGTTGAGAGAATACCAGTCGCGTTGGCCGTGGATGAAGTCTTCGATGAGTTTGGAAGGCTTCGCGGTGAGCTTGGGAGCGGCTTGTGCGACCTCCGTCGCGCTGTGCGTGTGCAGCAGCGAGCTGATGCAGACTTCGGTGACCGGTTTGGCATTGCCGGGTATCTGCGCCATCGATTCGGGCTTCGGCAGCGTGTAGTAAACGTTCGCGAAAGCGAACAGCGGCGTGTCGAGCGTGTGGAGTGGCAGATGAGCGATGTAGCCTTCGGATTCGTGATGCACCTCGGCGCTGCGCCAGAAGCGGGCGCGGGGGTCGGGATCGACGCTGTAGAAGATCTCGACACGGGCCACTGGCAGCGATTTCGCATCCGGCCGCACGCGGAGCATGGGCACGTCGTCGTTCGATTTGAGGCGGAGCTCGCTTTGCGGTGTCTCGGGCAAAGCGGGGCCGCCTTTGAGATAGTGATCGAACCACAGTGGCATCGTGATCGCCACCTCCGGCGTGAGGCGGTGATTCATGTGCGGCACCCAACTGTAGCGTGTGGGCTGCTTTTCGATGAGCGCGTTCGTGCGATACACGTCGTCCATCCAGCCGTGGAAGTCGTTCGTGGCGCTGCGATGCAAAACCGGGCAGTGAATGCGCGGCGCATAGCTTTCGAAGCTAAGCGTGCGCTTGAAGACCTCGATGTCGCCTTTGATTTGCTCCTGCTGCGCCTTGCCACTGAGGTAATCGCGCCCCTGCCAGCGCCAGCCTTGACCGCCCACGGCCGGCACGGCGGCCTTCACGCGATCATCGGTGCCCGCGACATACATCGTAAGATTGCCGCCCATCGAGTAACCATGCACACCGAGGCGCTGCGCATCGACTTCCGGCTGCTGTTCGAGAAACGTCAGTCCGCGACGGCAGCCGAGCGTGAGGAGATACCAGTTGTTGTTCTTCGGATGCTCGCGGTCTTCAAAAACATGCTTCGGACCCGGCAGCATCGACGAGTACCCCGGCACATTGAGCTGCGAGGGATCGACCGCGCCCCAATCGGTGTTCGGATCGCCGGGCTCGGCCTTCTCACAGGTGTTGAAGGGAGCTTTTCCATTGCCGCTGCCGCCCCAGTTCACCGACAGCGCCGCGTAACCTCGCGCCACGAGCAGCTTCACCTCGCTCACCGAACCTCGCTGGCCTCCGCCATGGATGTGCATCACCGCAGGCAGTTTTTCCTTCGTGCCCTCGGGAAAGCCATACACCGCCGCCATGCGTGCCGGCTTGCCTTTGAAGTTGCCGATGAAGTAGCGCACCAGCCGCAAAACCATGCCGTCCTCCTTCCAATCGCGAATCACATCGGTTTCGAGCGGATCTTTGCGCGGATCAAAATCCGCCCAAAGCTCCTGCACCGATTGCGGAATGCCTTCCGCAGCCCAAGCGGCTTGTGAGGCCCAAAACGGGGTGGTGGCGAGAAACGAAGTATTTTGGATAAATTGGCGTCGGGAGGTCATGGAGATGATTTTTGCTTCACAGCTTGTTGGCGGTCGAGAACACCTTTCAACCACGCCCGCACAGGCATGAGGTCAGCCTCGTTCAGGAGGTAGCTCCAATGATCTGCGCCCGGATAGAGGCGGAGTTCGGTGTCATTGGGGCGGGCTTGCTGGAGCGCCATGGCATTGGAGATGGGCACATTCATATCTCGATCACCATGAGCGATGAAGACCGGCCCGGAGAATCTCCCGATAGCATCAAGCGCACTCGACTTTTCCGCCTCAAAACCATGCCGGTGAGCTGCGCGAGTCACGGCGAAGCGATAGGCTGCATCCGAGAAGAATGGCCGCACGACGGGATAGAGCCACGGGAACGCCTGGGAAGCGAGGCACCGCGCGGTATCAGCGACGGAGAACAGATCTTTCGGACCAGAGAAGGCCATCACGCCCTTCACATCCGGCACGACAGGAGCCGCCTGGATGGCGGCGGTGGCACCATATGAATGGCCTGCGAGCAGGATCGGCCCGGCGATCAGATTCTTGCTGCGCATCCCATTGACCAGATGCGTCAGGTCCTTCGCATCGAGATAACCATACGAGCACGTGTCGCCACTGGAGCATCCCTGACCACGCAGATCCACGAGGAAAACACGACAGCCCTCCACCCGCAGCACCTGGGCCAGGAGAAACAAATACTCCGACTTCATCGCCGTGCCTCCCCAGCCCGGTATCAGCAACACGGTGGCCCGCGCATCACGATCCGTCTCACCACGCTCCGTGCGCAAGTGCATGGGATCAAAACGCCAGGCGTGCAAAGTGGCGGCTGGATCTGGCACCTCGAACGCATGATGGCCAGAAAACCACTTTCGATCAAAGGCCTCGGGATCGAGTACACGAGTGCCAGCCGAGAAATCATCCGCGACACTGAGGCCACCCTGGTGACGATTGGTCGGCTCCAGCACTTGCCGCTCGATTTGCCAGATCACAAATGCCTGAACGCCAGCCGCCACCAAACCAAGGAGCAGCAGGAGAAGCCAAAAACGGCCGCGCAAGAATCTGGCGATGCGCATGGTCAGTTCAGTTTAAACGGTGAGAGTTCCCGTGCTTGATCCAAACGCATCGGCCTCCACACCCAGGTGCTGGAGCATGGACACGAAGAGATTGCAGAGCGGCTTGTCATGATCGCCTTTGAAGGCGTAGTGCTGGCCGTGCTTGAGCCCGCCGCCGGCGAGGAGGATGGGGAGGTTGGTGTTGTCGTGCTTGTTCGCATCTCCCATGTTGCTGCCGAAGAGGACCATCGTGCGGTCGATCAGTCGGGCGTCGTCTTCGCGCTTCGCGGCGAGGTTTTGGATGAGTTTGCGGAAGAGCACCATCTGCTGGCGGTCGGCGTCTTCGAGCTGTTTCACCTTTGCGGGAGCCTGTCCGTGATGGCTGAGGCCGTGGTAGCCTTCGGTGGTGCTTTCGTGGTCGTCGATCTTAAAGGCGGGCGTGGCAAAGGCATCGACCATGAGCGTGATGATGCGCGTGGAGTCGGACTCGAAAGCGAGCTGCGCCATAGCGAGCATGAGGTCGAGCTTTTCAAAGATGCGCTTCTTGTCCTGAATGTCGGCTGGCTCGGGCAGCTTCGTGACGGGCTTCGGCTTCAGCTCCCACTCGCGGGCAGTGAGCAGGCGCTCCTCCACCTCGCGCACGGAGGTGAGGTATTGATCAAGGCGCGAGCGGTCATCGCTGCCGAGGTCGCGACTGAGCTTCTTCGTGTGATCGAGCAGCGTGTCGAGGATGCTGCCGCGTTCGTCGAGCGCGTTGAGTTGTCGTTTCACGGCGGCGGGATCGCCCTGGAGGAACATGCGACGAAACAAGGCCGGTGCGCTGTCCTCGGCGGGCAGCAAAACGCCGTCGCGTGTCCAGGAGAGGCTGCGGTTCGCTTTGTCGATGTTCACGCCGAGGTTCAGCGTGGGGAATCGCGTGAGCTGGCCGAGCTTTTCCACGGCGAACTGATCGAGCGAGATCTGATTGCGAAACCCGCTCTTCGTCGGCCCGCGTGCCGCGGTGAGGAAGCAGTTTTCCGCGCTGTGACCGCCATTTACATCGGGATGTGACATGCCGCTGAAGATGCTGAACTCGCTCCGCACGTCCGCCAATGGCGCGAGCGTCTGTGTCAGCTCATAATCGCGCCCGGCGGTCTTCGGAAAAAACGGCTTCGGCAGGAACCCGAGGTTGTTCGAGATGATGAGCATCCGGCGCGGTGCTTTCGGAGTCGCTCCACGAGCGATGGATTGCTCGAAGAAGGGCAAGCCGAGCAACACGCCCGCTCCACGCAGGAATTGGCGGCGGGGGAAAGGTTTCGAGATGTGGGAGAAGGTCATGTTGAGAATTGAACTTTAAAACGGCGATGAGGGGCGTATTTTCCACACATGAACTCACCCAACCCAGCTTTGTTATTGCCAGATGTAATGTCCAAGGTCGCCTCTTTGGGTCCTGCATCGTTGGCTGCTGTTCAGCATTTTCTTGTGCGTCTGGAGTTGGCGCAGCTAACGGAAGACATCCAGGACGAAGCTGAAGCATTAAAAGCTGCCGGAAAATTGGAGCCTGAACTGATCGAGGCGGCGATTCGCACGCACAGGAACCAGCATCCGTATGCCGCCTGATGCTCGTCGTCATTGACACCAATGTGATGATCTCGGCGCTTGCACGCCAGACTCCCATAGCGCCGCTGTTCCGTGCGCTTGCAAATGGCGAAATTCAATTGGCTCTGACGGCAGCTATCGTAGTGGGGGGGGGGGGAATTGGGGGGGGGGGGGGGGGGCGGGCATTTTCCGCACGCCTCTTGCACTGGCTGAGTTTGGTCGCCACCGCATGGAAAACGATCGTCCTTGTCCACCCCTCCTATCAGTTTCGCCTGATCAGCTCGGACCCTGATGACAACAAGTTCGCCGACTGCGCCATCACGGCAAACGCAGATTTTCTCATCACCAACGACACGGATTATGCACCGCTGGTTGATTCTGGGTATAAGCCGCAACTCATCAAGCCTGAAGTCTTCATCGCAAGATACTTGAAGCCATGAGCAGCAGGCAGAGCCGTTCACCGACTTATGTTCCCAACAAAAATCTCACTCCCCACCAACGCGAGCATCAAATCCCGCACGCGATAGCCATCCTTCTCGCACGCATCGAGCAGCGACTCGATCTCGCGGCGGTCGGAATACCGGACGGGGGTGCCGGTGGCATAGACGGTGAACTGGTGGAGCAGATTTCGCGCGAGCTGGCGTGGGTTGGCGGCGAGGATGGCTTTCAGAGCGTGCACATCGTTGAACCTGCGACCGTCGATGAGTTGGCCGCTCGCATCGACGTTTGCGGCAAGCGTGTAGCTGAAGTCGTGACCGGCGCGGTCGATAC
Source organism: Verrucomicrobiaceae bacterium (assembly GCA_016713035.1). NCBI lineage: Bacteria > Pseudomonadati > Verrucomicrobiota > Verrucomicrobiia > Verrucomicrobiales > Verrucomicrobiaceae > Verrucomicrobiaceae bacterium. The sequence continues at coordinate 104,239 of JADJPW010000009.1, forward strand.
CGGTGATGCGTTCGCCTTCTTCGATACCGCGATAACGCGTGCGCCAGCCGCCGAGGATGTCAAAACTCTCCAAAGCGAGGCCGACAGGATCAAACTTGGCGTGGCAACTGGCGCAGGATTTTTCCTTCGTGTGCAGCGCCATGAGATCGCGGATGGTTTTGGCCCCGCGAATGTCCGGCTCCACGGCAGGCACGCTGGGCGGTGGCGGCGGCGGAGGCTGGCCGATGAGCCGTTCCATCACCCACGCTCCACGCACGACAGGCGAGGTGTTCGTGCCATTCGCGCTGACTTTAAAAACCGCGGCCTGCGTGAGCAATCCACCAAACGGACTGCCCCGCAGCACGGCGACTTTTCGCATGGCGGAGCCGCTGAGAGGCGGGAGCTGGTAGTGCTTCGCGAGACGGTCGTTCGCGAAGACGAAATCCGCTTTCACGAGCACGCTGGCGGGCAGGTTGTCGCGAATCATCGCGGTGAAAAAGGTCCGCGTCTCGCGCTCCATGCTCTCCACGAGATACTCATCAAAGCGATACTCCGGGAAGAGCCGGATGTCGGGATCATCACGGCGGATGTGGCGCAGGCTGAGCCAGTAGTCGGTGAAGTTTTTCACGAAGCGATCAAAGCCTTCGCTGGCAATGAGACGTTTGGTTTCCTCGCGCAGCGTCTTGGCATCTCGCAGACGTTTCTGAGCCGCGAGATCGCTCAAACGCGAATCAGGCCGCGAGTTCGTGAGGAAGTGCGACAAGCGTGAGGCGATGGCGAAATGATCGTCCGCCGATTCCGGCTCGCGCAGGTAGATGAAGTCGCCGGAGGCCAAAAAGGCTTTGTAACCGGCCAGCAGCGCCTCTTTGAACGACGAACCTTTCTCCAAGCGCTCAGCGATGAGCGCCTCAAACAAGCGCAAATCATCTTCTGATACTGGTTCGCGTGCCGCGAGGCTCACAAAGCGACGCAGCAGCCGTTTTGCATCCTCTTGGGCGTTCTTTGGCATCACCTCGATGCCGAGATCATCAAACAGCACACGATGCGAAGGCGGCGGCCAGCTTGGCGGCGGAATGGGGCCTTCAACTTCGAGCCATTGCACCGCGACACCCGGCTGACCGCCCTCCGGGAAAGGCGGGTAGCGATAGGTCGGCGCGGAGCCGTTGGGATTCTGCGCCAGCGGCATCGGCAGGCCGAGCAGGCTGTATTCAAAGGACTCGCCCGCACGCAGCGTGATTGTCGTCTCATAGACTTGCTGCTCAGGCTGGATGTCGATCACGCCGCCGGAGGCACGCACTTCATTGATGATGTCCACGCCAGCCGGTTTGCGCGTGCGGAAGGTCATCGGCACCGGTTGCTTCGCGGACAGCAAGGCGTAGCCCGGCTGCTGCAGCACCGCACGAGCCGAAAAACGCACCTTGTAGCGCCCCGCGTGCTTCGCGACGACATTGCGCGGCGTGCCGAGATACGGCCAGCTCGCCGAGCGAAACAGCGCCATCTCTAGCGACTCATCCTTCACAGCTTCTTTGGCCTTTTTGCCATCCAACTCGATGAACTTGCTGTCCTTGGTGAAAAACATCGCCTCGCGATTCCCAAACGTGCCGGTGCCCGGAAACAAATCCGTGCCCACCACTCGCTTTTTCACCAACGGCGGCGGCGCAGGCTCCGTGACCATCGCCGCACGCAGCGCGGCCTCCGCCGCATCCAGATAGGCCGTGAGCTGCACGCGCGACATGTCGAGCACGCTGCCCGTTTTGTTAAACCGATGCCCCTCGCGGTCCTCCGGCAAAATATCGCGAATGTCGAGATCGGGCAGTTGCAGCACATCACGCAGATTTTGCTCATACTCGTTGCGATTCAGCCTGCGCAGCGGTCCCCGGCCATTCGCCAGCACCTCCGCGCGATCCGCTTGATAGAGCGATGCATCCAGCGCCTTCACCAAAGCCGCCCGATCCACCGCCGCCATGTCCTCCACCTTCGGCGGCATCTCGCCTTTCTCCACACGGTCATGCACGCGCACCCAGCGCTCACGCATGGCATTATCACGCAGATCAAAAGTCAGCGCCGTGAGGTCGAGCCCGCCCTTTTTTGTCTCCGCATCATGACAGTCGATGCAGCTCTGCTCGATCTGCGACGGCACACTCTGGGCATGAGCCGTGGAGAGCGGCAAAAGACCACAAAACAGAAAGATCGGAAGGACGCGGTGGCAGAAAATCATCGACTGGGGGATGATGAAACGCGTTCCAAATGCTTTTTCATAAAATCAGCCGTCTTTGTCATGATTTCTTCGAGTGTCGGACTCAGCGAGCCGCCGACTTCGCGCCAGTTATGGCCGGAGTTTTGGACGATGAAGGCCTCCACGGTCGCTTTCACGGCATCCGCACGTTCCTTCATGTAATGCGCATGCTGCAAGGGGATGGTCGGATCTTTGTCGCCCTGCATCATGAGCAGCGGAGGGCTCTCGGGGCGCAGGTAGTTCACCGGACTGACCTCGCGATAGGCGGCGAGCCTCGTCTTCTCGTCCGCGCCCGCTTTGAGGATGCGCGAGCCGAAGCGATCTCGCACGTCGCTGCCGCCGGGCGGAGTGAAGAGGTCCATCTTCTCAAAATCACACGGCCCATACCACGACACACCGGCGATGAGGCGATACTTCGCATCCGCGAGCGCTGGATCGCCTGCAAACGACTCCGGCGGCGATAGTAGCAGCATCTGCGCGAGATGGCCACCCGCCGAATCGCCCCAGGTGAAGACGCGTTCGGCATCGAGCGAGAACCGCGCCGCGTTCCTCGCGAGAAAGCGGAGCGCGTCCTTCGCATCCGTCACACAATCGCGCACGGTGATGGTTCCGCCTGCCGTGCAGAGTCGGTAGTCCACCGACGCCACGCAAAAGCCCTGCGCATTCAGCGCCTTCACGCCCATGAGCCTCACGCCGCGCTCAATCGTCTTTATTCCCGCCGCCCAGCCTCCGCCATGCGTGAAAAGCACCAGCGGAACCTTCGCTCCGGCTTTCGGCGCGGCGGGATAATGCAGATCGAGCTTCAGTGGGCCTTGCTCGGTCACTTTGTAGGTCACATCGAGCTTCGTCGTGGTCGAGACGGGAGTTTCGGCCCGTGATGGGGCGAATGCTGCCAGCAACAACGTGGCGGTGAAGATGAGAGCGGCCTTCGAGTGCATGTGGAGTGAATGGGTGATGAGGGCGTAGGCAATGTGGTGCAGTCGCCTCGACTGCTCAAATGAGTCCAGAGAACTCAACCACACTCGTCACTTCGTCGGCAGGGCCTTTAGCACCTCTTCCACGCATTTATCGCCGAGAATCTGATAGGCGGGCCCATTCCAGTGGAACTTGTCTTTGCCGCCGCGGGCGAGGTCGAGCTTGTCCATGAGCAGGGCGTAGAAGTCGCTCACGGGCACGCCGCATTCGGCCATGACTTTGGCCGCCATGCGGTTGTGGTCGATGATGGTGCCGTTGATGACAGGATCGAGTTTTTTGACATCGCCTTCGAGCATCACGGGCGTGCTGCTGGCCCAGATCAATTTGGCATTGGGCAGCTTCGTCTTGATGGCATCGACGTAGCCTTTCGTCAGCGGCTCGAAGGTGCCCGGCTTGATGCGGCCCTCCTGCCAGCCATGCAGACCCATGTTGAAGTGAATCACGTCATACGGCCCCTTCGCGAGCACCTCGGGCAGGATCTTCGTGTTGAGATGCTCGGACTGGTTGTAGGGATTCACCCAGGCATCGACGTAGGCCTTGCCGTCGAGCTTCTTGATCGCATGCGCCATGTAACCGCTCAGGATCGAGTCGCCGATGAGCAGCACACGCGGTTGCTTCGGGTCTTCAATTTTCGCCTGATTGAGCTTCCAGCCTTTGCCATCGGAATGCAGCCGCGGATCAGTCTCGACCGGTGTTTCGGCGGCGAGTGCATGTAGAGTAAGGGTGACAAAAAGGGCGAAGAGCTTCATCAAAGTGAAACCGCGTGTTGGAGGACGATCTATCTCACGACTCCATCTCGCTGAAACGCCTGCCAGTCGTGGGCGTAGTCTGCGTTGAGGAGCCAGGAGGCGGTGGATTTGTCGCCGGAGAAATCGGCGAAGGGGGCGGTGGGGAGCTTTTGGAAGCCGCCGGGTTTTGTTTGCCAGTTTTGGCCGAGGTGACCGCTTTCGAGGGTGGGCGTGAGGAGCTTCACGGGGCCTTTGCGTGCATCAGCATCAGCGGGGACGCGGGCGGCGAAGCTGTGACGCAGGAAGGAGAAAACGAGCGGCCAGGTCTTCTCGCCGGGGCCGTGGCCGGTCTTCGGCTCGACGGCTATGTTCCAGAGGGCGCGATGGTTTTTGCGCAGGGCGGGCACGACGGCGAGGTTTTCTTCTTTGGAAGGTCGTGCGAGAAAAGGATCGTCCTCACCGAAGATGACGAGGCCGGGCACATGCGCCGCACCGGGCTGATAAACTTGAAACGTGGTGCCGGGACGCATCGAAACGAAGCCCCACACGCGCTGCGGCTCATACGAGGCAAAAATGGCCGAAAAGCCGGTGCCGTTCGAGTGGCCGTATAAAAAGAGCGGCGCGTGCTCCAGCTCGGGATGGCCGCTTTTTGTGCCAAAAGCCTTCAAGTGATCGAAAAGCAGGCTTCTCGGCCAAAAGCCGCGCTGCATGGGATTGCCGACAAATTTGAAAAGAGCGAGGTGAAGCTCCTTCGCGAGCTTTCGCATGTCGGCGCGGCGGAACAGATTCTCGCCGCTGCCGTGACCGGACATGACGACGATGCCTTTCACGCTTTCGATGCCCTCTGGCAACCAGAGATCAAAGGCGACTTCCTCGCGCTTGCCTTCGCCTTTTTGCTTCACGGCCTCGCGCCATTGCTCATCGCTCACTTTCCAGTCCCAGTTGCGACTGACGACCTGCTGCGGATCGGGCGTGCCCCACTTCGCTTCGTCGAGCACGCCGTTCCAGCTCTTCGTGTCCTTCGTCTGCACGTTCGCACTGACCCAGCCGAGGCTGTGGCACTCGGGGAGTTGCGCAAAATCGCTCCATTCGGTGCCGCCGTTGGCCTGACGTGGCGTGGTCCATTGTGCATCGAGCCAGGGGATGACCTTCTCCGCCCACTTCGCACCATGCTCACGCAGGCCGGGGCCGCTGAAGTGAACGCCCTTGCCATCGCGCTCGCGGAGTTTGCCTTTCAAGGCATCGCTGTCCGGGCCTTCGAGCGCGATGCCATCCTTCCAAAGCGAAGCCTGCGCCGCGCGGATGTCGTCGCTGCCTTCATCGCCGGGCACATGGTAGCTCGCCTGCGCCACGAACCACGGCGCTTCCCAGCCGATGGCACGACGCGAGTCACGGATGATCTTCTCCAAAGACTCGCGGTAAAGTTTGCCTGGCAATGTGCGAGTGGCGTCCTTTTGATTCGCATCGCTCTCACCCTGATGCCAGAGCACGGCGCGAAAGCCCTGTGGCCCCACCGACTTCATCCGCGCGATGAAAGCATCATACGCCGCGCCTTTGCTGGCCCACTGGCCGTTCGGGAGCTGCTCCACGCGACTCACCAGCGTCGGTGGATTCGGAAACGTCGCGCCTTTCGGCAACCACTCGCGCACACTCGTCGCGCCGATGCCGCAGGCGATGATGCCCACGGGCACGTTCTCCTTTGCCGCGATGGCATCCGCAAACGGCGGCACGAAACTGCCGCGCATACCACTCGCACCCGGCTGCGGATCATCCGCGATGCGCCACGCGTCGTGACTTCGTCGTCTGCTTTTCCTGGCCGTGATTCGCCGAGTTCGACTGCCCCGCGATGACAAACACCTCGCCGATGCCCACATGCGCCACGCTGCCGAGCGCGAGCTGCTTTCCACCCTGCACGACCTGCACTTCCACCTTCCACCAGCCACCTGCGGGTGCTTCGTATGAGGCGATGATCTTGCGCCCCTTCACCGAGTTGCCCTGCGACCAAGTCGTTGGCTTGTCATTGTTCACCAGCCGCACCTGAACGGCAGCATCGGCAGGGACATCCTCCGACAACTCCCCCGCAATCCGCAGCAACCCTTTCCCCGGACTGCTGCGCTGCACGACTTGGTAATCGATCGGTGAGGTCAAAGTCAGATCAGCCGCGTGCAGTGAAATGGCGGTGAGAAAGAGAAGAGCGAGGAGACGGTTCATTGAAATAAACAGGCTGTAGAATGGGGCGAGAAGACAAAATCATAGGGGGTGAAATCATGATTCTGTCAGTCATTATTTTGTCTTTGCTGAGACTGCTTCATTGAATTTACCTCTGTCGATGAGGGGTGCCGCTCACCACGCATCACTGCGGAATGGCGAGGTGACGATGACTTTCTCGCCGTCGATCATTGCGGCGGCGGGATGGAAGGTCTTGTCGGCTGCGGCGAGTTCGAAGCCTTCGATTTGGCCTGCGCGGGCTTTCAGGCCTTCCGCGTGCTCGAAGATGCAGGTGGCGCTGCCGTTTCCAAACTGCTGCGCCTTGGGCAAAGGGCCGCTCCAGGCGATGTTTTGGCCGTAAACCTTCGCCAGTGCCCGCCGACGTCGCGTTATCCCACTGCGATCCACCCGTTTCCTGCATCACCTGGGATCAGCGCCCCGTCATACGCCGCATCGTCAACTGGACCTCCAACGTCTCCCGCAGCACACCCGACTTCCAGCAAACCCTCACGCAAGCGAGGTTCATGCCTGGGGGCACAGTCGGGCCGATCAGCAGCTCATCGCGACGCTGATTCATTCACATTCAATCCTTGGCTGAATCAAAAAAACGTCCGTGCGCCCACGAGGCATGATGACGGTGTCTCGCATCCTACGCGGGGCATCCGCAGTGTTGCTAGTTATGCACGGCACTTTTGCGGCGGCGCAGCATGAGGCCAGTCAGGCCTAGCATGAGAAGGATGGCCCTGGAAGGCTCGGGCACGCCGACGATGCTGATGGTGCCGAGGGTGTAGAGATTGGAGCTGTCGATGCTGAGTCCGGGGGCGAGGGTGATGTCCGTGAAGTCCTCCGTAAAGGTGCCAGTGCGTGTTGTGAGGCCGGTCCAGTCGAAGATGCGGAAGATGTCGCCGTTCTGGAAGGTGAGCGTGTTGGGGTTGCTGAGTTTCAGCGTTGCTCCGCTGGTGATGTCGAGCGTGCCGAAGAGGCGGAGCATGTCGGCGGCGGCGAGCGATCCGCTTTGATCGGCTCCGGTGGTGGACCACAGGTCGATGTCCAGGTAGCTGACGGCACCAAAGACGGTGCTGCCGGTGCCGGAGGTGTTCAGAGTGAAGTCGCTGCCGGCGGTGGCTCCGGTGCGCCCCATTTGGAAGGTGCCGTTGATATAGACATAGTTGTTGGCGGCCGTGGTGATGGCTCCGTCACCTTGGAGTGTGGCTGCGGCGGCGATGGTGACAGTGCCTGTGCCCGTGCCGGAGCCTGTGGTGTTGTTTAGTTCCAGGGCACCTGAGTTGACGTTGGTGGCTCCGTTGTAGGTGTTGGCTCCGCTCAGGATCTGGGTGCCGGTGCCTGTTTTGGTGAGCGAGAGAGTGCTGGCGGAGTTGCTGATGGTGCCTGTGAAGGTGCCGTTAGCATTGTTGCCGCCCAGGCTGAGCGCGGCGGCGGTGGAGTTGCCGTAAGTGACGAAGCCGCTGCCGTTCAGGCCGTTGATGCTGGCGGTGCCACCGGTGACGGGGAGGCGGTAGGTGCCCTGCACATACACGTCACCGGTGCGTGCGCCGCTGGGCAGCACGCCGTTGGAAATGATGGCCGCGCCGAGGATGTGGGTGTCGCCTGTGTAAGTGCTGCTGGTGCCGGAGAGAGTGAGTAGTTCGTCGGTGCGGAGGCCGTAGAGAGCGAGGCCGCCAGTGCCGGAAATGTTTCCAGAGATGGTGGCGGCGCGGGCCATGCCGATCACGCCTTGAGCGCTGCCGAAATCCAGAGGGGCGCTGATGCTCTGGCTGGTGGAGGCAAAGAAAACCGCGCCGCTGGTGACGCTGAGCGTGCCTGCGCCGGAGAGCACGGTGCTGGCACTGCCGAGGATGAGAGAGTTGGCCGTGGTGCCGCTGCTGATGGCGCTGCTGGCGGTGAGGCGCACGTTGTCCGTGGCACTGCCGAAGGCCGCTGCAAACTCGGTGCCCGTATTCAGCGGGCGAATGCCATTGGCGGCGGTGTAGGTGACAAAAGTGGAGCCAATGTCGCTGCCGGAGGTGCCGCCGAGCGCCCAGGGGACGATGCTGATGCTGGTAGTGCCTGCCGCGCCTCCGCCACCGACAAGAGTAGGCGCGGTGCCGGTGATTTCGATGTTGCCGCTGTTGGCGGTGTTGCTGGCGATGGTGTTGGCTCCGAGATTGGTGCCGCGAAAAACAGCCACGCCCTGAGCCTGGCGGTCCACGCTGGTGAAGGTGAGCCGGGTGTTGCGCGCGGCATTCGGACTGAGCGTCACGGTGGGCACGGTGTTGCCTGCGCTTTGAGCGAGCGGGGAGGCACCATTGATGACGAGATTGCCAGAGATGCTGTCCGCTGAGTTCGCGGTCGAGTTACCACTGACGAGGAGCCTGCCGCTGGACTGGAGGGTGACGCTCTGTGCCCGCGTGGTGCCAGTGACACCGCTGGTGCTGCTGTCGAACTGCAAAATGCCGCCCTGCGTGACGGTGATGTCGGAGCTTGCCGCGTTTCCGCCGGCACCCGCGAGCTTCATCGTGCCGCCCGCCGCCGTGGGGCTGTTTCCCGTGAGGGTGAAGTCGCCGTTGGAGATGGCATTGAGGAAGGTCAGCACCTTGCTGGTGTTCACAGTGATGCTGCGGTTCACGCCACCGAGGTCGATGTTCAGCCCCTGATTGGCGGTGGTGCTGCCCAGGGTGATGGTGCGGTTGCTCACGGGATTGACGACGATGTCGCCCGCAAGCGTGATGGTGCGGTTTGCGGTGCCTGCGGAGCGCAGCGTGAGATCAAAATTTCCCGTGTAGCCAAAGTTCAGCCCGCTGGTGAGCGTGGTGTCCGCGCCAAAGGTGGCCGTCTGAGCAGCCGTGAGTGTCAGCGAGGAGTCCCAGACGCCATTGATGCCGCCGCCGACCCAGTTCGCTGAGTAGTTGAAATCATGCGGCCCCGCGCCGGCTTGATTAAAGCCCGTGGTCTGCGCCCAAACGCTGCTGGTGAAAAGGGCGGTGCTAAAAAGCAACGCGCGAACCAGGGTGCGTGGTGAAAAGGATGGGGCAAGGTGCATGAGAAGGATCAGCTGGAGGTTGGTCGCGACCTGTCCGCAGCCTGATTGCAGCCGCCATTTCTGGCAATATGGCCGGATGGCTAGGGTGCCTGCGTGACCTGTAGCCGGACAAACAAGACGGGATCACTTGCCTGGAGGCGGATGCGCACGCGAATGAGGACGCAGGAGCCATCACCATCAGGATCGGGGTGCGCGGTCTCGGTGATGAAGTTCACGCCGTCGATGGTGACGGGTGCCCAACCGCTCAAAGTGGTGCTGGTTTGCACGCTGTGGATGAGGTCGGCGGCTCGTTCGGTTTTGCGATAGGTGAAGCTGAGCCAAGGGCCGCCGGACGTGGTGGTGTCTGTTTGCGCCTGGGGCAGAAAAGTGGTGGCGCTGGTCATGCCGGGCGCGTCGAGCGCGTAGGCGAGCAGATTGGGCACGGAGTCGGCATTGGGATCGGCGGTGGCGCTGCGGTCGGCTCCGCCCCAGGGGATGGTGGCGGCCCAGGCAGCGTAGTCGTCCACCTTGGTAGCGAGCAAGGCGTCGCGCAGCACGGGGGCGATGAGCGCATTGGAGGCGGATCGCGCGTGGGTGCCGTCTGAGGTGGCGTAGTCGGCGGCCCCGGTGCTGATCCAGCAGTGGTCATCGGCGGGGTCTTGCACGGCGGTGAGGCTGTCCACCACGGTGTCGATTTTCCCCTCGGAGAGCGCGGTGGTGAAGAGGCTGTTGATCTGGTCCCGTGCGCCGCCAGCACCCCAGCCGGGATTGGGCGTCTGATCGGCGAGACTGATCCAGTTCCCGCTAGCGGAGGTGGTGCGTGGCAGCAGGCGAGTGCGGAGGATGTGCTGCACACCGGCGGTGCGGATGTTTCCCCACACGCTGACGAGGCGGTTGTAGATGTTGGTGACATTGGCGCTGCCGCCGTTGCTGCCGATGTCGTTGGTGCCGTATTCCTCCACGGCGACATTTCCAAAAGCGAGCAACTGCTGGCGCAAGCCGTGGGAGCTGACCCAGTTGGCCGCAGCCTCGCCGTGACGGGAGATATTCATCATGGCGATGGCATTGGCACCGCCAGCGTCCACGGCGGCTCGATTAAAAAAACCGTAGCCTGAGATGACGGGCACGGGATTCGCCGTGTCACCCGTACCGCTCATGATGCTGTCTCCCACACCGATGACGGAGAGATGGCCCGGCCCAGTGTAGCGACCGAGGAAGACCATGGGCAGCGCATCCGTGCGTGCATTTTGGCCGGTGATGGATGGCAGCGCTCCGGCGAAGTCCTTCGTGCCGGGATCATTGACCGGATCATAAATGGCAAACCGTGCGCCGGAGTAGGTGCTGGGCGTGCCGAGGCAGATGCTGCCCGCCGTGGCGACGCTGCCTTTGGCATAGACCCAGAAGATTTCATCCCTCGCGGGTGCCGCGCCCGTCCAGGTGCTGGAGGGGATCGCATCCGCGAGGAAGTAAGCCTGCGTGGAGTTGGCGGGCATGCTGAGCTGCCGCTGCCCGGCAAAGGTGAGCGGCACCACCTGCCCCGTGCTGGCGCGGGTGATCCAGGCAAAGTGCAGCGTCACGGCGCTGTCACTCTGCACCTCCGCCGTGGTGCTGTGGAGCCAGTTCATGAATCCGATGTCCAGCTCCGCCACCGGGCCGCCCAGCACATGCGGTGTACGCTGCCAAAAGGCAGTGGCGGTGCCGCTGGTGGTGAACCGCGTGTAGGCGATGCGCGCGCCCGTGCCGACGATGCGCAGCGGTTGGGTGGCTTGGAGAGCGGTGGTGCCCAGGGCGAGCACGATGGCGAAAATGCGGAGCGACATGGTGGTTTTCAGCGCAGCTTGTCCATGACGAACTTCTCTCCAGCGATGGCCCGCTTCACGGGATCGCCCCAGGTCTCATTCGGAGTGTAATCCCAGCTCGTGAGCATGGGCGGGCCGCCTTTGGGGTGAAAGGCAAAGGCCGTCCAGTGAAACTCATGCTTCTGGATCAGGCCGAGCATGGCTGGCACCCAGGTGGCGGCGTCCTCCTGCCACTCCGCAGGCAGCCAGCTCATCTTTTCTTTCCCTGCGCCCACCTCACCGACGAGGATGGGATGCGTCTCCGCCGCCACAAGCACTTTGCCCGCCCAGTCCTTCTTCCATGGATAAATGTGGGTGGAAAGGATGATGCCGCTGCCTCCACGATCATCGAGCATGTGCCCGTTCATCATGCCGGAGAGATCAAAGGCGTAGTCCAGGCCGCCCACGAGCGCGATGTTCTTCGCGCCACTGTTGCGAATGATGTCGAGCAGCTTTTGCATGCCCACAGCGCCTGGCGGCGGCTTGTTTCGCTTTGTCTTCGGCGCTGATAAAGGCGTCTTCCTCGCCGGGCTTTGTCTTCACCGGTATCTCGCCGCCGTTTTGCCAAATCTCCCACGAAATGCCGTGCGGCTCATTGAAGAGGTCAAAAAGCACAGCAGGATGGTTTTTGAAAAGCGGCGCCGCCGAGGCCCAAAAGTCGGCGTGCTCCTGTGTCGGCGCGCCGAACTGATGCAGGTCCAGCAGCACATACGCGCCACGATTCGCAACCAGTGTGACCACATCGCTCACGAGCTGACGGTAGGAGGCTCCCTCGTCCTTTTTGCCGCCGCTGGTGGCAAACCAAAACTTCTGCGCCACGGGCAGGCGGATGATGTTGGCCTTCCATTGCTCGATGGCGACGAGGCATGCCTTCATCACCTGCTCGCCATCAGGATTCCACTCTAGGCTGATGACATTCACCCCCTGGAGGCGCACAGGTTTGCCATCCGCGTTCAGCACATGACGGCCCTCCACATGCAGCGGCTGCGGCCAGGCCTCACGGCGCGGCTGCTCCACAGACACGATGGCGGCCAGCCGCGCTTCCTCCGCTGCCTTTGCCTCGGCGATGAGCGGCCCGGGCTCCGTTGGCGTCAAAACAAAGTCATCCAGCTCCAGCGTGCCGCTTTTCACCTGAAACAGCGCAGGCATCAGCTCCAGCGTCACCGCGCCCTCCGGCACAAGGAAGCGCGTCTGTCGGGTGACCCAGCCTTCGGTGTCCTTCCGGCTCGTGGGCGGCTTCGGCGCGCCTGCCATTTTCTTCCCGTCCATGCCTTTGAACTCCATCAGCAGGCGTGCATCGAACCACGGCTCTTTTCCGGGCTTCAAACCGGTGACACGTTGCCGCCACGTCAGCTCCAGCGCACGCGCGTCGGCAGGCAGGCTGATGACGCGGAAAAGCATCAGCGTCTTGTCAGGCGTGGTGGACTCCAACCGGATGTGGCGGCCGCTGGCTCCTGTTTCCCAGCTCATGCCCGCGCTCGTCGCAGTGCCGGACCAGTCAGCAGGCCACGACTTCTTTTTATCGGCGATCTCAAAACTCCCGTTGCTGATCAGCGTGCCTTCTTTCGCCAGCAGCTCAGCCGCCTTGGCGTGGCGCTTCGCCGCATCACGAGTTTGCTTCTCATGGAGCGCGGCGGCCTTGGCGCGTGCCTCCGCCTCGACCGGAGCCGGATCGGTGAGTTTCAAAACGAGATCATCCAGGTCCAGCGTGCCGCTTTCCACCTGAAACAGTGCCGGGATGACCTCCAGCATCACCGCGCCCTCAGGCACCAGGAATTTCACACTGCCAGTCACCCAGCCATCCGTGCTTTTGCCCAGATTCGGGTTCGGTGGCCCGGGGGAGACTTTTTTGCCCTCGACGTCTTTGAAGCTCAGCATGAAGCGGGCATCGAACCACGACTGCTTGCCGCGTTTCAGCCCGGAGCAGCGCCATCGCCAGGAAAACTCCAGCGCCCGCATTTCCGCCTTAACCGGCACCTGGCGGTAAAGCATCACCATCAGGCCCGGCGTCGTCGAGTTCAGCCGCAGAAAGTGTCCACCGCCCTCATCCGCCTCCCAGGAGCCACCGTCCTTGGGCCTTCCCCAGCCATCCGGCCAGCCTAGCTCCTTCGTGACAGCCTCAAAATCCCCATTGCCCAGCAAAGGAGCCTCCTCAGCCCCAACCATGGGCGTCAGAGAAAAAACAGCGCACAGCAGCAGGTGCGAAAAACGAAAGGCTAACATAAGGGCGATGGAAGGAGGATGTGGATCACCTCTACGACCATCACCGGAAAAGAACAATATACCCAAACGGTCAGTTCCCAGCCGCGTGCATCCTTTGCTACAGTGCGCGTCAGCCATGCCACGTCGTCTCCATCTCATGCTCTTTTTCCTGCTCGCTCCGTGTGTGCGGGCGGAGGAGGTGCTGGAGAGCATCTCCTCCATCCGCGCACTGCCGCCGGAGATGGCGGGGATGGGCCTGCGGGCCAGCATCGAGGCCACCGTCACCTTCGCCGACAAACCAGACGGCAGGAGCTGTCTCGTGCATGATGGGCTGGAGGGCATCTACGTCGAGCGTGCGGAGCCGCAGCCGCGCCAGCCGCTGGCTTTTGGCACGCGGGTGCGGCTGGAGGGCGTGACCATCGCCGGGGGCTTCCTGCCAGCGATCCGTACGGAGCAGATCACGCTGCTAAACGCGGAAGGCCCACCGCTGAAAGCACGCGCCGCCACGGGAGCCGATCTTTTTTCTCCCTCCAATGACTGCCAGTGGGTGCGGGTGCAGGCCATCATCACCGGCAGGCGCAGCGACCGCATCCGCCAGATGCTGGTGGCGGAGGTGGACGGCTGGACCTTCATGCTCCAGTTCCCGGACGGCGTGTCTCTCACACCGCTGCTTCCCAGCCTCATGCAGCAGCAGGTCACCGTCTCCGGCACGGTCGGCACGCTTTTCAATCGCCAGCGCCAGCTCACCGGGCGCTACCTTTTCGTCCCCGGCCTGGATCACCTCCAGCTCGCCCCTCACTCGACTCCCGCCACTCACCTGCCACCGCTGCGCGCGGCCCATGAGCTGCTCCGCAGTGATGCTGGCACGCGCGAACTGGTGCGCGTGCGCGGTATCGTCACCGCAGCCATGCCGGACCGCATCTATCTGCGGGATGAAAGCGAGGCGCTGATGGTGCAGGCGTCCATCACCGAGACCTTGCGGCCTGGTGACAAAGTAGAGGCGTGGGGCGTCGGCTCGCTCGCCCCCTTTCGCCCCACGCTGCGGGCCAGCCGCGTGCAAAAGATCGCCCCAGGCACCGCGCCCGAGCCGCAGCCGCTGGGACTCGATCCACGCGATCTGACCCGCCACCACGCCCAGCTCAGCAGCACCGAGGCCGAATACCTCACCACCCGTCTCGCCACGGATGGCGAAACCGTACTGCAATGCCGCGCTGGCGAGTGGATCTTTGAGGCACGCCTCAGTTTGGCGGCATCCGATCACCTGCCCGTGCTGAGCCGTGGCGATCTTTTGCACCTCACCGGCATCTGTGAGATCACCAGCACCTATCCACTCCCCGGAGATCATCGTGTGGATGGCTTTCACCTCCTGCTGCGGGAGGCTGGCGACGTGCGCGTGCTGCACCCCGCCCCGTGGTGGACGCTTCAGCGCATGCTCTGGCTCCTCGGTTTCGTAACCGCGCTCGCCGTGCTCGCCTTCATCTGGATCGCCCAGCTACGCCGCCGCGTGCGTGCCCAGACGAGCCTCATCACCCAGGAGATCGAGCGCTCCGCTGTCAAAGACGAGCGCCAGCGCATCGCCCGCGAGCTACACGACACCATCGAGCAGGATCTCGCCGGCCTCGCCATCCAGATTGGCACCGCACGCCAGCGCATCGCTCGTGAGCCAGCTCAGGCGGAGGCATCGCTGAATCTCGCGCAGAGAATGCTCTCCCGCTGTCGCGATGAGGCCCGCACCTCCATCCGCGATCTCCGCAGTGTCGCTCTCGACCAGCGCGGCCTCGCCGGAGCCATCCAGGACCTGCTCCAGCCCATCGCGGAAGAAGCAGGCATCCAGTTCACCCTCAAAGAACAAGGCAAAGGCCCGCGCCCCGCCGGCCTCCAGGCCATGCACCTCCTGCGCATCACCCAGGAGGCTGTCATCAATGCCCTGCGCCATGCCAAAGCCGGCAGCATCAGCGTCAGCCTCGATTACCACGCCACAGCCACCACGCTCGAAATCCATGACGACGGCTGCGGCTTTGACACCACCGCCCCACCGCCACGCGGCCATTTTGGCCTCCTAGGCATCCGCGAGCGCGCCAACAAGCTCGATGCCGTGCTCCACCTCGAAAGCGCGCCCGGCAGCGGCACCACCCTGCGCCTCAGCGCGCTCCATCCAGCGCCAAACACCCCGCCCGCATGAGCCGCCGCATCCGCATCCTCATCGTCGATGACCACGCCATGATGCGTTTCGCGCTCGCCGAAGCCATCTCCGCCGAGGACGACCTCACACTCGTCGCCGAGGCCACCAATGGCCCCGAAGCCGTCGCCCTTTATCGCCAGCACCTGCCAGATGCCGTCGTCATGGATTACCAGCTTCCTGGCATGACAGGATCAGAGGCCACCGCGCGAATCCTAGCCGAGCATCCAAAAGCGCGGGTGCTGCTGCTATCCATGTTTGAGGGCGCGGAGGACATCTGGAGAGCCGTGCAGGCGGGAGTAAGCGGCTATGTCACCAAATCCGCCGAAATCGCCGATGTGCTGCTCGCCCTGCGCCGGGTCGCCGCCGGTGAAAAGCATTTCCCCGCATCCATCGCTAGCAAACTCGCCGCGCGTGAGGCGCAGGACACACTGTCCCCGCGCGAACAGCAGATGCTCACCGAGATCGTGAACGGCCGCAGCAACAAAGAAATCGCGTTCCTACTCAGCCTCTCTGAATCCGCCGTGAAACTCTATATCTCCAACGCCCTGTCCAAACTCGGCGTCCAGGACCGCACCCAGGCCGCCATCGAAGCCGTCCGCCGCGGCATCGTTCACCTGGGGGATTGAGTGCAGGCTACAGGCCGATCCACAGCCACACCTCACCCGCGAGAACATCGTGGATCGTGATCGTATTTTTGCAATTCACCGTCATCATGGTGCTCTCACCGGACTTCAGTGGATCGAGCTTCACCCGCCACTCGCCCTTCTCATCGGCCTTCGCCGACTTCGTCTGCCCCGCGATAGAGACGCTCACCTCCTCCCCCAGCCCCAAACCGGCACAGCCGCATCCGCCTAGAGAATCATGTGATCCGAAAACGTCGCCGGCAGCGTGACGTCCGCCTGCACGGCGGTGATGAAGGAGAGAGTGAGGGCAAGAATCGAGCGTTTAGTAAATGAGCGAGCGAGCCAATACGCACGCAAGGAGAGGAATGATTCGGGTTGTGGAATGCTGCGCTCCTCCCTTCACACTTGCAGAAGCGCCCCGCGGATGCGCTCGGCGTCGTGGTTGTGAGTGGCCGCGGGCATTTCACGCCAGCACTTCGCGGATCACCTTCCCCTCCACATTCGTGAGGCGGCGCTGGATGCCGTTGTGCTCGAAGCTGAGTTTTTCGAAGTCGAGGCCGAGTAGATGAAGGATGGTGGCATTGAAGTGGTAAAGCGGATGCACGTCCTCGATGGCGCGTTGGCCGAGGTCATCGGTACGGCCATGGCTGACGCCGGGCTTTACGCCTGCGCCTGCCAGCCAGCAGGTGAAGCCGTCGGGATTGTGATCGCGGCCTTTCGCGCCTTTTTGGAAGAAGGGCATGCGTCCGAACTCGGTGCACCAGACGACGAGCGTGTCTTGCAGAAGGCCGCGTTGTTTCAGGTCGCGAATGAGCGCCGCGGCGGGCTGGTCGAGGATGTGGGCGTGGACGTCGTATTGCTCCTTGAGCTTGCTGTGCCCGTCCCAGTTGAGAGCGCCACCGCTGGCATAGGCACCGTTGAAGAGCTGCACGAAGCGCACGCCTTTTTCGATGAGGCGGCGGGCGAGGATGCAGTTCTTGGCGAAGGCGGCCTTGTTGGCGTCCTGCGTGTCGTCCGCGCCATACATCTTCAGGATGTGCGCGGGTTCGGTGCACAGGTCGTTGATCTCGGGCACGCTGAGCTGCATCCGCGCGGCCAGTTCATAGCTGGCTATGCGGGCAGCGAGCTTGCTGTCACCCGGATGGGCTTCGAGATGGCGGGCGTTCATCTTTTGCAAAAGCGAGCGTGCGGCACGGTCGGCATCTGCGGTGATGCCGGGAGCGCTGAGATGGCGCACTGGCTCCTTGGAACTCATCGTGGTGCCTTGGAAGGCGGCCGGGAGAAATCCTGGCCCCCAGTTGTTGGCCCCATTCTGCGGCACGCCACGTGGATCGGGGATGGCGACATAGGATGGCAGCTCCTCGCTCTCGGTGCCCAACGCATACGTCACCCACGAGCCGAGCGAGGGAAAGCCATCCAGCACTGAACCCGTGGAAAGAAAATTCTCCGCCGGGCCATGCGTGTTCGATTTGCTGGTGAGCGAGTGGATGAACGCGATGTCGTCCGTCAGCTCCGCAAGATGCGGGATCATGTCGCTCACCATCTTGCCCGTCTGTCCGCGAGGCCGAAAGGTATACTGCGGACGCGCCAGATTGCCTGCAGGGCCTTGAAACGTCACCGCTGGACCTCCAGGCAAAGGTTTGTCATCCCATCGGATGAGTTCCGGCTTGTAGTCCCATGTTTCGAGCTGGCTCACCGCCCCAGCACAGAAGATGACGACCACATTTTTTGCCTTCGGCGCGAAATGCGGCTGCCTCGGCGCAAAAGGCCGCGCTGGGTCGATGAGAAGCTGATCGTCCGCGAGCAGCTTCGACAACGCGATGCCACCGAGCGCCGTGGCGCTCTGCGTGAGGAAGCCGCGGCGGTTCAGCAGCCGCAGGCCATGGGGAGTGAGATGCTCAGCGTTCATGGAATGAAAAGGAACTCGTTGCTGTTGAAGAGCGCCCGGCAAAGCACAGAGGCTCCGTGTTGCTTCACGAGCGGCAGGGTGTCGTTGCTCTCTGCGGTGGTGGGTTTTCGGCTGAGGGCGAGTTCGTAGGCGCGGCGAATTTGGGCGGCTGCATCGCCTCCCGCCTCACGTTTGACCCGCTCCGCGAACGCATGAGCGTGTTCGAGCGTGAAGCGGCTGTTGAAGAGATTTAGCGCCTGAATCGGCGTGGTGGAGGCGCGGCGCAGGGCGGTGCTTTGGCCCGCGTCCGGGCAGTCAAAGGCTCCAAAGACGGTTTCCGGCTCACGGCGGACTTTGTGGGCATAAATCATGCGCCGCTGGTTTTCGGGCTTGAAGGTCTCCACAGGCTTGAAGCCGCTCAAACCGCCTCGTTTGTCGAAAAGATCGAATCCACGGCCATACATCGTGAAGTTGAGCTTTCCGCTGACGGCGAGCATGGAGTCGCGGAGTGTTTCCGCTTCGATGCGACGGCTGGGGAAGCGCCAGAGGTATTTGGATTCGGAGTCCAAAGTGGTTGCGGCTTTAGCCGCATCCGTTCGGCTAAAGCCGAAGCTACTTTGCCCATACGTCCCGCTCAGCACGATGAGCCGGTGCAGGTGCTTCACGCTCCATCCGCTGCGGATGAACTCGCTTGCGAGCCAGTCCAGCAGCTCGGGATGCGTGGGTTTCATGCCCATGCGGCCAAAATCACTCGGCGTGGCGACCAAACCGGTGCCGAAGTGGCCTTGCCAGATGCGGTTCACCATCACGCGGGCCGTCAGCGTATTCTGCGGACTGGCGATCCAGTCGGCCAGCGCTTGGCGGCGCTTCAGTTCGGGCGTCGCATCGGTGAGTTTCACATCACCGAGAGCGCTGAGCACGGCGGGCATGACGGATTCCTTCGGCTGCTCGGGATCGCCGCGATTGAGCAGATGAATGTCGTCCGGTTCGCGGAAGGTGCCCGCGAAGGCGAGCTGGCCCTGCTCGCCGGCTTTGATCTTGGCCAAAAGACTGCCGCGTTCATTGAGCAGACGCCGTATCTCCTTCGCTTCCGTCTCGGGCAAGCCCTCAAACACAAACTCCGGGCCGGCTCCGAGTCCCAACTGATGCGGGCGACGATCACTAGCGTCCGCCACCAAAAGCCAGCCTTTGTCATGGCCGATCTCGATGGCGTAATTGAGCGCCACGCGGTCCTCCAGCTTTTCCAGCCGATCACGGCTCCACGCGATGTGTGAAATCTCCTCCTCGCGGGCAAACTCGATCTCCACCCAGCCCTTGCCCTTCTCGTTCGACATCCAGCTTCGTTCATTGCCGTAGCGACCATCATGAATGAACGCCGGCTCATGGCGGTTGCGCGAAATCTTATCGCCCGAGGTCTTCAACTTCGCCCCGGCACTGGCGAGCGCCACATTCACGCCGGCGGTGTTGAAGACCTCCAGCTCATCAAGGCAAGGCTCCAGGCTGTTCGTCTCGCGAATGGTAAATCTCACGCGCTTCGTGCGAACCGGCGCGATGCGGTCGATGTTCATCGTCGCCCGCACCGTCGGGCGCTGCACGCCCTCCTTTTTTCCCGGACGAGCCATCGGCGAGAGCTGCGTGAGCCGCTGCGTGATCTGTGCATCGCGCTGACGGGCCGTGGCGGCTTCCTTCTTCCTCGCCAGTGCCTTGGGCGTGCGCAGCTCACGATCCGCGTATTCCACACCCGCCACCAGAGCCTGCATGGCGTAGTAGTCCTTGGCGCTGATGGGATCAAACTTGTGATCGTGGCAGCGAGCGCAGCCCACGCTCAGCCCAAGGAAGGTCTGGCCGATGTTCGTGACCATCTCATCGAGCGAATCCTGCCGCGCCAGCCGGATGGACGGCGCATCCTTGCCAATCTGGCCCGGAAGCAGCACGGAGGCCGTGACGAGGAACCCCGTGGCCTCATCCATACCCATCGAATCGCCCACGATTTGCTCCTTGATGAAGCGGTCAAACGGCGTGTCTGCATTGAATGCCCGAATCACATAGTCGCGATACGGCCAGGCATGAGGTCGCTCGGTGTTCACCTCAAAACCATGCGTGTCCGCGTAGCGCACGACATCCAGCCAGTGCTGCGCCCAGCGCTCGCCGTAGCGCGGGCTGGCCAGGAGACGGTCCACGGCTGAGGAATAGGTCATATATGGCCCATGTGACTTATAGGACCTATCAAACTCTGCCACCTCCTCTGGCGTGGGCGGGAGACCCGTCAGATCAAAGGTCACCCGTCGCAGCCAGGTGACGGGATCTGCGGGCTGCGAACGATGCAGTCCTTTCTCTGAGAGCTTGGCGTCGATGAAGGCATCAATCTCTTTGCCCTTCGCCCTTTGCTCGACGCTTTGGATCGGCTTGAACGCCCAATGATCGCGTTTGTCCTCCACCTTCGCCAAATCCACGCCATCCGGCCAGCTCGCGCCTTCATGAATCCATCTTGTGAGCGTCTCGATCTCCGCAGCGGCCAGTTTGCCCTTTGGCGGCATGACTTCGTCCTCATCGTCCGAGGTCAAAAATTGCACCAGCGGGCTTTCGGAGGCCTTTCCGGGCACGATGTCCGGCGCGTGATTGTCACCGCCTTTGAACGCGGCGGATTTCACATCAAGACGCAGGCCAGATTTCTGCTTCTTCTCGCCGTGGCATTCATAGCAGTGCTTTTCAAAGATGGGCCGCACCTCGCGGACAAAGTCCACCGGCACGGCGAAAGCGGGAAGAGTGATGAAAAGAGCCAGGAAACGCATGAACAAGCTTCAACGGTAAGGATTGCCGGATTCGAAGAGCGACTGAATCTCCGCATCGCTCATCGCACGGCCTAGGATGAGTATTTCGTCCACGCGACCGCTGAGTTTGCGATCCGTGCGGTTCCAGTTGCCGATTTGTGCGGGACCGAGGCGGGCGGGATGAGCCGTCGTTTCGCGGCTTTCGCTGTCGAAGCGGCCGTTGAGGTAAAAACGCGTCGTTCTCGCCTCGGAGTCATAAACCACGGCGAGATGCATCCATCGGCCAATTTCGGGCAAAACAGGCCTGAGCGAGTCTGGAAAGCCATCGGGGCTTGAGGAGCCTGCGTTACCTTTGAGCGCCAGTCGCATGGTGGAGTAGCGATTCACCATCCAGTGGACCTGACCGGGATTGCTCACCTCCCAACCATCTGTGTGCAGCAGGGATTGATAAGGCGCATCCAGCCGGTCTAGCCGCACCCACGATGCCAGCGTGAGCCGCGGCCAGGTGCGCTCACCACCGAGATCGAGCTTCAAATGATCGCCCACACGCACAAACTCCGGCGCACGCGATCCCGGCCAGCGGCCTTGCGTCGTGCGGCAGGTGTCCGGAGCCTCGCCTGACTCAAAATCGAGCAAGGCGATCAAGGCGGGGTCCTCGCGGAGCTTTGACAAAGCGGCCTCTGAGCGTGCCCGCTGGCCTGCGGCGAGGCCGGCGGTGAGTTCGTTCACCTCATCGCCTTGAATGAAGGCCGCCGAGCGCAAATCACGCGCCGCCTGGCCGCCGGTCGTCATCGTCACCGCATCACCGGTGCGCAGGCTGCGCTGGTCTTTCGCCGCATGGGCGATGACTTCTCCCTGAAACACATGCACCTCCGCCTCGCCCGCGAGCGGCACATCCACGCCGAACCGCGTGCCTAGATCCACCGCATCCCCCGAAGGCGTGATCACCGTGAAACCCTTCGCCGAAGGCGGCACATCCGCCGAAAGGCGACCCTGCGTGAGCCGCAGACGCTGAGCGGACTCAAATTGAAACACCGCCGGAGCCTCGATCACGACTTTTGCGCCCTTGGATGTGATCAGAGCCAGTGTCCCGGCTTGCAGCTCGTGCCTCTCGCCCTGCAAAGCGGATCCAGGCGCCAGACTCGACACCCCGACGATCTTTTCCACACGCGCGAAGTCCTGCGGACTAAGCCACCACGCCACCAGCGCCACACAGGCCGCCGCCGCGCCGATGAAGGCTGCTGCGGTTAGCGGACGCCAGGAGAACTGCCGTGGCGAACGGCTCGTATCCGGCAGCGTGGTGAGCATTTCGCGTGCCCCTGCGGCGCAAGTCGCCTTCGCCTCCAGTGCCACGTCCAGATTCATGTAGTGCAGGTAGAGCCTCCGCAGGTCCGTGTCGGCCTTCAGGCGGTTTTGCAGTGCGGCAGCTTCCTCCTCCGTGAGCAGTCCGGCCAAGTGGCGCTGGATGAGTTCGTGTGAATCTGTATTCATGCGTGTTCCTCCTTGGCGAGTGTGCGCTCCACACACTCCAGCAGGGCCTGCCGGATGCGGTGGAGCAGTTTGTAGAGTGCCATCGGCGTCTGCCCACGGCGGGTGGCCAGCTCATCCATGCGGGTGCCCTTCGTGTAGGCGGTGAGCACCAGTTCACGTTGCGCGGCGGGGAGCTTGTCCAGGCAGTGCTCCAGGGCCTCGCGATGCCCATCATGCACCGCCACCAAGGCAGCCGCATCATCGGCGAGCTGGTTCACCAGTTCGTCATCAAACACATGCCTGTCCCGCGACTGCCGACGCAGGTGACGCAGAACGACATTCTTTGCCACGCCAAAGGCCCAGCCCTGGAAATCCGCCGCCGCATCAAACTTCTCCCACAGCACGAGAATGACATCCTGCATCACCTCCGAAGCCATCTGCCGCGTGGGCACCAGCGACCTCACAAACGTGTGCAACGCCACCTCGCTCGCCGCGTAGTGGCGGAGAAACTGGGCATGGCGCTCGTGTTCGGATGGCGGGGACATAAAGGCTGACTACCAAGTCGTCGCCAGCCGTGCGCTTATTTGCCGGAAAAAGTTTCGATCTCCATTCAGCAGCAGATGAAACACCCGCAGCCGGCTCTTTGAAGCAGTCCTCGCGGCTAGCGGTTTGAGATCATTGCTTCTGAGTCGGGAAATGCGATGAAGCGTGTATCGCATGAAACCTATCATTTTAATTCTTTTCGCCACATTGACGGCCAATGCTGCTGACTTCAAGGCCACGAACTCGGGCATCGAGATCACGGCAGGCAGTCTGGGGAGCTTCACGCTGAGCTACCCGGAGTGTGAGCCAGCACATAAGATCATCGAGGTGAAGGCCGTGGCCGCGAGTACCATGCTGCGCTATGAAGGAGGGGCGCAGTGTGTGGTTTCGGCGGGGAAGGATGGGATCGGGGTCGTCTTCAAAGATGTGCCTGCGGATGTGAAGTCATGGAAGATGACGACGCTGATCGACATCGGCTTTGCGAAGGGTGGCTCGTGGCGCATCGCGGACAAAGAGGGCGTTTTTCCGGCGGAGAAGGCCTCACCGCCGCAGATCGCGAGTTTGAACTCGACGACGTTTAAGCTCAAAAATGCCCAGGGGCAGAGTTTGAGCTTTTTGACGCCGGATTACGCATTTCAGCAGCTCACGGACAATCGCGAGTGGAACTGGGCGGTGTATCACTGGCAGTTCATCGTGCCGTGGATACCAGATCGTGTGACAGGGAGGATCAAGATCACGTCCGATCTGGCGTCGGTGAAGAAATTGATCGATCCCTTCGGCCAGAGCTTGAAGGATGTGTTTCCGAACAAGCTGAAGTCGCTCGAAGAGCTGAAGGCCGATGTGGCGGCGGATAAGGCCTATTACGCGGGCATCGAGACGCCGGTGCTGGATGGCTTTGGTGGCCAGCCGGGCAGTGGTGAGGCGCTAGGGCTGAAAAAGACCGGTTTTTTCCATGTGGAGCAAAAAGGCGAAAAATCGTGGTTGGTCGATCCTGATGGGAATGCGTTCTTCCACCTGGGTGTGTGCGGTTTTGCGCCGAATGATGACTACACTTATGTGAAGGGCCGCGAGGGCATCTATGAGTGGTTGCCGAAGATCGACAGCGAATACGCCAGCGCTTTTCGTGAGGGCAATGCGGATCATTTTTCGTTCTACATCGCGAATGTGATCCAAAAATTCGGCGCGGCCTATGATTACGAATCGCACGCCACGCGGATGATGGAGCGGGTTAAAAAGTGGGGCTTCAACAGCATCGGGGCCTTTAGCCCGGTGCCGAAGGCAGCGTTTCCGTATGTGGCGCATCTGCCGATCAACGAATGGGAAGGCGTGCCGCGCATTCCAGGTGCGCATGAGGTGTGGGACCCGTTTGATGCCGCCACGGCGGCAAAGATCGCCGAAAACATCGCCCGCGAGGTGCCTACGCGGGCGCAGGACCCGATGCTGATCGGCTGGTTCATCGTGAATGAGCCGCGCTACGATGAGCTACCACGCGTGATCCCGTCGCTGGATGGCAAGCACGCGTGTAAACGCGAACTGGTGGCCGCTTTGAAGGCGAAATACGCTACGGTGGAAGCTTTCAACACCGCGTGGCACGCGAAGGCGTCGTCATTTGATGAACTCGTCGATTCTGGGCTCGCGGTGACGACGGATGCGGCGAAGGCGGATGTGAAGGCCTTTGTCGGCACCTTTCTGGAGACCTACTTCACGCAGATCGAGAAAGTGTTCCGCCAGCATGACGCGAATCATCTGCTGCTCGGCAGCCGCCTCCAGCCGATCACGATCGAGGATGAGCAGCTCTGCCGCATCATGGGAAAGCATCTCGATGTGGTGAGCTACAACTACTACACCTTCGGCGTCGATACGGCGGCGCTGAAGCGCTACCACGAGTGGACGGGTGGCAAGCCGATGATGTTGAGCGAGTTCTTCTGGGCCTCACCGAAGGACAGCGGGCTGATCGGCGGGCGGGAGGTGAGCACGCAGCGGGAGCGCGGGCTGGCGTATCGGAACTATGTCGAGCAAAGCGCGGCGCTGGGCTTCGTTGTGGGCATCGAGTGGTTCACGCTGGTCGATCAGGCGACGACGGGGCGGTGGTTCAGCCAATACAATGGTGAAAGCTACAATACGGGCCTCATCAGCGTGGCGGATCGCCCGTGGAAAGACATGCTAGCGGAGATGATGAAGACGAACCACTCGATCTATGACCTGCTGCTGGGGAGGCGAGCGCCGTTTGCGTGGGAGGATGCGCGGTTTCGCGGGAAATAAGCTCCGATGAGGCTGCGGGGGCTCTGATCAGGCTTTCGGTGCCCACTTGGGGTAGCGCTGTTTGAGCTGCTGGCGGAGTTTTTGAGCCTGATCGGTGTCGCCGAGTTTGTCGAGGGTGCGTGCGGCTTTGTGAAGGGCCTCGGGGGTGACGTTTTCGTCTTCAAAGACCTGGCTGGGCACGGCATACTTGCCGGTGGCGGCTTTCCATTTTTCACGGGCGGCTTCTTGCTGCTGCTGCTTGGCGAGATCGTCGCCATGGGCGTCTAGGATGTCGCCTTGGAGGATGAGGAGCTCGGCTTGGAGCTTGCCGTCTTTGACAAAGCTGAGGGCGTCTTCGGCGGTCTTATTGCCATCATCGAAGGCGGACTTACCCTGCTGGGCGCGGCCTTTGGTGAGGAGGGCCCGGGCTTTGGAGGAGACATCGGGATTAGACTGGAGGAAGTAGTCTGCGGCGGCGATGCTTTGGTCGTAGTTCCCGGATTCGAGCTGGGACATGGAGAGGTAGATCCAGATGACGGCTTCGGTGTTGCCAGGATTATCAGGAGTGGCGGCGAGTTCGAGGTAGCGAGCGGCTTTGGGGAATTCCTGCGCGGTGTAGAACTTGAGGCCGAGCCATTTGAGGATGTTGGGCTGGACGGAGCCGTCGGTTTTGACGGAGAGGTATGAGTCGATGGTCTTGGCGAGCTCGGTGGTGTTTTGGCGAGCGTAGTCGCAGAGGATGAGCATCTGGCTAGCACGCTCGAAGTACACTTTGCTGTCGATCTGGAGGGCGTGGCGGAGGGCGGGGATAGCTTTGTCGTAGTTTTTGAGATCGAAGTAACCGCGACCGATGCCATACCAGGCCTGAGCGGCGGCATTGGTGGCCGGGAAGAGCTTCAGGAGGCTCTCAAAGGCGGAGATGGCGGCTTTGGAGTCTTTTTGCTCCATGGCGATGATGCCGAGCTGGAGCCAGGCGAGCTCACAGGCCTCAGATTTGGGATGGTCTTTGGTGACTTGCTCGAAGTCGGCCTTGGCCTTGGGGAGGTCGCGTGCGTCTTTGTTGGCGAGACCACGGCGAGCGAGCGCTTTGGCGGTGTACTCGTGCCCTGGGTAGTCGGTGAGGAATTTGGTGAAGCTGGAGACGGCTTCCTGGTGGCGGCCGGATTCGCCCTGGGCCCAGCCCATGTTGAAAAGGGTGCCTGCACGGAGTTTTTCTGGCAGTTTTTCGACGCGGAGGTCGGTGTAGCTTTGGGCGGCGTTGTTGTAGTCGCCTTTGTTGTAGAAGTAGTCCGCGCGGATGAGGCGTGCGAGGCTGAGGTACTCGTGATCGCCTTTGGTGGGGGTGTAGCGGGTGATGAAGTCGCCGGCGAATTCCGCGAGGTCTTTGTCATTGAGGAGATAGAAGCAGTAGAGCTTCCAGTAACCGGCCTCGAAGGCCTCCTCGGTCTCTTTGTGATACTGCTCGATGATGAGGTAAACCTCGATGGCGCGGGCGTAGCTCTTGCCGCTGCGGTAGGAGTGACCGACGAGGAGGAGCATCTTGGGCCGGGTGGTGCCGGGCGGGAGGGTATCGGCGTTCTGATTGTAGTAGTTGATGACGCTGGTGTAGTCACCTTTGGCATAGAGTGCCTGGATGATGCCGACGAGGGCGATGCCGCGGCTGACCTCGGTGGTTTCTGGCAGGCTGAGGGCTTTTTTGAATAGCTCGATGGCTTCATCTGGCTTGCCGATTTCTGCGTAAAGCACGGCAGCGCGGAGGGAGGCATCTGCGAGGATGGCGGGGTCTTGGCTTTGCTGAGCGAGCTCGAGGAAGGATTTCAGCGATTGCTCTTTTTGATCCTTGGTGAGTTGGATGTTGGCGAGGGAGAGGAGAGCTGAATCGCGGTAGGGATTGTTCTCCGTGACGGCGATGAGGATGTTGAGCGCCTCGATCTGCTTTTTGGTATCACCGAGGAGCTCGTAGCAGCGGCTTTTGTTATGCAGAGCGGCGAGTTTGGCCTCTGGGGCCTTGGTGCGTGCCTCACAGAAGGCGAAATGGCCTGCAGCAGCCTCGAGGCCGGGTTTTGCAGCGGCTTTGTTGCCCGCAGCGATTTCATTCTGCGCATTGTTGAAGGCGATGGCTCCGAGGCGATAGGCGGCGGAGGGGGCTCCTTCACTGGCGGGATAGCGATTGACCACTTCCTCCCAGTAGGTGGCGGCTTGGCGGAGCATGCGCTGCTCACGGTAGCACTCGCCGATGCGGAAGAGAGCATCGGCGACGCGTTTGCCATTCGGATACTGCTGGAGGTATTGAGCGTAGTTCTGTGCGGCGATCTGCCACTCCTGCCGCTCGTAGGCGAGGGAGGCAGTATCGAAGAGATCACTGCCTGGGCTGCTGGAAAGGCCAGAGCCGCCAGCGGGCAGTGCACGCGGCACCGGCTGGGAGTCTGCGGGCAGGGCCTTGGGGATGCCCTGCGCATGGGCGAATACGCCGCTGAGGAGTAAACAAGCGGCGGCGGCGGCAGAGGCGAGGCAACGCGATGGAGTGAGCACGGAGGACATGCGTGAGAGGAAGACGGAGAGCATGCAGTGCTTATTTCGGCGGTGCGGGGGCGGCGGTGCCAGGGGCATCCGGCTTGCGTGTGGCAAAGGCGATGTTGTAGATGCCGGCTTTCTGGCAGGCATCCATGACGCGGATGACATGCTTGTAGTCGGTGATTTCATCGCCGCGGATGATGACGGCCTGCTCATGCGTGCCGGCCATTTGGATGATGTTTTGCAGCTTTAGGAGCAGCTCGTCCACGTTGTAGTTCTGGCCGTTGACGACGATCTCGCCTTCTTTTTTGATGTTGATGATGATCTCGCCGACGGTGCGGCTTTCCTTCTCTTTACCAGCCTCTGCAGCGGGGACGCTGACATCCATGGCCTGCTCCTCCTTGGCATACTGGAAGGTGACGGCGAAAAAGATGACGAGCAGGAAGAGCACATCCACCAGCGGCGCGAGCTGCATGGGGGTGGGTTCGATGCTGTGCTGTTTGCGGAAGTTCATGCGTCACAGATCCCTCAGGTTGAGGCGGCGGCTCGGGCGGCCCGTTTATACTGCACGGCGAGCAGCGCCATGAGGTGCGTGGTGGCGGCCTCCATCTCAGAGATGAGGCGGTTCACCTTTCCGCGGAAAATGGAGTAAAACATCAGCGCCGGGATGCCGATGACGAGGCCAGAGGCCGTGCACAGCAGGGCCTCGGACACGCCTTGAGCCAGCCCAAGCTGATTGGAGCCGCCAGCGGCTTTCCCAGAGATCTCGTGGAAGGTGGTGATCATGCCCAGCGTGGTGCCCAGCAGGCCCAGCATCGGGGCGATGGCTCCCACGTCACCCAGGTAGGCGATACGGGCGAGGAGCAGGCTGGATTGGCGATTTCCCTCTGCCTCGGTGACTTCCTTCACCTCCTCAAAGCTGGCGGTGGGGTTCCGTGTGGCGAAATCCAGCGTCTTCGCCGTGACGCGGGCGATGCACTCATTGCGGCGATTGCACACCGCGAGGAGGCCCAGGTAGTCCTGCTTGCGGATCAGGGCATCCGCTGAGTTCATGAAGGCATCGCTCACGACTGTGCCCTGGCGGATGGTGAGGGTAAAGAGCACGATCATGAAGAAGGCCACCATCGACAGGCCGATGAGCGGGTAGGCCATGATCCCGGTGCGCTTGATGAAGCCCTCAAAGGTCAAGGTGTCGCCAAAGGGATTGTCCGCGTTCGGACTAGTGGTCGCAGCGGCGACATCAGACGGTACAGGCGTGACCACAGACGCAGGAGTCTGCTGTGCGGCGGCGCTGCCTGGGGCGGCGGCCATCCAGGAAACCACGAGCGCCAGCACGGCCAGAGCGAGGAGGATTTTTCGATGCATGAGGCGCGGATACTAGGTGGTGATTGATAACTGGCAAGCTCCCCCTGGGTGCTATCTGGGGGCCTTTTTACCGCCACTTGGGCCTATTTCCGCACCGGCAGCACGATGTGCGAGGGGTGCTCCGCGTCGTGGTAGATGGTATTGAGGGCCGTTTTCACCTGGCGGTGCTGCTGGAGGGGCTCGCCGGTGTTCGGGTTCACATCAAAGCGCGGGAAATTGCTGCTACTGATGTCCACACGGATGCGGTGGCCTTTTTTGAAGACATTGCTGGTGGGGTAAAGGCGGATGGTCAGCGGATAGACCTTCCCTGGCTCCATCAGCCGCTCCTCGGTCAGTGAATCGCGGAATCGTGCCCGGCAGATGCCATCCGCGATATTTAAATCAAAGCCGCCGGGCCACGCCGCGCTGGCGGGATGCACATCAAGCAGCTTTGCCGTGAAATCGGTGTCCACCGCGTCGGATGAGACCCAGAGCCGCACCTCCAGCTCGCCCGTGACCTCCACATCGGCTGCGAGCGGCTCTGTCTGAAAGACCAGCACATCATTCCGCGCAGAGAGCGGGAGCGGCTGGGGCCAATTCCACACATGCGGGCCGCCACGCTGGTCCCAGGCACCTTGCAGCATGATGCCATCGCCGCTGGAGATATTCCCGCCGATGGTGGGCACGGGGTTTTTCGGGTCAAAGGTGTAGCGGGAGCTGCCGCGCTGCTTTTTCGGCTCCAGGGCTCCATCGGGACCGAAGTAGTAATTCACCGCCTCCACGCCCGCAGGTGGCCACTGGGCCGCATCATGCCATTTCCCACCATGATCGAGCTTTCCATCTGCCGTCTTTCCGCCGCTGCCCTGTCCCATCGTGAAATAGCGCACTTTGGTGGGGAATGGGCAGGCTTTGCCCTTCATCACATGGTCATACCAGGCCAGCCGCCACGCCAGCTCATCCGGGATCGCTGCCTCAGCTCCGAAATCGACCATCCCATGCGCCGACTTTGCCTGCTGACCATGAATCCACGGTCCCATGATCAGATACACGCCACTTTTGAGCGCGGGCGTCAGCGCACGGAAATTCGCCGTCGTATTCCCCGCCCACGAGTCGTACCAGCCACCCACCAGCATGACGGGGATGTCCTTATAGTCCGCCGCGTGGTCGATGATGTTGTTTTGCCGCCAAAAGGCATCATTGGCACCGTGGCGCATCGCCTGGATGAGCCAGTCCTCATATTCAGCGGCCAGCTTCAGTGGGGTGGTGCCAGGCCGCAGGGGCAGGTGTGAGAGGTAGCTCAGGCGATTATCGGCCATCTCTTTCAGCACGGCCTCGGTGCCGGGATCACCTGCGGCGCTGCTGCCCTTGCCACCATTGAGCATGATCCAGTTCCAGAAGCGCATCTCAAAAGCGCCTGCATTGCGCATGGACTGCACACCGCAGTTCGACACCGCATCCACGGGGATCACCGTGGAGAGACCAGGGGCCTTCTCCAGCGCCATCGCGTGCTGCGTGCCCCCGACGTAGCTCGTGCCGATCATGCCGATCTGACCATCGCTCCACGGCTGGGAGATGATCCACTTCGCACACTCCGCGCCATCCACACCATCATCAGTCATCCAGTGCCACACGCCCTCACTGCCGTAGCGCCCCCGCGTGTCCTGGGCCACAAAGACATAGCCATGACTGGCGAAGTACTCCGCATGCTTCTTTGCGCCAGCTTTGTTGTAAGGGGATCGCGTGAGGATCACTGGTAGCTTCTCCGTCACACCCGCAGGCCGGTAAATATCCGTCGCCAGCCGCACGCCATCCCGCATCGACACCATCACGTCGATTTCAGCGGTCACCTCCACCTGCGCATGAAGCTGTGCGATGAAAAGGAGCGAGAGGAGGATGGAAGCGAGCGTGTGGCGCATGACGCAGACAACAACGCCGTCAGAGAGCCCTTTTCTCTCCCCTTCCCTGGCGGATGCATTCGCTCGGATCGGGGGCCGCGTGCGATAATTTCGTTCACCCCTCACCAGCCTTCGCTTGGCATCGGGGGCTTCGTCATTCATTCGTCACGCCTCGCATGCTTCCCCTCTTTGTTCCCAGCGACCACTTCCGCGAACTCGCTCCCACGGCCATCTTTCCAGACACCACACGTCCGCTCGAAGTCGATCTGGGCTGCGGGGACGGCACGTTCCTGGTCGGCATGGCCGCGCAGCACCCAGAGCGGGACTTCCTCGGCGTAGAGCGCATGCTCGGCCGCGTCAGCAAGACCGCACGGAAGATCACCGCGCAAAAACTCCCCAATGCCCGCATCATGCGCCTGGAGAGTGCCTACACCGTCGCGTGGCTGCTGCCGCGTGCGAGCGTGAGCCGCCTGCACCTGCTCTGCCCCGATCCGTGGCCGAAAAAGCGCCACGCCGAGCGCCGCCTCGTCAATCAGGCCGAGTTCCTCGATGGTCTCACCCGCATCCTGCGGCCCGGCGGCGAGTTTTTGCTCAAAACCGACGACCAGCCCTATTTTGAAGACGCCTTGCTCAGCTTTGAAAGCCGCACGCATCAGTTTCAGCGGCTCGATTGGCCGGATGGCGCCTTCCCCTACACCACCACCGACTTTGAGGCCACCTGGCTCGCCGCAGGCCGCAGCATCCATCGGGCGCGGTGGCAGTTGAAGAGTTGAGAGCAGCCTCTACTCTCCAGGACTTCATGCGGCATCTTTCGGCACATGGTTTCCGGCTGTGGATCGCGACGTTCTTGCTCGCGGCGGGGAGTCATCTTCATGCACAGGATTCTTCGAAGACCTGGTCGGCGCGGGACACGCGGCTGGCGAATGAGTACCTTTCGCTGCTGGTGCAGCAGCCAGAGTATGGACGCGTGGTGGAGCTGCTGTGGACGCTGTATGAGAAGCATGAGGCCACACAGCTACTGGTGGAAAATGTATCGCAGCAGGCAGCGGCATCGAAGCACGTCTCTGTCATCCTCGTGCAGGCGCATCTGCTGCGGCGCAGTGGGGCGCTGGAGGCTGCGGCGGCACGGTATGATGAGGTGCTGAAGGCGGATGCGAAGAATGCCCACGCACTGCGTGGCCGTGCGGATGTGGCGCTGGAGCTCCGAAAGCCAGAGGAAGCCATCACGCTGCTGAAACGGCTCGCAGAGCAATCAAGTGAGCCAGCGCTGTGGATCGAGCTGGGGAATCTCGCCCTCGGCAGCGGCAAAAATGCGGATGCGGCAGCAGCGTGGGAAAAGGCGGCGGCGCTGCGCCCAGCGGATTTCACGCTGGCGCGGCAGGTGGCGCAGTTGCTCCTGCAAGGCGGTTTTCCAGATCGGGCGGCCACCTTTTTCTCGAAGCTGGTGGATCAAAAAGACCCGCAGCGGCGGCTGGATGCGCTGTATGACCTCGCACGCATTTATGAGCACGCAGATCAGTTCGCGAAGGCGGATGCGGCGCTGCGTGATGGGCTGGCGCTGCTGCATTTCCGCGATGGGCGCTACGCGGACTTTTTCCGGCGGCGGGTGCGGCTGCATGAGCGTTTTGGCACGCTGGAGGAGCTGCAAAAGTCCCTCATCACAGCAGCGCAGGCTGATCCACCATCGGAGCAGGCGCTAGCAGATGCGGTGCGGTTCTTTGAGCTGACGGTGGAGGTGGATGAGCGGGTGAAATGGCTGCGCACGCTGGTGAAGACGGTGCCGCAGGTTGAGGATTACCGCTGGGAGCTGGTGCGGGCGCTGCTGGATCACGAAGGCGCAGCAGAGGCCGCGCAGTTGCTCGATGAGCGGCTAAAAAACGACGGCAGCGATCTGCCTGCGCTGGTGTTTCTGCGCTGTGAGGCAGATTTGCGGGCGGGTGACAATGCCGCAGCGTCTGCACGGCTGAAAAAGCTGCTGGAGGGGCAAAACAATGCCGAGGTGGAGAAGCAGGTGCTGCTCTTTGCGCAGTCACGCACGCTGGATGAGGTGATTGCCACGATTCTGCTAGACCGCGTGCAGCGTGATCCGCAAAAGGCAGAGGCCGTGTTCGAGCTAGCGGCGTTTTATCGTGCGCGGCGGGATGTAGCGGCTGAGGACAAGCTGCTGCGTGATTTCACAAACGGCGCGGTGAATGAGGAGGACCGCCAGAAGCGCCTCAATGACGCGAGTGCCTTCCTAGCTGCGAGCAACAATCTGGATAGCGCGATCATGCTGGCGCGTGAGGCGGTGACAAAGCCCGGTGCGGGCCGTGCGGCATGGCTCCAGCTCGCTGACTTGCTGGCGGAGCAGGGTGACAATGAAGAGGCACGTGATTGGGTGGAAAAGGCCTGGGTGGCGAGTCAGACGGATGACGAACGCATTGATGCAGATGAGCGGCTGTTTTCGATCTTGATGGGCGACACCGACGAGAAGCCCAAAAAGGCCTCCAACGGTGAATTTAAGCTGCCAGATGCCTTTACGGGCAAGGGTTTCGGCTCGGATGACCCAGAGGCCGCTCCACATGAAAATGTGCCAGATGCCGTTCGCGACTACGCGGATGATTTGATCGCAAAATGTCGCCAAAAGGGCTCGCAGGCGGATTTTTTCCGCGCGGCGTGGTGGGCGCATAAAGCGAACTTTTTGGCCGAATGCTATGAAATGCTGCTGCGGCTGGAATTCGATGAAAAAGGCCATGTGCGGCCTGTTTCACCTGCGGCGGAAATTTTGAAGCTCGATCTGGCCGTGCTGGATGGCAATCTGGCACTGGCAGAGCGGCAGATGCGGAAGCTCGCCGCGCAGGATGTGCGCTACACGCTGCGACTGAGTGAGCAGTTGCTGGAGAGTGAGCACCGCAGCGGTGCAGAGGTGGCGGTGGCGAGGGAGTCCATCGATCCCGAGTGGCCGATGAAGATGCGCCTGATGGGCGAGCCGCCGCTGCCGGGCAAAGCAGCAGCGAAGCTGCTGGAGGCCGCTTACCGCGAGTCCCCTGACAGTGAGCAGCTGCTCTCTGCGCTGACGCAGGTGTATCTGCTCCAACGCCGCTCGGATGATGTGCTGGAGCTATGGAAAAGTGCGGTGAAGCGGGCAGAGGCCACACAGGCCATCGCGCTGACAGAGCGCTACGCGGAGCTGCTGCTACGGCTGCACCGCCTTGAAGACCATGTCGAGGCACAGGCTCAGATCTGGGAGCGTGAGACGGACATCAAACGCCGCCGCGAGGCGCTGCGGCGCTGTGTGGATAGGCTGACGTTTTCTGACTCGCAGGGCGGTGAGCTGGCAGCGAGTGTGATCAAGGACCGACTGGCCATCATCGAGAAAACGCTGCGCGGTCAGGTGCAGCGGCATCCATTCGATGGCTTTTATCACGAGGCTCTGGCGCTGGTATATGGGCGTAGCGGGGACCACGCGCGGGCCTTTGCGAGCATGAAGCAGGCTTACTACACGGCACCGGATGTGCCGTTCTCACTGGATCAGCTACGTGAGGCTGCGCTGAAGGTGGGGGATCTGAAGAGCGCGGTGTATTTTCAAAAACAAGTCGCTGCGGCGGCACCGCCAGCGGAGGTGGCGGCGGAGTCACGGCGGCTGGTGGAGCTGCTGGAGCAGACGTTTCAAATCGATGAAGCAGATCGTGTGCGGCGGCGGCTGGAGAGCCGCTTTGCGCAGGATGTGAAGGCACTGGATGAGCTGGCGAAATACTATCAATCCACGGGCCAAGATGACGCGGAGCGGCGTGTGTATGAGCAGGTGGTGAAGGTGCAGCCGTGGGATGCAGCGGCGCAGCTACGCCTCGCGCTGAAGTGCCTGCGCTTCGCCGACCCAGCGGGTGCGGAGGAGCATCTGCTGCGTGTTTTGAGCACGGAGGTGAAGAGCAAACTCTCTCGCACGGGCATCAAAGCACCGCTGCCGCTGACGGATACGCGGAAGCCAGGCTCAAAGTCCATGGTGCATGATTTACTGCCGCTGCTGGACTTTGCACCTGCGCTGGAAAAGCCGGAGATGGACCGCATCCGTGCCTTTTTGGCCACACCGCGGCCAGAATTCGCGGAGGTGCCGACTGATCCCGTGCTGGTGCGGCTGCGAGCGATCGAGGAGCTGTGCAAGCTAGGTCGGCAGACGGCATGGAAGGCTGAAAAGACGACGGAGACGGAGCAACTATGGCTGCATTACTACTCGGGACGGGGTGCGGCTTTTCGCGAGATGCTGCGGCGCATGCTCCAGAATGAGGAGCATACGCTGGAGGGACAATTTGCGTTGCTGTGGCTCACGTTGCGCAGTCATGGCATGCCAGAGGCACTGAAATGGGCTGCACCAAGTGGGCCGGTGGCGGCGGAGGTGCTGTCCCTGCGAGAGCGGCTGCTGCATGCCTGTGTTTCGATGCTGGTGGATGCAGAGGGCTTCCGCTTTGAGGTGGAGGAGCTAAAACTGCTCGCTCAGGCCGATGCGATGCGCGGCACCGCGATCAAGGACGTGGTGGATAAGATCGCGGGCAAGCAGCGCTACGCAGAGGCACTGGCGCTGGGCAGTGGACTGCCGGTGAATGCGCGGAATATGCTGTACCTCGCACGCATCGCGGAGTCCACGGAGGACTGGCGGCTGGCGCGGCATTACCTGCAAAGCGCGGTGAAGGAGTCGCTCAACAACGGCAAAAACCAAGGCGGTGTCGGTGTCTTCATGCAGAGCCTGACGGCGCTGACTCGGGTGAGTGAGTCCGCACAGGAGCGGCAGGAAATGACGAGTGAGGCCTGGCGGCAACTGCAACGTGCTCCAGCGAGTGATTTGACGACGGTCCAACGCGCCACCGTGGCTGGGATGAGCGGCGCTGAGTCGCAGGCGACGGGTGCGTTGGAGAAATTCTTCACGGGTGACTTCATCGCGAAGCAGCCGATCAGCGATGGGCGTGGCAGTCTGATGCCACAGGGCTCCTCACGCTATGAGGAGGCGCAGCACCTGCGCACGCTGTGGGAGGAGACAAAGGAACTGCAGCAGATCTTACGCATGCAGGGCCTGAGTGGTGCCGTGCGCGGGGCGAATGAGCTGCTGGAGCATAAATGGGGCGCGACGATGCTGGCTCCACGCTCGGACTCAGAGTTCGGCGAGTGGCGCATCAATGCGCTGATTTCAAAACTGCGCGGTGAGGATTACTTCACGCGACTGCGGCTCATCAATGAGCACCTCGCCAGCGTGGATATGCGCACGGAGCACTCGGTCGATACACTGGGCAATCTGGGTAGCCGACTCGAAAGCGCAGGCATGGCACGCGAGTCGGTGAGTGTCTATGCACGGCTGCCAGAGCGTGCCCCATCGAATCCCGACTACGCACAGTGGCTGCTGCGTGCGTGTGAGAACTCGATGGATGTGGAGCCGGGGTGTAGCTACTCACTCCAGATCATTCTAGCCGAGCCACCGCTGAAGCCGCCGAATCCCGGTGATGAGGTGCTGCGTGATAAACACGCGATGTTTTTGACGCGTGACTTCAATGTCGAGGAGCTACGCAGGTGGGCCTTTCGCGAAAAGATCACGCAGGTGCTGCCAGGCCGCATCCCGCATGAGGCGGCTTATCTACGTGCCTATGCGCTGCTACAGGAGCGGCTAGGCAATGATCAGGCGGCCCTGCAAGGCTGGGAACACATGAAGCATGTCTTTGCCAGCAATGAGCAGAGTGGTCATGAGCATGATCTGGAGGCTGCACTGCACCGTGGGAAGCTGCTGCAAAAGCTAGCACGGCCCCAGGAGGCGCTGACAGCGCTGCGTGAGGTCACGCTGACCGATCCCATGTCCGCTGTGATGACCGAGGCACTGGAGCTGCGCATCAAATTGACTGCCGCACTCGGCAACTGGAACGAGGTGCGTGATCTCAAAACGATGGCCGTGGATCGCCAATCTCTCCCCGGCGTGCTGGCACTGGCCCACGAGCTGGCGCAGCGTGAAAAACGCGTGGAGGCGCTCAATTACCTCACGCAGGCCGAGCGCACGCTGAAGGAGGAGCACCAGCGCTTCACCCTGCGGCTGGAGCAGCTCATGCTGCTGGCGGCGGAGGCAAAATGGTCACCACAGCGTGACCGGGCACGCATCGCAGCACTGTTTCGCGTGCAGTCACGCCAGCGGGAGGATCTGACGCAGATGACGGAGTGGCTGCAAAAAGAAGCCCAGGGCCGCAACGCGGGCGAATGGGCCAGCGTGCTACGTGCGGAGGCGGTGGCCGGTGCGGACCGTGCAGCGGCGGCACTAGCGTGGAGTGCCTTTGCGGAGAAAATGGACGCAGCGGCAGGCACCGACCTCGCGGCAGCCTGGCGCGGTGCTTTGGAAAAAGACCGGCTGTGCATGGAGCTGACGGCCGAGCGCCTGCTGGCTGCGCAGCGTCCCGAATGGGCCCTCATCGCCTGCGAGGCCGCTGCGGAGGTGCCGACACTGCGTGAGCAGGGCCGCAAGCTACCGCTGACAGTGCGTGTGGTGCATGCACTAGGCGATGAGCCGGCGGTGCGTGAGCTTTTTAATGAGACGCTGCGCATGCCCACTCCAGGTGGCGGGCAGACGGTGGCCTGGGCACTCGGTTTCGAGGAAACAGGGCATGCACAGCTCGCTCGTGAGCTTTTTGAGGCCGCCCTACGCCACCGCGAGGGCATGGAAGAGAATGAGCCCGCGCTTTTCGCTGCGTGGACGCGGTTTCTCATCCGCCAGCATGAGTTTGACGCTGCGGAGGCCTATTTGATCCGCACCGCCTGGGCGATGCCCGGCGAGGCCGCGAAGCTCACTTTTGAGCTGCACCGTGAATGGGGCACACTCGGCACTCTGGAGGTCGAATTACCGAAATACCGCCTCCCCAGCGGCGAATCGAAGGAAGCCGCCTTTTTGGCGAAACAGGAGCTGGAGAAACGGTGAGGGCAGAATGTCCGTTTTTGACATTTGGGGCGGTTAAATGAAAGAAATCGGCCAATTCCTTTCATTTGAGGCCACAAAACGATAGAAACTTTCGATCTTCCGGCCTAAATTAAAAAAATGACCATTTTCTTTATTTATGAATCGAGGACTCAGCGGCCATTTCGTTCCGGTCTCCACTTTGGGGGAGGACTGTCGGGCTTTTGTGCCCGCGCCGCTCCCGCCGGTACCGGCGCTGGTTTTGGACGATACTTTACATGATCAACTCCAGGACGCTTCGTTGGCTGTCGGGCGGCTGGATGGGCAGATCGACGTACTGCCGGACCGACAGGTGTTTCTGTATTCGTATGTCCGCAAGGAGGCCGTGCTTTCCTCACAGATCGAGGGCACGCAGTCTTCGCTCAGCGACCTACTCACGCATGAAATGGACCTCGCTCCCGGTGTGCCAGCGGAGGATGTGGAGGAAGTGTCCTGCTATGTCGCGGCATTGGAACTGGGGATGCAGCGCCTCGCGGAGGGGCTGCCCATTTCGCTGCGCCTCATCACCGAGCTACATGGTAGGCTTCTTTCCTCGGGTCGTGGCAGCACAAAGCAGCCGGGAGAGTTTCGCCGTTCGCAAAACTGGATCGGCGGCAGTCGGCCGGGGAACGCACGGCATGTGCCACCTCCGCCGGACATGGTGCTCGATTGCATGGGGGCGCTGGAGAAATTCATCCACAATGATCCGGTGAAAACGGGCACGCTCATCAAAGCGGCACTGGCTCATGTGCAGTTCGAAACGATTCACCCTTTCCTGGATGGCAATGGCCGTTTGGGACGACTGCTGATCGCTCTCATTTTGAGTGCGGAAGGCATGCTGCGTCAGCCGATGCTCTACCTGAGCTGGTATTTCAAAAAACACCGCTCGGACTACTACGCTCACCTCCAGCAAGTGCGAGAAACCGGCGACTGGGAGGCGTGGCTCTCCTACTTTTTGCGCGGCGTGAAGGAATCCGCCGAGGATGCTGCCACCACGGCGCGGCGTCTTTGGACGATCTTTCGTGCCGACCGCGAGCGGCTCCATGCTTTGCCAGGAGCCACGGGATCACTGCTGCATGCGCATGAGCAGCTCCAGTCCGTGCCACTGCTCTCCGCCAGCAAAGCAGCGACGCGGATGCATGTCTCGCTACCCACTGCCACGAAGGCGCTGCATCGTCTGCAAACCCTGGGCATCGTCCGTGAGATCACGGGGGGCAAATATGGACGGCTGTATGCTTATGACGCCTATCTCTCGCTCCTGAGCGAGGGGACGGAGCCGCTGCGGTGAGTCTGCGGAGTGCCAATTTTTGGTTATTGGAGGGATGGCGGTGCTTTTTGACCAGACGCGGGCGCAAAAAATCTGCGGGACTCGGAATGATTGACGATTGATGAACAATCGATTGCTGATTGTTGAGTTTTTTTGCGCTCACATCTGACCAAAAAGAAGGGGCACCGTGCGGTGCCCCTTCCGAGTTTCTGAGTGGTGTGTTGGCGATTATGAACCGCCTGGACGCCATTCTTCGGTGGCGAACTTGAAGGCCTGCTCCAGGCCGACGAGGTCGGTGCTGGGGCGGAGGGCTTCGAAGGCGGCGCTTTCCTTCTGGATGTCTGCGTCGCTGTAGTTCATGGCTTTGATGGAGAGGCCGATGCGGCGCTCCACTTTGTCCACCTTGATGACGCGGGCTTCGACTTCGTCGCCGACGTTGAGCTTGTCTTTCACCTTCTCGATGCGCTCCTCGCTGATCTGCGAGATGTGCACGAGGCCGTCGATGTCGTCTTCGAGCTCCACGAAGGCACCAAAGCTGGCGATCTTCGAGACGCGGCCCTTGACGACTTCGCCGACCTTGAAGCGGCCGTCGATCTCGCTCCATGGATCGGTTTCGAGCTGCTTCATGCCGAGGGAGATGCGCTGATTGGCCTTGTCGATGCCGAGAACGACGGCTTCGACTTCCTGGCCCTTCTTGAGCATTTCGGATGGGTGGTTGATCTTGCGTGTCCAGCTGAGGTCGGAGACGTGGATCATGCCGTCGATGCCCTCTTCGAGCTCGACGAAGGCGCCGTAGGCGGTGAGGTTGCGCACGGCGCGGGTCATCTTGGTGCCCACAGGGTAGCGAGCGTCGATGTCGTCCCACGGATTGGGTTCGAGCTGGCGGACGCCGAGGCTGATCTTGCGCTCGTCTTTGTTGATGCCGAGGACGACAGACTCCACGACCTGACCCACAGCCAAAACGTCGCCCGGACGAGCGATGCGCTTGGTCCAGGAGAGTTCGGAGACGTGAATGAGGCCTTCGACGCCTTCTTCCACTTCCACAAAGGCACCGTAAGCGACGAGCTTGGTGACTTTGCCGCGGACTTTGTGGCCGACGGGGTAACGGTTTTCGATGTTTTCCCAGGGGTTGTTCTGGAGCTGCTTGAGGCCGAGGGAGACGCGTTCTTTTTCGCGATTCACTTCGAGAATGATGACATTCACAGCCTGACCGATGCCGACCATCTCAGAAGGATGGTTGAGGCGGCCCCAGGACATGTCGGTGATGTGGAGAAGGCCGTCCATACCGTTGAGATCGACGAAGACGCCGAAGTCGGTGATGTTCTTGACCACGCCAGTGACCTTGTCGCCCGGATTGACGGAGTCGAGGAACTTCTGGCGCTGCTCGCTGCGCTCGGCCTCGATGACTTCGCGGCGGGAGAGGACGATGTTTTTGCGCTCGTCGTTGATTTTGACGATCTTGAATTCGTACACCTTGCCGACGTATTCGTTGAGGTCTTTCGGCGGGATGATGTCGATCTGGCTGCCGGGGAGGAAGGCCTCCACGCCGACGTTGACCATGAGGCCGCCTTTGACGACGCTCTTGACCTTGCCTTTGACGAGACCGCCGTCTTTGAAGACGTGGTAAATTTTTTCCCAATTCTGGCGGTGGGCGGCTTTCTCCTTGGAGAGAACGACCATGCCTTCGTCATTTTCGAGAAGCTCGAGCAGGACTTCGACTTCGTCGCCGACCTGGATGTCTTCGTCCTCGAATTCGTTGGAGGGGATGGCTCCTTCGGACTTGTAGCCGATGTCCACGAGGATGACCTGGGGTTTGATTTCGAGGATCCGGCCTTTGACGATGGAACCTTCGGAGAGCTCGCGGAAAGAACCTGCGATCAGGTCGGCGAGCGATGCATTAGCACTCATTGATGTGTTTTAACGGGTTGG
The DNA here is from genome assembly GCA_016713035.1 of Verrucomicrobiaceae bacterium. Lineage (NCBI taxonomy): Bacteria > Pseudomonadati > Verrucomicrobiota > Verrucomicrobiia > Verrucomicrobiales > Verrucomicrobiaceae > Verrucomicrobiaceae bacterium. The sequence continues at coordinate 145,025 of JADJPW010000009.1, forward strand.
GAGCGTTGGGTGGGTGAACCGCATGTGTGCTTCCGCTCCGGAGGCACACGGCGGGCTGTCGTCCCGCAGCACCAGAGGGTGCCCGGACAAGAGGGCCGCCATACTCGGGGTGAAGCTGTTTTTGGCAAGGAGGAAGTTCGGCCCGGAAGCGAAAGGTTTATGCTGGGGGGAGAGAAGTTTTTACAATCAGTCGCGGGCGGATGCTGTAATTGACACTTTCCGGGCGGGACCGTACGATGGCCGCCTTTCTCTATAAATAAATCCGTGACTCCGCCTTCCTCTATCCTCACGAACGATCGTGACCGTGCCGCTGCTCTCGCCTGGGGTTCTCTTTCTGTGCTCGTCGTGGCGCAGCTAGGGGTCATTTTATGGCTAGCGGCGGTGAAGGAGCCCGCGCCTGCCTCTGCAGAGGCAAAGATGGCTGTGCCGCCGCTCCCAGGGGTGCCGCAGCCGGCAGCGCCCGCAGTCGTGAATGAGCCTACGCCGCTGGCATCCGTGCCCGCTGCTCCGAGAAAGCCGGTGCCGATGCCAGGCCAGATCGAGGCTCCGCCGCCTGCTCCGGTGGAGACTCCGCAAATGGCTGCCGCACCCACTGTGTCACCGAATGCGCCGCCGCCGGTGGGCTCTTTCGGCTCCACGGCGGTCCCCACGGCGCCGAATCTGCCCGGTGGAGGGATGAAGGAGCCTGCGATCCCGAATTTCGTGGCCGCTGCGGCTGGTGCTGCCGCTGGGGGGATGTCTGGTGGGCCTACTTTACCTGGTGGGGGCATGCCGATGCCGAAGATCCCTGTGATCGATGGCTCGGGCACACAGATCGCGCCGGATTTGAATGAAAAACCAGCCCTCCCCGGCTCTGGGAAGGCTGCTCCACTGCCGATGCCGCTGGTGCCAGAGACGGGGGCGAGCATGCTGGATGCCCGGCGTGATGTGAATGGCCTACTGGCCAGTGCGAAGGAGCTGCGTGGCCTGGGCAATACGCAGGATGCCATGAATGTGCTGCGGCAGGCGGACCTAGTCTCTCCGGCGAATCCGGCGGTGATGGCTGAGATGGCAGAGATTTATGAGCAGATGGGCTTGAATCAAAAAGCCATCGACCAATGGCGGGGCATCCAGCTCCAAGGTGCCTCCAAGGCGGGTCAATACTACGATCTAGCGCAGCGGAGGCTGGGCAATGTGCCGGGGGCTGATAGCGTGGCGGTGCCGACGATCACGGGCACTCCCGTGGCCGATTCTGAAAAACGCCTGCGCCTGGGTGCCTGCCAGGTCGTGCGTGATTTTGCCATCAAAGACGGGGAGCGCTATGTGCTGCGTGTACCGATCAATCGCACGGGGAATAAGTCCATCGACCCGAACGCGATCGACCTGAAGACCTTCTTTTATCACCGCCAGGGCACAGAGGTGAAGCTGGATAACACCACCGAGCTCTCTGAGGACTGGAAGACCCAGCGAGTGGACTGGAACAGCAGCGATGTGGAGGTGGTGGACGTGATCTACACCCTGCCGCCACCCACTCCGCAGGAGGTGGCTACACGCACGCATAAGACCTACCACGGCTACATGCTGCATCTGTATTATGACAATAAGCTCCAGGATGTCGTGGCGGAGCCACGTGAGCTCCTAGAGCAGGCACAGCTCTCTCTGCCGCTGGGGACGACCAGCAGCGGCCCGAATCCACTTCTGCCTCCGAGCGGGAGATGAACTGCCCGTGCAGCCCTGCCTGCTCCCGTTTCCGATGATCCTCCTTTTTGCCGATTCCCAAGCTGAAGCACTCGAAGGCCGCGCTGCCTTCCTGCGTGATCGGCTGCCGGGATTTACGATCTCGCATGTGGCAGATCCGGTGGCTGCGGCAGCGTGGATCGCACGGGCGCAGGCTCTCGATGTGCTCGTGACGGAGGCGATTTTCGATGAGGATCACACGGGTTTCGAGCTGCGTGATGTGGCGCGGGCACGCTTCCCGCATGTGCGGGTGCTTTTCACGACGCGGTTCGATCTGAGTGAGTTCGATGAGCAAGTCGCGGGCGAATCCGTGCTGAAAGACAGCCCCTACTCGCATGAAAAACTGCTGCTGCGTGTGCAGGCACTGCTTTCTGAGCCCGTGGATGCCTCTGCACCGCAGCCCGTGATGGTGCCCGGCACCGTGCTGGGCAGCTATCAGGTGCTCGACCGGCTCTACATCGAAAATGAGGCAGAGACGTATCGTGCCATGCAGGTGAGTGTGCAGCGCCCAGTAGCGCTGGTGCTGCTGAAACCAGAGTTTCTCAATCAGCCGGAGGTGGTGGCAAAATTCCGCGAGCGTATCCGGGTGAAGGCCGGGCTGGAGTATGCGCGGATCGCGCCGTTGTTCGAGGCTGGCGAGGCGAACGGCTGGCTCTTTTACACCCGTGAGCTACCACGCGGACGCACGCTGGAGGAGCTGGAGGCAGCGGATGAGCATCTGAATGAGCGCAGGCTCGCAGAGGTGCTCCACGGCATCGCAGAGGCGATGGAGCATGCGACGACTCGCGGCTACCACCACCGTAGTCTCGCTCCGCGTGATATTTACATCGACGGGGATCACCACTCGAGCATCACCAACATCTTCCGCCAGAGCGGCACCACCCGCCGTGATGCCAAGGCGGATGTACGAGCCCTATTGCACATGCTGCGCCCCATTGCGGCGGAGGGAAAGGCGCGTGGCATGCTCACCGCGCTGGAAAACGGCCACCATGACTGGAGCGGCCTGCTGGAGACGCTGGATGACATCCGCGATGCGATGCGTGAGCACAGCATCGTGAAAAAAATCGAGGCTGAGACACTGCCCACCGTGGTGACGAGCAGTGGGGGCCGTCCGTGGTGGGTATGGCTGATTTTTGCCTCCTTGCTGGCCCTCATCGCCGGAGTCGGGGCGCTCACCAGTGGCGGCACAGGCGGGAAAAACCGCCTCATCAGCTCCAAGGCTGCCACCGTGCCCCAAGTCGAGCAATGGGCACACATCCCCGCTGGGCCCTTTGTTTACCAAGAACAGCTCCACAAGCCACTGGCCAAAGAATGCTGGATCAGCAAACATGAGGTCACTCTAGGTCAGTATGCAGAATTTCTCGCGGCACTGAAAAAGGGGCCAACAGGCCAGTACGACCACCCAGAGCAGCCGAAGACTAAAAAAGGCCACACTCCCCCGCACTGGGATGCCTACATGGCTGCGGCGGTGAATGGCACCCCCGTGCAGGGTGAGCCAGTCTCCATCCACACACCTGTGACGGAGGTGGATTGGTTCGATGCCTATGCTTACGCCAAATGGCGGGGCATGCGCCTACCGACAGAGCTGGAGTGGGAGAAGGCCGCGCGGGGCGACCAGGGCCGTGCTTACCCCTGGGGTGATGCAGATGTGCCCGGCGCGGCGAATCTGGGTGATGATTACAGCGACAAGCCTGGCGTAAAGGGCGGCACGAAGGACGGGCATAATTTTGCCGCTGCGGTGACGCGTGACACGCGTGATGTGAGCCCCTACGACGTCCGCGAAATGGCGGGCAATGTGCAGGAATGGACTGCGGGTGAGCAAAGCGAAGGCGACTGGCCGCTGCACCCAGATTACCCCGATTTACGTGTGCCCGTGGTGCGTGGTGGCCATTTTGGCATGAAAAGTAGCGATCAGGCTCCTCACCGACCGCCGCTTCCCAGACTCTGCCATGGAGGCCGTGCCAGCACGCGGATTCCGCGTCGTGCGTGACACGCCACCGTGACCTCGTGTCGAATATTCCTGATGTTGGACTGCCGTTTTCTGATTCATACTCCGCCTCAATATGCACAAGCTCCTCGCCTTTCTCCTGCTCGCTAGCTCTGCCGCCGCGCAGTACGCGACGAATCTCACGCTGCAAAAAAACAGCTTCCTGGTCAATGAGCCCGTCCTGGCCGTAGTGACGATCACAAACCGCTCTGGCGCAGATGTGATCCTCGGCGGCACTGGAGCGCGTGCGTGGATGCAGTTCACCTTCGAGGACGCTCAGGGCCGTGTGCTCGCTCCAGTGACCATCGGCTCGAAGGGGGCCATCTCGCTGAAGGCAGGCGGGACCACGCAGCACACCGTGGAGATCGAGGGGGCATCCGCCACCAGCTCGGTGGGCACTTATTATGCTCGCGGGGCCGTCTTTCATCCCCCCAGCGGCCAATATTATGAAACGAATCGTGCTCGCATCTCCGTGACAGACTCGAAGCCGATGTTTGATGAGGGATTCGGTGTGCCAAAGGGCTTCCCCTCCGCTGGCCGCGCACGCCGCTACCAGGCCATCATCTTCCGTGACATTGATAGTGTGACGCTCTACGCCCGCCTCGTGGATGATCGCACCAAAGAGAACCTGAGCACACGCCTACTCGGCCCGATCATGCACAGCATCCAGCCGCAGATGTCTGTGGATGCGAAAAACAACTTCCAGCTCCTCTTCATGGCTAGTCCTGGCATCTTCTGCCACACCACGGTGAAGCCGGATGGCAAAGTAGCCCGCCGCAGCTACTACAAAGACATCGAGGGCAGTCGCCCCACGATGGTCCTCACACGCGACGGGGCACGCATCGTCGGGGGAGAGTATTTTGACCCTGCGAAGCAGACGGATCCGAACAAAGGCATCCGTAAGTCCTCCGAGCGGCCCGACGGGCTCTGAGGCATGAAAAGAAAAAGCCGCAGCACGCTTTCGCGGGCTACGGCAGATGTTTTGGATGCTGAGGATGCCGTGATTAGACGATCTCGACGGGCTGCATGCCGAGCTTGGCGTAGTCATCAGGCTTGTAGCCGGGGATGGCGATGGGATACCAGCCGTCGGCGTTCGGTTTGACCGGGGCCTCTGTCTCTGCGGTGACGATGGCGGGCATGTGCTGCACCCTGGAGTTCAGCGCCTGATCCCAGGTGATGACCTGGCCGCTGTAGGTGGCCATACGGCCCATGATAGCGGTCATGGTGCTCTCTGCGCCGTAGTAGGCATTGTTGAGCGGCTTGTTGTTGAGAATGGCGTCCTGAAGCGTGTCATGCTCGACTTGGTAGGGGTTCGGATCGCCACCACCGGCATTGCGCTTGCCTTTACCTTTGCCCTCGCCAGCGGCGCGGTCTTCGCGTGCGGCGCGGTATTTCCAGATGGCGTTGCCTTTGTGGTCATTGGCGTAGCACTTGCCGCTGTTGTCGAGGTAGAGCTTGCCTTTGGTGCCGGTGAATTCCTCACGCACATCCGGCTTGGTGTTGCTCTGGTGACGGCACTGGCTGTTGACACGGACGCCGTTGGCATAGGTGAACTCGACGTAGTGGTGGTCATAAATCTGGCCCCATTTCTTGTCCACACGCTGCTGGCGACCGCCCATGCCGGCGGCTGTCTCTGGATGGCCACCGATGAACCAATTCGCGACGTCGATGTTATGGATGTGCTGCTCATTGATGTGATCGCCACAAAGCCAGGTGAAGTGGTACCAGTTGTTGCATTGGTACAAGAGCTCACTCATGCCGGGCTGCTTATCACGGAACCAGATGCCGCCACCGTTCCAGTAAACTTGGCCGGAGACGATGTCGCCGATGATGCCCTGGTCCTTCACCTGCTTCAGCGCATCGAGGTAGCAGTTCTGATAGCGGCGCTGGAGGCCGACGACGACTTTGAGATTCTTTTCATCGGCCACTTTGGCCATTTCGAGCACCTTGCGCACGCCGGGGCTGTCGGTAGCGACAGGCTTTTCCATGAAGACGTTTTTGCCGGCATTGATGGCGGCTTCGAAGTGGTAGGGGCGGAAACCAGGAGGCGTGGTGAGGATGACGAGGTCGCAGGTATCGAGGACTTTTTTGTAGCCTTCGACGCCGTCAAAGATGCGGTCATCGACCTGGACACGGTCTGCGTGCTTGTTGCGCAGGTTGGAGAGGGCTCCTTCCGCTTTTTCTTTGAAGGCATCGCAGATGGCGTGGAGGCGGAAGCCCTTGTTCGGAGTGGTCAGGGCCTGATCAGCGGCACCTGAGCCACGGCCGCCAGAGCCGATAAGGCCGATTTTGACTTCGTCGCTACCGGCCGCCCAGGCGGACTGAGCGACGGTGAGTGCGCTGGCAGCGCCAGCCGTGGTGGTGAGGAAATCGCGGCGTGAGGTGGCCGCAGGGGTGGATGGAGTAGTCATGGGTGGAGGGGAACGTCGTGAATGTTTGTGTTCTGTGTGCGAAAGAAGACTGATTTTAGGCTTGGAGCGCTTTCTTGATGACCTGGATGCCCTCTTCGTACACCTGCTCGGTGCTGGGGAAGAAGTCACGCCAGACGCGGGTGGCCGCGGCGAGGTCTGGCAGGGCGCTGCCGAAGGCCTCGATGGTCATCCAGCCGTCGTAGCCGATTTTTTTCAGGTGCTGGATCTGCTCGGTGATGTTGATGTGGCCACGGCCGGGGGTGCCGCGATCGTTTTCACTGATGTGGACGTGATTGAGCTTCCCAGAGGCGAAAACGGTGTCGATGGCCTTGATGGGGCATTTTTCCTCAATGTTCGCGTGGAAGGTATCATACATGGTGCCGAAGTTCGGGTGATCGACACGCTTCACGTAGCTGGCGGCCTGCTCCATGGTATTGAGCAAGTGGGACTCAAAGCGGTTCAGGGCCTCGATGGCGCATTTGACGCCAGCAGCTTGGGCGACAGGGGCGATGGCGCGATGCACCTCAGCGGCGTGATTGAGCTCCGCCTCAGTGGGGAAGGCACCAGTGAATTGGCCGAGCACTTGGTAATAAGGGCCGCAAAGGGTCTGCACGCCGGCATTGTGAGCGCATTCGAGCACGCGCTTCAGGTGGTCGATAGCGCCTTGGCGATTCGCCGCGACGGGGGAGATGGCATTGTGTGCCTCATCGGGCAGCACGGTGACAGCGGTGCATTGCAGGCCGTTGTCTTGGAGGACTTTGCCGATGCTGGAAAAGTGGGCGGGATTGCTCACATCAAAGATGGGCAGCTCGACGCCGTCGTAGCCGGCTTTCTTGAGTTTTTCGATGACGGGGTAATTAGCCTCGGTGACGTGGCCGGTATAAAGGAGGAGATTGAAGCCGATTTTCATATGTGGGGCCGGAAAGCTAGGGAGTTGAGCGCTAAATGGCAAGGAGAGAAGCGATCCCGCCGCCGCTCTGAGCTTGAAAGGGCCGTGGGCGACTCCATGATGCACCCCGCCACATGACCCTAGCCGACCTCCTCTCCCCCGACACGCTGAAACAACTCAAAGACGCCCTCCCGGTCGTGCTTTCACTCATCGTCATCGAGGGCCTACTGTCCGTGGACAATGCGCTAGCCATCGCCGCCATGGCACGGCACCTGGACGATAAAAAACGGGCTCTGGCGATGAATATCGGCTACATCGGCGCTTATGGCTTCCGCATCGTGGCGCTGCTGGTGGCCAGTTGGATCATCGCGAACCACTGGGTGATGTTCGCCGGGGCGATGTACCTCGTCTGGCTGATGTGTGCGCATTTCGTCGGTCAAAAAGGCATCGAGGAAGAAGAGGGCGAGGCTGTGAATGTGCATCACCGCACCTTCGGAGCCACGATCATGATGATCTCACTCATGGATCTGAGCCTCAGTGTGGACAATGTCGTCGCCGCCATCGCTCTGAGCCCCAAGGATCTGTGGCCCGTCTATGTCGGTGTGACCATCGGCATCATCGCCCTACGACTCATCGCAGGTGTGGCGGTGAAGATGATCGAGAAATACCCAGTCCTGGAGCACACCGCCTTCATCCTCGTCGGTTACGTGGGGCTGCTGCTGCTGGCAGAATTGCAGTTTCACCACTTTTTCGAGCACCTGACTCCCACCGAGCTGAAACTCTGGAAATTCGCCGGCATCCTCATTCTCACGGCACTCACGCTCGCCTGGTCCAAGTGGACCTGGCTGCAAAAACTGCTCCAACCGCTGCTACAGCTCATTTTGATCCCAATGAACGTCTTTGCCGCCATCGTCGGTGCGGTGCTCGTAGCGCTGACATGGCCCTTCCGCATGATTTGGAGTAAAATCCGGCCCCAAAAGGCCGCATAGCCCGTTTCTCCTACCGCTCCTCCGCCGTGAAACCCGATCCAGCCAGCCTCCCGCCCCAAGCTACGCTCGATGAGATCGGGAGCATGGCCACGATCGTGACGCAGTCGCCACCAGCCACTGCCCGCCATTTGCCTGCGGCAGGAGCGGAGACGATCGAGACCTCTCCCGATGCCCCCACCATCGCGGTGGCCAATCCCAGCCGCCAACTCCCCGCCGCGACGATGCACTCTGCCTCGTCCATGGCCTCCATGGGTGGCCAGAAGCGCCGCTCGACCAATCCAGGCGATGATGATGGCTGGATCAGTGATCGCTACCGCCTGCTCGATAAGCTGGGAGAGGGCGGCTTCGGTGTGGTTTACCGCGCAGAGCAGGTGAAGCCCATCCAGCGGCTCGTCGCGGTGAAGATTCTCAAAGCGGGCCTGGATAGCGCCATCGTGTTTGGCCGTTTCGCAGCGGAAAGGCAAACGCTGGCCCTCATGGAGCACCCGAACATCGCCCGCGTGCTCGATGCCGGTGAGACGGACAGCGGCATGCCCTACTTTGTCATGGAGCTGGTCAAAGGCCGCTCCATCACCAGCTACTGCACACAAAACGAGATCGATCTGCGCCACCGGCTGGAGCTTTTCGTGCCAGTTTGTCAGGCCGTGCATCATGCCCATCAAAAGGGGCATCATTCACCGCGATCTGAAGCCCTCCAACATCATGGTCTGTGATGAAGCGGGCAAAATCACCCCCAAAGTCATCGACTTCGGCATCGCCAAGGTGCTGGAGGGCCGCGATGCCTCCCAGGCAGACTTTACCGGCGTCGATCAACTCGTCGGCACCCCCGGCTACATCAGCCCCGAGCAGATCGAGCACGGCAGCAGCCATGTGGACACCCGCAGTGACGTCTATGCCCTCGGCGCGATCCTCTTTGAGCTCGTCTGCGGCAAAGCGCTCATCACACCTGCGGATATCGCCGCCAAGCCCATCCACGTGCTCCTGCGAGACCTCGCCGAGCGCGATGCCCCGAAGCCCAGCACCCACGCACCTGATCTGGCCGCAGACATCGACTGGATCGTGCTAAAGGCGCTGGAGCGAGACCCCGCACGCCGCTACAGCAGCGCCAATGAGCTCGCAGAGGACATCACCCGCTACCTCACCTGGGAGCCCATCACCGCCCGCCCACCGAGCAAGACCTACCTCATCAGCCGCTTCGTGCGTCGCCACCGCGTAGGCGTCTCTGCCAGTGCCGCCATCGCCTTTGCCGTGATCGCAGGCGGCATCACCAGCACCGCTCTCTACTTTCAATCCGAGCAAAATCGCAGCCGTGCCGAGCAAGCAGGGCAGGATCTGCGCAAAAGCTACAGCCGTGGCGATGAACAGATGGCACGCCAATACGCCGAGCGCGGCCAGTTCGCCCCGGCCACCGCCTACCTCACCCGCTCCCTACGCACCGACCCGCAGAACAGCCTCGCCAGCACGAATCTGCTCTCCCTGCTCTCCAACGTGCACCTCATGCGGCCCGTCACCGAGCAGCTACCCCTACCAGAGGGTGCGCAGGAGGCACATCTCACCGCCCTGAGCCGCCAGCAGGGCAAAGTGATCGCCGTGAGCACCATCATGTCCGGCATGCTCCAGGCCCCACTGCCGCCCGAGCGCCTCCCCCTGCATGAGGTCATCAGCATCTGGGACATCGCGAAGGGCGCAGCCACCCGCGCAGACCACCCGCTGCCAGAAGGCATCGAAGTCACCTGCCTCCAGATCACCGCCGATGGGAAATCCGCCATCATCGCCAAAACCGATGGCAGCGTCGAGCTCTGGTCCCTCAACAGCGACGGACAGCGCCGCGTCCTCGAACCCAAGATGCCCAGCCTCGTGCTCAGCATGGCCCTCAGTGCCGACGGCTCCACCCTCATCACCGGTAGCGAAAAAATCCCCACCAATGGAAACAAAGCCGCCTGCTTTGTGTGGGATCTCACCGCGCCAGAAAAGCCAGCGCGGCGCTTTGACCATGCACAGGCCGTCCTCTTTCTCGACATCGACTCCACCGGCACCACCGCCGTCGCAGCTAGCAATGAAGGCCTCGCTCAGGTCTGGGATCTCACCACCATGAAGCCCAGCGGGGCCCCCGTCGAGATGGACCAGAGCGACGGCGGCATCTCCGCCGTCTCCTTGCACACAGGCAGTAAAATCGTCGCCATCGGCACCAATGGCGGCACCGTCTTTGTCGGCAATTACGAGCAGGACATCCTCGCCGTCGATCCCCTGAAGCATCCCGGTGCCGTCCTCAGCACCCGACTCACCGCCGATGGCAAAACACTCTACGTCTCCGATGCCAGCGGCCACGTCCACACCTGGGATCTCGACAGCGAGCGTCCCCGTGACCCGCCGCACGGCCACGACGGCGAAATCAAAACCACCCTCATCGCCGAAGAGCGGGGCCTCGTCGCCAGCGTCTCCAAAAACGGCGACATCCAAGTCTGGGACACCCGCAGTGGCCAGCGCACCACACGCAACCTCCACCACAGCGTCTCCGCCGCCAGCATCTCCCCAGACGCATCCCTCCTCGCCTACGCACCCACTTTGCTCCCCTACGTCCAGGTCTGGAGCATCTATGAAAGCATGGCCACCCGCCGCTTCACCGATGCAGGGGAAAAGCAGCTCATCGAGCGCCCCCCCGCCCCAGAGAAAGCGCCCGACTTTGTCCGCCGCTCCGAAGCCGCCGCCTGGAACCGCCCCGCCACACACCTCATCGCCGCAGACAAAGAAGGCCACGTCGCCGTCTTCCAAGGCCAGGAATGCAAGCCCTACGGCACCCCCTTTACCCACGCACCCGCCGTCGGAGCCGCCATCCTCTCCAGTGATGCCGCACTCGCCATCACCTCCGGCCGCGACCGCATGGTCCGCGTCTGGGACGTGCAAACCGGCCGCCCCATCGCCGCCATGCAGCACGACAGCTTCGTCGAGGTGCTCGCCCTCTCCCCCGATGACCAGACCCTCGTCACCTTCACTGAAAAAGGCGACATGCTCCTCTGGCGAGTCCGCACCGGCGAAGGCCTCACCCCCGCCGTCCGCCACGCCACCGGCCCCGTGCAAGCACGCGTCTCGGACGATGGCAAAACCGTCCTCTTCCGTCTGCAAAACGCCGGGTGGTTCACCATGCCCATGCCCGCGCAAAATGCCGTCCTCCCCGAGTGGTTCCTGCAATTCGCCGAGGCCCTCGCCGGCAATCGACTCACCGAAGATGGCCGCATGGAATCGCTCGATCTCACCGCTTATCAGGCCGCAACAGCCGCCATACCCAAAACCGCCGCCCGCCCCGAAGAAACCGCCGCCACACGCCTCGCCCACTGGCTGCTCGAGTCCCCTGCCCGTCGTCCCCTAGCCCCCGAGCTCGACGAGCCCCTCCCCGACTACCTCGACTACCTCCGCGCCCACAGCGCCAGCAAAGAAGCCACCCGCGAGCTCCGCCGCCTGCAAAACCCCGGCGGCACTCCCTGAAGCAGCCCCCCCCACTCTGCCAACCCGCAGAAACCGCCCCGAGCGTCGGGCAAAAAATCTGCGCCTCGTCCTCGATCAAAGCACTCCGCCAGGTCAATCCATGGCCAATCGGTCAAGGCCATCGAAAAGGCGCCAGCGCCCCCAGCCCAGAGGACTGGAGCACTCCAGAAGGCTGCGCTCTCGAAAACCCCCGTGAATAGGCGCAGTTTAGCTCAGGGCGTGAGCTTCATTCCACCCCTGATCGTCGTCTTGCCATCAAAGTCTTTGCCCGTGTATTTGAGCGTGCTCGGATCAAACTTGAGGCTCGCTGTAGCACCCTTCGGCGAGACGATTTTCACGTCCCATCCATCGCAGGTCCACGCGAAGGCCGCGCCCTGATAATGATGAATGCCACTGCCATCTTCCTTCAGCGTGATCCAGGTGATGCCAGCCTCTCCCGCGTCCCATTCCCAGTCACAGGCCGCCAGCACCTTCTTGCGTTCCTCATCCGTCCTCGACCGCTGGGCGATTCGGACGAGCTCCGTCTTGAACCAATCATCGACCACCTTGCGCCTGACCTTCAGCTCCTTTTGCAGCTCCGCCACCGACTGGGCCTGAATGAAGCCAGGACAAACGGCCAACACGACAACGAGGAAGAGCAGAGTTTTCATGAGCAGGAGAGGTGCAGTGGAGCCGCTGAAGGTTCTAATCGAAAAGAGACTGCGGCGTCAATGAAGTAAGCAGCATGAGTCGGAGCCGACTTCGCGGCAGCGTCAAAAACACTCCTTGCCTGAGAACGTCTCTCGTATTTTCATGTCGGCATGGAAGACCCGGCCATCATGCCCCCAGCTCCGAGTAATGGCAGAACTTGGCTGTGGTGGATCGTCTCCACGGTTGTGCTTCCGAGCGTAGCTGGATCCATCTGCTCTTTGAATGAATTGACAGGATTCGCTGCTCTGATCATTGTCCTCACAGCCATCGGTATGCACCGAAATCTGAGCCGAGAGCTGCCGGGCATTCACGGATGCGCGGCTCTGTTCTTCTACTTCAGCGGCTGGGCACTGATCATGTTTTCGTTCTTCGTTGGTTGCATAGCAATCTGGGGGCCGATTAGCGTCAGATGAATATCGGCGATGACACCCAACACACACCAATCCGCTCTGCACCACTCCAAGGCCAAACTTAGTTCTGCATTGGGCTTGCTCTGGATCCTTTCGTCCATCGTTCTCCCGGCGTTGATTGGCGCCATCGAGGAAAACATGCAAAGCGAGCCTCCTGAGGCTGTTTTTTGGGGTGTGCCGATGGTTGTACTTTTGCTGCACGCGGTCGCATGCACGATGATCTGCCGTTTTAACCTCGGGTTGGGTTTGCTCGCTTTTTTCTTTGGCTGGATTCTCATGGTCTGCAGCTTTTTCGTCGGCTGCTACGCAACGTTCAGCCTCTGAAACTTCCCCATGCCCTCCACCCTACTCAAACGCACCACCTCGCGCTGTCCGCAGTGTTTGAAGCCGTGTCCAGCCACCGTCGAAAAGGAGGACGGCAAAGTGTTTCTCAAACGGCGCTGCGTGGCGCATGGGGAGCACACGGCCTGCATCGCGAGTGATGCGCGGTTTTACTGGCTAGCGACGGGGAAGGAGGAGAACCGCTGCTGTGCAGGTGGGGCGTGTTGCGATGCGGAGGGGAAAACAGCGGGCACGCTCGGGCGAAATGCAGAAGGACGCGGCACGGACCCGCTGGAGACGCTTTCCACCTGCCTGGCGCTCATCGAGATCGTGAATTCGTGCAATTTGGCCTGCCCGACGTGCTATGCGGACTCGCCGGTCGGTGTCGGCTCCAAGTTGGATGCGGTGCCGCTGGCGGACATCCAGCAGCGAGTGGAGAGCGTGATCGCGAGGAAAGGGAAGATCGAGATTTTGCAGCTTTCTGGCGGTGAACCGACGCTGCACCCGGAATTGGCCGAACTGTGCCGCTGGATCAAAAATCACGCGAAGATCGACTTTGCGCTGCTGAACACGAATGGCGTGCGTTTTGCCAAGGAACCGGAGTTTGGCCGCCAAATCGGCGAAATCTTCCGTGATGGCGGTTTGCAGGTCTATTTGCAGTTCGATGGCATGCAGGCCGAGGGCCAACATGAGCTGCGTGGAGCCGATCTGCGTGAAGTGAAGGCCAAAGCGCTGCAAAACCTCGCGGCGGCGAACATTCCCGTCACGCTGGCGATGACGGTGACGCCGCAAAACCTGCCGCAGCTCGGTGAGGTGATCCGATTCGGTCTGGCGGACGAAAACATCCACGGCATCACTTTTCAGCCCGAGTTCTGGAGCGGGCGTAGGCACAGCACGCAGCCACGCACGCGTCTGAACACGGCAGACATCCTCCTCGGCGCGGTGGAGCAATGCGGAGGGCAGTTGCGGTTCGAGGACTTCACGCCCCTACCCTGTGGTGATCCAAACTGTGCCACCATCGGCTACCTGATCCGCCGTGAGGGCAAGGTGTGGCCGGTGAGTGACTTCCTCGACTTTTCCAAGCTCCAAGGCTTCCTGCACGACAAGATGCACTACACGCTGGCAGACCTCGCTCGCTGTGGCTGTGAAAACGAACCGCTCGGTGAGCTGCTCAAAACGCTGGAGGCAACCCGCAGCATGGCCTTTCGCCTGATGGTGAAGCCCTTCATGGACGCGTGGACTTGGGACGAAGACCGCATCGACCGCTGCTGCACGCATGTGATCCGGCCGGATGGCAAGCTGGACTCCTTTTGCCGCTACTACTCCGGCTTTCCAGACACCCAGGCCGCGCTGTGAATGCTCCGCAACACACGCTGATCCCCGGCAGCCTCGCGTATGCGTTGGCGATGTCGGCAGGCATCCTCATCGGGGCCATCGCGTGGCATCGGCGACATCGTGGCAGGCCGGAGATGCTCGTCATTTACATCGGCGCACTCGTGGGTGCCTTTGCAGGAGCGAAGCTGGCCTATCTCTTCGCCGAAGGCTGGCTGGACTGGTCGCTGCGGACCGCTGGCTGCGCTTCGCGACGGGAAAGTCCGTATTGGGTGGCCTGCTCGGCGGTTACGCGGGTGTGGAGCTGGCGAAGAAGCTCGTCGGTCATAAAAGCTCCACGGGCGACGGCTTTGCACTCATCGTGCCGCTGGGGTTGGCGCTGGGGCGTGTGGGCTGCTACTTCCACGGCTGCTGCTTGGGAAAAAGCGGCTACGCAGGTGTCTTCGCTGCCCGTGGCGACCGCTGGCCAGCACCGCTCGTCGAGGGCGTGTTTCAGATCACGATGCTGGTGCTGCTATTTGAGCTGAGAAGGCGCGGCCTGCTGCGGGACAGGCTCATTTTCCTCTACTTCGCGGCCTATGGCCTGTTTCGCTACATGCATGAGTACATGCGAGAGACGCCAATGATGATCGCTGGCGTGAGTGGGTATCAAATCATCGCGCTGGTGCTAGCGGCAGTTGGTTTTCTCCAAGTGATGAGATTTCCGCGCCGCCGATGAAGACTTGGGGGGGGGGGGGGGGGCCGGCCTGGCGGCGGGGCGGGGGGGGGGGGGGGGCGGGGGGGCTGGCTGCGTTCCCTTTTTGCTTCACAATGCACGATCACGCGCGCGACGAGCCAGCTTGTCGGAGGAGGCGGGGGGTGTCTGGATGTGGCGCTTGCCATCCTGGAAGCGCCAGGCGCGGCCAGGGGGATGTTGCTGGTGGCTGCTCCCGCGCGGAATTCTGCCGCATGAGCCGGGATGGCAAGCAGTAGGATAAAAAAGAGTCTCTTCATGACTCCATCCAAGACGGACGGAGAGACGCCACGCTATCGGTGGAGGCAGAAAGACTGCTGCATGCTCGCAGCATCATCCCACGATGATGCCCTTCGCCTTCCGCTCTTTCTCGCGTTCGAGAAGGGGGATTTTTTCGGCGGTTTCGAGCACTTGGAGGCCCTGGTCGCCGATCTTGGAGAAGGTGAGGCCGCTCAGAGCGGGGACTTCGGCCGCGAGGCGACTGAAGACGTCTTCCACGCTGTGGAGGCCATTGCCGCCGCCGAGGGCGACGATGAGGTCGCGGAGGATTTCCCAGGTGTCATGGGCGTCGCCAGGGGTCTTGACGGCCTTGTTCAGGCGCTGGAGGCGACCGGTGACATTGATCATGCTGCCGCGCTTCTCGGCATACGCAGTGCCTGGTAGCACGACGTGGCTGAGCTCGGCACTCGCATTGGCCAAAAGGTGCAATGTGGCGATGAAGGGCACTTTTTCGAGATCGCGCTGCTGGAAGCCGACTTTGAGCAAATTCTCGCCAAGGGCCAAAACGCCACGAATGAGGCCACGGGACATTTTTTCCTGAATTTCGGCCAATTTGGAGCCTGGAGTGATTCCGAGGATGAGTTTCGCCCCGGTGGTGTTCGGGTTCAGATCGTCTGCGCGGAGGTAATTGTCCGCTCCGCCGCTGCGGGGGATGATGTCGAGCTGCGTGGTGCCGAGCTGGGCGGCGAGGTGCTTCACAAAGAAGAGTTCTTCATTGGTCATGCGTCCGCTGGCGATGATGGCGATCTCGTCGCCACGCAGGCCGCGCAGGGCCTCGGCGGTGGTGCTCAGAGCGGTCTTCCAGCTGGCGATTTGGTGTTTGCCGCCGGTTTTGACCATGGGGTCGGTGAGGCGGAACTCGCTATTCACGAAATGGAAGTCGAGGCGGCCACTGTCGCACATCCAGGTGGAGTTCACGTCGTTGTTCTCGCGTGGGGTCTGGCGGTAGATCGTATCGCCACGGGCACCGATTTCCATGTCGCAGCCACGTCCGCAGCCGGTGCAGATGCTGTTCGTCTCGGTGAGGAACCACACACGCTGCTGGAAGCGGAAGTCATTGCTGGTCAAAGCGCCGACGGGGCAGATATCGACGGTGTTGAGCGAGTAATTATGCTCCAGGCGCTTGCCGGGATGCACGGCGAGCGTGGTGTGGCTGCCGCGCTCGGTGAAGCCGAGCACGGGCTCATCGGCGATCTCGGCGGTGAAGCGGATGCAGCGGCTGCACATGATGCAGCGCTCGTCATCGAGCCGCACACGGGGACCGATGTCCACATTCTTCGGCTTTTTGACCTTGTCCTCGCGGAAGCGGCTTTCGCCTTTGCCGTGCTCGACGCTGAACTCCTGCAGGCGGCACTCGCCGGCCTGATCGCAGATGGGGCAATCGAGCGGGTGATTGATGAGGAGGAATTCCATCACGCCTTTGCGGCATTCCTGCGTGAGCACGCTGTCGGTGCGGATGCCCATGCCCTCAGCGACGGTGTTCGCACAGGCGATGACGGGACGCGGCATCCAGCCAATTTTGAGCATGCCGTGCTCGTCTTTCTCAGGCTCGGTGCCCGGTGCGGGGCGCGGGGGCATGCCCATTTCGACAAGGCACATGCGGCAGTTGCCGGGGGAAGAGAGCTTCGGGTGGTAGCAGTAGTGGGGGACCTCTTTTTGCACCTGCTTGCAGGCCTCGATCATGCGGGTGCCTTTGGGGAATTTGTGCCAAACGCCGTCGATTTGCACATTCACCATGTCGATAGGAGGTGGTGCGGCGGGAGTAGCGGGGGCTTCAGCAGGTGCAGGCATGAGCGAAAAGGGGAAAGGCGGGCGATTATCGGAGCGCAGGGGGGAGCGGCAACCCGATTTTGTGAAAAGTTTCACAAGGGGGGGGGGAGCCCCGGGGGGCAGCCTTGCCGGGGGGGGGGGGGGGGGGGGGGCCCCCCGGGGGGGGCGCGGGGGGGGGGGGGGGGGGGGGGGGGCCCCCCAGGCGGGGGGGGGGGCGCGGGGGGGGGGTGGGTGGGCGGCTTTTCGGGGGATACGCGGTCTGCCCTGGGCTGCTCTTTGCTCCGGGAGGGAGGACCTCCGCTCAGAAAATGCGTCCAGAGCAGAAATGCGGCATGACAGCCCGCTTCATTGACAATATGGCCGCATCACCTTGATTCCCTGCCTCATGTCCACCACCCCCACCGACTTTCCCTCCGTCATCACTCCGTCCAGCAGCTACATGGTCCCCACCGTCATCGAGTCCGAGGGACGTGGCGAGCGTGCCTACGACATCTACTCCCGCCTGCTGAAGGACCGCATCATCTTCCTCGGCGGCGAGGTGAATGACACCATGGCGAGCATCATCATCGCGCAGCTCCTCTTCCTCCAGATGCAGGATCCGAAAAAGGACATCAATATCTACGTCAACAGCCCCGGCGGCAGCGTCACCGCTGGACTCGCCATCTACGACACCATGCAGTTCCTCACCTGCGACGTCTGCACCTACAGCATCGGCCTCGTCGCCTCCATGGGTGCCGTCTTGCTCGCCGCAGGCACCAAAGGCAAGCGCTACGCCCTCCCGAACAGCGACATCATGATCCACCAGGTCTCCGGCGGCGCACGCGGCACCGCCAGCGATGTCGAGCGCACCGTGGAATACATGTTCAACCTCAAAAAGCGCCTCAACCGCATCCTCGCTCATCACACGGGCAAATCCGTCGAGCAGATCGAGCGTGACGCCGACCGTGACAACTACATGTCCGCCGCCCAAGCCGCCGAATACGGCCTCGTGGACAAAGTGCTCACCAGCAGCCGTGACCTCGCCGCTGCGGCCGAGGCGAAGTAAGGTGGGAGCCTAGCGGCCTCCATCTCGATGGGTCACCAAACCCTGACGGACAAAATCATGATTTTACCCCTCATGATTTTGTCGCAGGACCCATCTAGTTTGACGGGAATACGAATCCGTAGCGGGATCACGCGATCTCGACCCATGGGACAGCGTTTCGGCCATGAGCTTCCGCGTCCTTCCGCATGCACTATCCCGCCCTGACACTCTCCTGACGCAAGGATCTCCGCCGGAAGCCCGTTTTTTGCGGCCCCAAGTCCCCTCTTTGCCATGAAGAACCGTCTCCTCACTGCCGCGCTCGTTTTGTCTGCCGTTTCTGCCCCTGCGCAGATGCCGAAGAAGGACGAGGGCATCGACGCATCCAAGCCGGTGTCGTTTTACAAGCACATCCGCCCCATCTTCCAGGCGCAGTGCAATGGCTGCCACCAGCCAGCGAAGAAAAAGGGCGATTACATCATGACCGAGTTCGCCGCTCTGCTGAAAGGCGGCGAGGAGGCCGTCGCCGTGGTGCCGGGCAAGGCAGCGGAGTCAAATCTGCTCAAGCTCATCAAGCCCGATGCCCATGGCAAAGTGGAGATGCCGCAGAAAGCGGACCCGCTGCACGCCACGCAGATCGCACTCATCGAGCGCTGGATCAATGAGGGTGCGAAGGACGACACGCCCGCCTCTGCGAAAGCGCAATACGACATGGCGCATCCGCCCGTCTATGTCACCGCACCGGCCGTCACCTCCGTCGAATACTCACCCGATGGCACCATGATCGCCGTCGCGGGTTATCACGAGGTCTTGGTGCATAAGGCCGACGGCAGCGGCCTCGTCGCACGACTCGTGGGACTCGCCGAGCGCATCCAGAAGCTCGCTTGGTCGCCGGATGGCAAAAAAATCGCCGTCACCGGCGGCAGCCCCGCACGCATGGGCGAGATCCAGATCTGGGACGTCGCGGCGAAGAAGCTCGAGCTCTCCAAATCGCTCACCTTTGACACCATTTACGGAGCCAGCTGGTCCCCAGATGGCAAGCAACTCGCCTTCGGCTGCGCGGACAATGCCGTGCGTGCCATCGACACCGCCACTGGCAAAGAAACGCTCTTCATGGGTGGCCATAGCGATTGGGTGCTCGACACCGTGTGGGGCGTGGATGGCAAGCACGTCGTCTCCTGCGGTCGCGACATGAGCGTGAAGCTCACCGAGGTCGCCACGCAGCGCTTCGTCGATAATGTCACCTCCATCACCCCTGGAGCACTCAAAGGCGGCGTCCAGGTCCTCGCACGGCATCCGCAGCGCAATGAAGTCCTCATCGGCGGCACCGATGGCGTGCCCGCCATCTACCGCATGGAGCGCATCACGAAGCGCGTCATCGGTGACAATGCCAACCTCATCCGCAAATTCCCCGCCATGCAGGGCCGCATCTTCGGTGTGGACTTCGCACCCGATGGCAAGCGCATCGCCGCAGGTGCCTCCTTTGAGGGCACTGGCACCGTGAACATCTACACCAGCGAATACGACAGCACCTTGCCCGATGCAGTGAAGAAGATCGTCGAAACCGTGAACGGCAAAGGCAAAGAACTCGACGACTGGGTCACCCAAGGCGTGAAGCAGCTCTCCTCCACCGCCATCCCCGCTGGCATCTTCAGCGTCACCTTCTCACCCGATGGCAAAACCGTCGCCGCAGCCGGTCAGGACGGCCAGATCCGCCTGATCGAAGCCGCCACCGGCAAAATCACCCACCAATTCACCTCCGTCCCCCTAGTGAAGGAAAAAGCCCTCGCCGCCAGCGACGTCATCGCAGACGACACCGTCCGTGTAGAGGTCAAAAAAGACGACAAAGCGGAGGCCCTCACCCCAGGTCTCAAAGTCACCGCCATCGACGTCGAGCCGAAAAACGTCAAAATCGCCAAACCCACCGAGTACGCCCAGCTCATCATCACCGCCACCATGAGCGACGGCACCCGTGCCGACATCACCCGCATGGCCCAGCTCACCAGCACGAATGCCGCCGCACTCAGCGTCGATGCACGCGGCATGATCCGCCCCGGCAAAGACGGCAGCGGCCAGGTCAGCATCGCCTTCATGGGCCAGTCCACCAGCGTCCCCGTCAGCGTCAGCGGCATGAGTTTATCCCTCAAGCCCGACTACGTCCGCGACATCATGCCCATCGCCAGCAAGCTCGGCTGCAATCAGGGCACCTGCCACGGAGCCAAAGAGGGCAAAGCCGGCTTCAAGCTCTCCCTCCGTGGTTACGACCCCATCTACGACGTCCTCGCCTTCACCGATGAGCTCGGCAGCCGCCGCGCCAATGCCGCCTCCCCAGAGCACTCCCTCATGCTCCTGAAGGCCAGCGGCGCCGTCCCGCATGAGGGCGGCCAGCTCACCGTCCCCGGCGAGCTTTATTATGAAACCCTCAAAGCCTGGATCAGCCAAGGCGCACGCCTCGACCTGAAAACACCCCGCGTCGTCAGCATCGAGCTCTTCCCGAAAAATCCCGTCCTCGAGCGCATCGGCCACCGCCAGCAGATGCGTGTCATCGCACGCTACGCCGACGGCTACGTCAAAGACGTCACCGCAGAGGCCTTCATGGACAGTGGCAACGGCGACGTCATCGAAGCCGATAAAAAAGGCCTCATGACCAGCCTACGCCGTGGCGAGGCCGCCATCCTCGCCCGCTTTGAGGGAGCCTACGCCGCCACCACCATCACCGTCATGGGCGACCGCACTGGCTACACCTGGCAGCAGCCAGAGACGTGGAGCAAGATCGACGAGCTCGTCGCCCGCAAATGGCAGCGCATGAAAATCCAGCCCAGCGGCCTGTGCAGCGATGAAGACTTCCTCCGCCGCATCCACCTCGACCTCACCGGCCTCCCCCCGCAGCCCGAAGCCGTCGCCGCCTTCCTCGCCGACAATCGTGACACCCGCACCAAGCGCAACGCCATCATCGACCAGCTCATCGGCAATCCCGACTTCATCGACCACTGGTCCAACAAATGGGCCGACATGCTCCAAGTGAACTCCAAATTCCTCGGCACCGAAGGCGTCTCCATCCTACGCGGCTGGATCAAGCAGCAAGTCGCTGACAACACCCCATACGACCGCATGGCCTACCGCATCATCACCGCCACCGGCTCCAACAAAGAAAACCCCGCCGCCGCCTACTTCAAAACCGTCCGCACCCCCGAAGAACTCGTCGAAAACACCACGCATCTGTTTTTAGCCACCCGCTTCAACTGCAACAAATGCCACGATCACCCCTTTGAAAAATGGACCTGGGACCAATATTACCAGACCGCCGCCTACTTCGCCCAAGTCGATCTCAAAGGTGATCCCGCCGCCGCAGGCAAAACCATCGGTGGCACCGCCGTCGAAGGAGCGAAGCCACTCTTCGAAATCGTCGCCGACAAAAAAGACGGCGAAATGAACCACCTCCGCACCAATAAGCCCGTCGCCCCGCAGGTGCCCTTTGATGCCCAGCTCGTCAGCAAGACCGCCACCTCCCGCCGCGAGCAATTCGCCACCTGGATGACCAGCCCAGAAAACGACTACTTCGCCATGAGCTACGCCAACCGCATCTGGGGCTACCTCACCGGCACCGGCGTCATCGAGCCCCTCGATGACATCCGCGCGGGCAATCCCCCCAGCAACCCAGAGCTCCTCCAGCACCTCACCACCGAATTCATCCAGAGCGGCTTCAACGTCCGCCACCTCATGAAACTCATCGTCCAGAGCCGCACCTACCAGCTCACCCTCGCCACCAACAAATGGAACGAAGACGACAAAACCAACTACAGCCACGCCAAAGCACGCCGCCTCCCCGCCGAAGTCCTCTTTGACTCCGTCTTCGCCGCCACCGGCAGCATGCCAAACATCCCCGGCGTCCCCAAAGGCACCCGCGCCGCCCAGCTCATCGACGGCCAGACCCAGCTCCCAGACGGCTTCCTCACCAACTTCGGCAAACCCGCCCGTGAATCCGTCTGCGAATGCGAGCGCAGCAACGAAGTCAATCTCGGCCCCGTCATGGCCCTCATGAGCGGCCCCACCGTCGGTGATGCCATCAGTGATCCCGCCAACGCTATCGCCAAACTCACCGCCGAAATCGCCGACGACAAAAAACTCATCGACGCCGTCTTCATGCGCATCCTCAACCGCCACGCCACGGAGAAGGAAATCAGCGCCGCACTCCAAAGCATGGCCGGACTCGACTCCGAGCACAAAAACCTCGCCGCAGCCCACCAGACCAAAGAAGCCGAGCAAAAACCCCACATCGAAAACGCCGAAAAACAGCGCCTCACCGCCATCCAAGCCGCCGAAGCCGAACTCAAGGCCTACCAGGCCAAAATCGCCCCCGAAAACGCCAAAAAAGAAGCCGCACGCCAAGCCAGCATCAAAGCCGCCGAAGCCAAAGTAAAAACCACCTTCGACACCGCGCCCATGAATCAGCCCAAATGGGAAAACTACCTCGATCTCACCACCGAGTGGCACGTACTCGACCTCAAAGCCCAGCGAGCCGGCGGCGTCGAAAAACTCGAAAACCTCCCCGATGGCAGCCTCCTCGCCACCCCCATGCCCGAAGGCAAGCAAACCACCGGAAACTACCTCCTCCTCGGCAAAACCAGCCTCCAAAACATCACCGGCATCAAACTCGAAATGCTCCCCGATGACCGCCTCCCCGCCAACGGCCCCGGATTGGCCCCAGACGGCAATTTCGTCCTCGGCGAGCTCGTCGTCACCACCGACGCCGCAGACGCCAAACGCCGTCGCGGCTCCGGCATCGCCCAAACCCTCAAAAACCCCAAAGCCGACTTCGAGCAAGACAACTTCCCGATTGGTGAAGCCCTCAAAAAAGGCAATCGCGACCGCGGCTGGGCCGTCAGCCCCGACACCGGCTTCCGCCACGAAGCCATCTTCAGCTTTGAAAAGCCCATCAGCAACGAAGGCGGCACCTCCTTCAGCATCCAGATGACCAGCAACTTCCAAAACGGCAAATACAACCCCGGCCGCTTCCGCCTCTGGGTCACGAACAGCCCCACCGTCCGCTTCGGCGTCCCCGCCGATGTCGCCGCCGCCCTGAAGGCCGCCAAACGCACCCCCGAGCAGCTCGCCACCCTCACCGCCCACTTCCTCAACCAGTTCCGCGACTACCAATCGCAGAAAAAGGCCCTCGCCACCGCCAAAAAGCCCCTCCCCATCGATCCCCAGCTCATCGCCCTCCAAGCCAAGCACACCGACACCCAAAAGCCCATCGTCCTCGACCCCAAACTCATCCAACTCCGCCGCGACACCGACCTCAGCGCCAAACAGCTCACCAACAAGCGCCTCACCGCCGCCCAAGACCTCGCCTGGGCCCTCATCAATTCACCAGCGTTCTTGTTTAATCATTGAGTCAATTACCGATGTGAATGATCCTTCCGACAAAGAAGCCGAATTGCAGCGCAGATTAAATCCACCAGTCTGGCGTGAAGGCTTCTTCTGGGTCGGTATGCTATGGGCCGGAATCGTGTTGTTACAGGCGCTTACCAGAAGTACATCTCAGCATTCTTATCTGGCAGTCTTTACGTCCTGTATGTTTTTCATTAGTGCTCATGAGCAGTTAGCGAAAAAGCGAATGAAGGCCATGCTCGACTGGATCGAGTTCAAAAAGACCCAAGACAAGCCGCAGTGCTAATACTGTCGCGCCAGCCTCGTGGAACCAGAGCGCAGCGGAGATAGACAGCACGTATTGCTGCCCGTAAGGTGATCGAAGCGAATCAATGCGGCGGCAAGCGTCAGCGCGACACCGCTGTCGCGTCTAGGCTCACCATCCCCACAACTCCGGCTTGGCTCTCAATGTAATGAGCAGAAATTGGGTTAATCCATCACCCAAACCGCCCAGCGTTTACGATTCTTTTCAGCGAACAGGTAACTCATACCCAAAGGCCCTTTGACCGCATCCTTGTTTGCCTCCCAAAAATAAATCAGATCAGGATGCCATGGCGCAGACTTGCTAAAAATTTCTCTGGCTCGCCTAATGCCTTGGTCAGCCATCTGAATAAGCTCATCATCATTAAGCGCCCATCCCCGAGCTATGACCAAGCGGTCAAAATCCGACGGCTCACCTTCCAGCAGCCAGAGGCCCCGACGGTCTTGAAGTCCCAGTCCGTGTTGGGCGAGAACGAGGTTTGCGTTTGAAGGCAAAGGAACGCCAACGGCCTGTTCAAACCACTTTCGTTCTCCACTCGGACTCAATGCAGTCATTGATGAGCTGAGAACGTAAAAGAAGAAGATCAACGCTGGAATCTGCGAACACAACGACCTCCAACGAAGCGGCGTCTTTAGCAAACGAAGGATGAGTATGAGAAGCGCTTGAATAGGCCCAGCAAAAAAGACAAACGCCAAACCGCCAAAAACAAATGCTGAGAAGATACCAGCCTCAATCCGCTGTGCATACGAATCCGCCAGTGTGAACCGAAGAAACATGGAAATACCAGCAGCGGAGGCACACACGAGAAACGAGCAAAAAAAGCCTACCCAAATACGCTCGAACCAGCGGATTGGTGGATTTGGCTGATTGGTTGTCATGACACCATGATCCCGGATCGCTCTTGATTCAGCAATCACAAAAACCGCGCCGTGCGGCTCACTTTGCTCTTCTTCACCTCCTCAGGCGTTCCTGCCACCTTGGAGGCCGATGTCTCGCGCCAGCGTCGTGGAATCGGAGCGAAGCGGAGATAGACAGCACGAAGTGCTGCCCGAAGGGTGAGCAAAGCGAATCAATGCGGTGGCAAAGGGGCAAGGCGCAGCCTTGCCCCGCCGACACCGCTGTCGAGCGCGGGAAGAATACTCTCCGGCCTTTGCGCGCCGTGCGGCACACGACAGCGGTGTCGCGCCAAGGCTTGCCACCGCACTTCACGACGCTGGCGCGGATGGCGGTCGCACGTGAAGGCTTGAAATCATAAGCCCGATTTGTTATCAACCGCGAGCTTATGAACCTTTTCAAACCGAAGCCAAAGCCTGCGCCGTTGACGCTCAAAGAACGTGTTGCCGAATTTTGGAAGTGGTTCGCAACTACTGCAGAACGATTCTACGCCACAATTGAAGACAAAAAGTGTGCGGATCTTCAGCCCGAGACAACTGAAGCGATGAAAAAATGGATGGGAGGCATGTCCTGGGTTTATGGGCCTGGCGAAAACAAAATCGGCCACTCACTCACACTCACCGGAGAAGGCCAGCTTGAGAAACAGTTCATTGCTGAATACTGGCTTAGCCAAGCTCCCAAGCTAGAAGGCTGGACGTTCTATTCTTCGCGTCAGCCGTCAGGAAATGAGGATTGGGGGTTCACGCTGCGGCTTCGTGATATGGATGAAAAATTCAAACCCATTGAGTTCTGGGTCTTCCCTTATGTGAACAAGGGTACCGAAAAAATAGACATCGCCGTGTGGCATCCGGGCATTCATCGTCTTCCTGAGAAAACACGATTCATGGCTCTATTCCTGATTTTGGATGAATTGCTTGGCGAACACGGAACTCAGAACTGGATTGGCGAAATCAAGTTCTCCGAAGAACACCTCAAGAGGTCGATTCCCATCGCGGAGCTACCCGAACTGATGCAGGCCACGGAAAAGAGCAGGAGGGGAAGAAATATCCGGCCACTGAAATGTACTCTGGTTATAAATTGAAACCTCAAGAGTCCGAATATCTGCGCAGCGATACGATCGCGGGCATGACGCGTTACTTTGGTCTGATTGGCGACTACCTTGATGCGAACGGGCCATGCGATCATCCCTTCCCTGGAGTAGGTGTCGATTATGTCTTTGCAGCAGTGCCGACCTCGTATTTTCCAAAAGGTGGACAAGTGGAGGCTCGCGGAATAATTGAGGATGAGATCATTGAGGCTTTTGATGCCACGGGGGCCGGAATCTCACTCGGAGGAGCATCTGGGGACCAAAACTGCTACTTGGACTTCGCCATCTATGACGGAGAGCGCAGCTTGGAGATCATCAAGACGGTGCTGCGCAAACATCGTGTGCCTAGACCGACTCTCAAAAAGGATGTCATAAACGCGTCTTTGGGCGGCACTGGGACTGAAGGATGGATGGCTGGTCGAACAAAGAGCGTAGGGACTCGATGATACGGTCCTGAAGTTGCTCGGAAGTCTTGGCGATCCAGCCGTTGAACCAGTCGGCCTTCATGCGCAGCCACAAGCGTTCGATGGCGTTGAGATCGGGCGAGCGTGGTGGCAGATACTCGGGCTCAAAGTGGTGCCAGTTAAGACTCTTGGTCTTGTGCCATGAGGCGTTGTCGAGCACCAGGATGGCGCGGCGTCCTGCCACGTGCGGATTCTCCTCAGCTAGAGTGTCAAGGAACACCTGAAAGTGACGCTGTCGCACAGGTTGAAGAGCAGTGCGCCGAGCCTTCCATCTTTGGGCCGCACTGCGCCAAACACATTGTAGCGGATGTGCTCGCCGAGATAAGGTGAGTGGCGCACCTTGCCGATCTTGGTCAGGTGCGGCGCGGGCGCGGATCGCCTTCAAAGCCGCTTTCGTCGCTGAACCACAGGTCGACGCTCGGATCGGCCACCCAGCGCTGGAGCTTTTGGCAGAAGGCTTGGCGCTTGTCCTCATCCTGGTTGAGCGGCCAGGGGCGCGGAACTTTGAGGCGGTAATCGTGCTCGTGGAGATAGCGCACGGTGGTGCTGTAGCGAGCTGCGTTTGCAGGTTCTGCTTGATCCAGCCGTGCAACTTCACCGCAGTCAGTGGCTCTTCCAGCCAGCGACGGATCTTCGATGAGAGGCAGAATTTTTTCGTTCACTTGTTCCTTGGGCAGGATTCGGCGACGCCGCTGCTACGCCAGGAATGAGACCATCAAGGCCGGCGAGATTGAAGGCTTGGATAAAGCGCAAAACCTGCCGCAGGCTGAAGCCTGAGAGGTCAGCGACTTGCTCGCGGCTCTTGCCTTCATAAAGCCAGCGCAGCGCAAACCGACGAAAGCCCTTCTTCGTGGGTGAGCAATCCATCGCCACGACCTCTTCCAAGGTCGCGTTTTCGAGATTGAGTGTGATGCACGGGCGGGCCACCGCCGCCTATTAATTACCGCAATTCTAAAAAGTACAGCCTCAATATGACATTCTTTTTGAGAACCGGTCTAAAAAGACCAAAATCCACTTCTTCACCTCAGACCGAGCCAAAGAAGTGATTTCGATTTGATCGGAGTCATCACAAAAACCGCGCCGTCCGGCTCACCTTACTCCTCTTCACCTCCTCGGGCGTTCCGGCGGCGACGAGCTTTCCGCCTTCGGGGCCGGCTTCGGGGCCGATGTCGATGAGGTAGTCGGCTTCGGCATAGACGTCGGGGTGGTGCTCGATGACGACGACGGTGTGGCCTTCATCGACGAGACGGTGCAAGACGTCGATCAAACGGGCGACGTCGCGGATGTGGAGGCCGATGGTGGGCTCTTCGATGAGGTAGAGATTGCGCTTGCCGGCTTTTTGAATGCCTTTGAGCTGCTCTTTGATGGTCTTGCCGTCGCCGCTGCGGAGTTCGGTGACGAGTTTGATGCGCTGGGCCTCGCCGCCGCTGAGCGTGGGGCTGGGCTGACCGAGTTGGAGGTAGCCAAGGCCGGTATCGGCGAGGAGTTTGAGCGGTCGGGCGATCTTTTGCACGGGTGCGAAGAACTCGGCGGCCTCAGTGATGCTCATGCGAAGCACGTCGCCGATGTGTTTGCCGTTGTATTCGATTTCGAGCGTGGCGGCGTTGAAGCGCAGGCCGTGGCAGGTTTCGCAATGGACTCGCGTGGTGGGCAGGAAGGCCATCTCGACTTTGATCTCGCCATTGCCGCCGCAGGTTTCGCAGCGGCCGCCTTCGGTGTTGAAGGAGAAACGGCTCGCCGTGTAGCCGCGTGTGCGGGCGAGTGGCACCTGAGCAAACAGAGCGCGGATGTCGTCCAGGATACCGACATAGGTCGCGGGGCAGGAGCGGCTGGTTTTGCCGATGGGCGACTGATCGACCTCGTGAACGGTTTGGAGGTTTTCGAAGCCGCTGACGCTCTTCCAGGCCTTGGTAACCTTGATCTTGGCCTTGCTGATCTTCTCACGCACCGCAGGAGACAAGGCTCCGTGCATGAAGCTGCTCTTTCCACTGCCGCTGACGCCGGTGAGCACGGTCAAACGAGCGAGCGGGATGCTGACGTCGATGTTTTGGAGGTTGTTCGCGGTGGCGCCGGTGACGCGGAGCCAGCCGTCCTTCGATTTCGCGGATGGCAAAGGCCTGCGACTGCCGCGTGAGGGATGCCGGAGCGGATGTTTGAGGCTTTGGCCGGTGACGCTTTGCTTGGACTTCAAGAGATGCGCCAGCGTGCCTTGCGCGACGATTTCGCCGCCGAATTTGCCCGCGCCGGGGCCGAGGTCGAGGATGGTATCGGCCCGCTTCATCGTCTCGTCATCGTGCTCGACGACGAGGAGGCTGTTTCCTTTGTCGCGCAGGGCGACGAGGGTGTTGAGGAGCTTTTCGTTGTCGCGTGGATGCAGGCCGATGGTGGGCTCGTCGAGCACGTAAAGCACGCCACGGAGGTTGCTGCCGAGCTGGGCGCTGAGACGAATGCGCTGCGCCTCGCCGCCGCTGAGCGTGTCGGCGCTGCGATTGAGCTGCAGGTAGCCGAGACCGACCTCCTGCATGAATTTGAGGCGCTGCGTGATTTCCGTGACGATGTCGCGGGCGATGATGGCTTCGGTGCCGTCGAATTTGAGCTTGGCGATGAGCTTGGAGGCATCGCCTGCGGTGAGGTTGGCGAAGTCTTGAATGGTGCTCTTTTGGAGCTGCACGGCGCGGCCGATCTCGTTGATGCGGCTGCCGTGGCAGGAGGTGCAGAGCTGGCGTGGAGCGGCGTTTTCGTCGTCGTCGCTGTTGAAGCGGCGTTCTTCTTCCAACTCGGCTTCCAGCATGGAAACGTCGGCGTTGCGGTCGTGGAGATCGCGTTTGGCACCGACGTAGCCGAAGCCTCGGCAGTCTTTGCACCAGCCGTGCGGGCTGTTGAAGCTGAAGAGGCGCGGATCGAGCTCTTCAAAGCTCAAACCGCAGCTCGGGCAGCTCATCTCGGTGCTGAGGACGTGCATCGTTTTGTCGGCGAGACGCAGCTTGATGGTGCCTTTGCCCATCTTGAGGGCCGTTTCGATGTGTGGACGCAACACATCGGCATTTTCGGCTTTGGCGACCTTCGCGATGACGGCATCAATGCTGTGCTCTTTGAAGCGTTCGAGGCGTTTGAAGCCCATCGTCGGCTTGAACTCGCCATCGACCCAAAGCGTCTCGATGCCGTGTTTGGCGGCGTTTTCGGCCACATCGGTGTGGAAGCCTTTTCGCGCCTTGATGAGCGGGGCGAGCAAATGGCCGCCGCTGGTGCGCAGGTGGCCCTGGATGGTTTTGAGGATGGCCTCCGCGCTCTGCTTTTTGACCGGAACGGCGCATTGCGGGCAATGCTGCGTGCCGAGCTTCGCGAAGAGCAATCGCAGGAAGTGATACACCTCCGTGACGGTGGCCACGGTCGATTTGCCGCCGCCGCGTGAGATGCGCTGCTCGATGGCGACCGTGGGCGGCACGCCGGTGATGAGATCGACCTCCGGCTTCTCCATCTGCTCGACAAAGGTGCGTGCATAGACGGACATGGAGTCGAGGAAGCGCCGCTGGCCTTCCGCGAAGATGAGATCGAAGGCCAAAGAAGACTTTCCTGATCCACTCAAGCCTGTCACCACCACGAACTCATCTCTTGGAATATCGAGGGAGATGTTCTTGAGGTTATGCTCGCGTGCGCCTCGGATGGAGATGGCATTGCTCGCGGCAGCGTCTTGGAGTGCGCCAGTCCTCTGGCGCTTTCGAGCGTCGTCAGGCCCGCGAAAAGCTCCAGAGGACTGGAGCACTCCAGGACGCTCTCGCGTTGATTGGAAGAGCAGATCCCGAAGGTACTGGCCCGTGTGCGAGGCACTGCACTCCGCCACGTCCTCCGGCGTGCCGGCGATGACGAGCGTCCCGCCCGCAGCGCCGCCTTCGGGGCCGAGGTCGAGGACCCAATCGGCGCATTTGATGACTTCCAAATTGTGCTCGATGACGACGAGGCTGTTGCCTTCATCGACGAGGCGCTGGAGCAGCTTGATCAAGAGCGCGATGTCGTCGAAGTGGAGGCCTGTGGTGGGCTCGTCGAGGAGGAGGAGGCTGCTTTTGCCGGGGGTTTGAGGTTCTAGCAGATGACCGACGAGTTTGAGGCGCTGGGCTTCACCGCCGCTGAGAGTGTTGAGCGGCTGGCCGAGCTTCAAGTAGCCGAGTCCGGCGTCGATGACGAGTTGCAGGCTGCGATTGATCGCCGCGACGGCGCGATGCTCGATGGTGGCGAACCACGGCACGGCGTCGTCGATGGTCAGGCTGAGCACATCGTGGATGGATTTGCCATGGAGCAGGATTTTGAGCGCATGCGGCTTGTAGCGCTTCCCCTCGCACTCGGGGCAGGTGACGAAGAGATCGCTGAGGAACTGCATCTCGATCTTTTCGAAGCCATTGCCCATGCAGCGCTCGCAGCGGCCCTCGCCGCTGTTGAAGCTGAAGAAGCCGGGCATGATGCCCTGCGTGGCCGCATCATCGCACGCGGCGAAAAGCGTGCGGATGTGATCAAAAGCGCCGACAAACACCGCCGGCGTCGAGCGCGGCGTGCGTGCGAGCGGTGATTGATCGACCATGACCACGCTGCCGAGTTGCTCCCAGCCGCTGATGCTGCCCACGCGGCCCGGTTCTTCTTCGCAAACTTCGCCGCGCAGCTTTTGCAGGTTCCGGTAGAGCACGTCGTGCACGAGCGTCGATTTGCCAGAGCCGCTGACGCCGGTGATGCAGACGAAGGCGTTCAGCGGGATGTCGGCGTCGAGTTTGCGGAGGTTGTTTTGGCGGGCGGAGCGGATTTTTAAGTGCCCAGCGCTCAGTGCTGAGTGCTCAGTTTTGCTCTTCCGCGTGCTTTTGCTTTCACTGAGCACTGAGGACTGAGGACTGAGCACTTTCCGCCGCTCCGTCGGCACGGGGATCGACTTCCGTCCAAAAAGATAATCCCCAGTTAGCGAACCTTTCGTCTTCGAGAGCTTCTCCAGCGGGCCGTTGAAAACGAGTTCGCCGCCTTTTTCGCCACGCCCGGGGCCGATGTCGATGAGGTTGTCGGCGGCGTGCATGACGGCTTCTTCATGCTCGACGACGAGGAGGGTGTTGCCTTTGTCGCGGAGGCCGTGCATGACGCCGATGAGGCGACCGATGTCGCGGGGATGAAGGCCGATGCTGGGTTCGTCGAGAACGAAGAGGGTGTTCACCAACGAAGCGCCGAGGCAGGTGGTGAGATTGACGCGTTGCAGCTCGCCGCCGCTGAGGGTGCGGGTTTGGCGGTCGAGATTCAGGTAGCCGAGGCCGGCGCGGTCCATGTAGCTCACGCGGCTGGCGATTTCATCGCGCAGCATGGTGGCAGCGTGATCGCCTTCTTTGAGCGGCCAGCTTTGCACGAGCGGATGCAGATCACTCACCGGCATGCGCCAGAGATCGGCGATGGTGTGCGGGCCGATGCGGAAGGCGTAGGCTTCTTTTTTGAGGCGGCCGCCATCGCACGCGGCGCACTCGGTGTAGGCGCGGTAGCGGCTGAGGAAGACGCGGACGTGCATCTTGTAGCTGCGCGATTCCATCCACTTGAAGAAACCGCGCACGCCATACCACTCGCCGCGATTGTAGGCGAGCTCGGGGTCGTCGCAGGTGCCGTTGAGGAGCCAATCGCGTTCGTCGGCGGTGTAGTCGTCGAAGGGCTTGTGGATGTCGATGCCGCGCTTGCGAGCGGCGCGTTCGAGATCGAGCTGCGATTCGCCGTGGCTGCTGCTCTGGAAAGGGCGCACGAGGCCGAGATTGATGCTCAACGACTCATCCGGGATGGCTTTACCGATGTCGATGCCGAGTGTGCGGCCAAAACCGCGGCAGGTAGGACAGGCACCGAGGGGGGAGTTGAAGCTGAAGAGGCCGGGTGTGGGTGTGGGGAGGGTGATGGAGCAGTCGGCGCAGGACCAATCTGTAGAGTAGCTTTTTTGGAGTGTGTAGGTTGGGGGTGCGGCGGGGTTTAAGTGCTCAGTGCTGAGTGCTGAGTGCTTAGTTTTAGATTTCGATGTCGCTGCTGTGGGTTTGGACTGAGCACTGAGCACTGAGCACTGACTACTTGGCTCCATGACGCAGCTAACGTGCCCTTTCCCATGCCGGAGGGCCGCTTCGAGGGATTCGGAGAGGCGGGATTTGGTTTTGGCTTCGAGGGTGAGACGGTCTTGGACGACGAGGACCTGCGCGGGGAGTTTGCGGGTGCCGAGTTCTTCGAGCCGGAGGGTTTGGCCGTAGAGATGAAGGCGGAGAAAGCCTTGGGATTGCAGAAAGGCGGCGAAATCGGCGGTGACGGCGTTTTTCGGCACCGGGACGGGAAAGAGGATGAGCGCCTGCGAGCCGGTGTGATGCGTGAGGAGGTCGTGAAGGATGGTTTCGGGCGTCTCGGGCTTCACGGGGCGTTTACAGCCGGGACACGTGGCCTCGGCGAGACGCGGGAAGATCATTTTGAGGTAGTCATTGATCTCCGTGATCGTGCCGACGGTGCTGCGCGTGCTGCGCATGTTGTTGACCTGCTCGATGGCGATGGCGGGCGGGATGCCTTCGATGCTGTCCACCTTCGGCTTGTCCATGCGCTCGAAGAATTGCCGCGTGTATGGCGAAAAGGTCTCCACATAGCGCCGCTGGCCTTCCGCGTAGATCGTATCAAAGGCGAGCGAGGACTTCCCGGAGCCGCTGGGGCCGGTGATGACGCTCAACTGGCCGAGCGGCAGATCGAGGTCGATGCCCTTGAGGTTGTTCTGCCGTGCGCCGCGAATGCGGATGGTGTCGGCGATGAGTTTGCGGGCGGTTTTCTTTGCCATGGGGACCGCGAGCGTAGCGATGCACCGCGCAGGGGCAAATGAGGTACGCTTTAAAAAGACAACTCAGCCGCCGGTGGTGAGCCGCTTCATGGCGACGAGGCGGGTGGTGACTTGCTGGCGGACGGGGAGTTTTTTGCCTTCGACTTCGAGCTGGAGGACAGAGAGGATGGTGGAGTGTGAGACGGTTTGGCGATCGAGATCGAAGTGGACCTCGCCACTAACTTTCGAGTCTTTGCCGACTTTGACGGTGTGGCGGGTGTTTTGGTCGGTCTGGGTTTCTAGTGCACCCTCGAAGGTGATTTTGGCCGTGCGGTGGCCCTCACGCTGAGTGAGCTCTGTGAATTTGGCATTGAGGCGGACTTGGACGCGGCCGGCCTCGGGGAAGGAGATGCTTTCGTCGCTGATCCATTTGTCATCTGGACGGACGGGGATGTTGGGGAGGGCCATTTCGAGCGAGCGGCGGAAGAGTAGGGCAACTTGCTTGGCATCGGCGATGGAGTTGAGGTCGGGGGTTTGGCCGCCTTTGATGAGGGTGCCCATGTCGCGGGCGTCGAGGAAGCGGCCCTGGGCGTCGTAGGCGAGGGTGAAGGCTTTGCCGGTGGCGCGGCCGATGGTTTTTTGCAGGATCGGATGGGCGTCTTGGATGGCATCGGCATCAAAGGGGAGGAGGATGCCGTCGTGGATCATCTCGCCTTTGAGCGAGTCGAGTGTGACGCGTGCTTCGAGCTCCCCAGAGGTGGTTTGGCGGACTTTGACGGAGGTGGTCTGGCGCATGTGGAGCTTTTGATCGTGCTTTTGGCCCAATGCGGTGAGGGAGGTGAGGGTATCGGTATCGGTTTCGAGGAGGTAGAACTGATCCGGTTGCCATTTGGGCCGGAGCTCGAAGGTGCTTTCCTGCGCGGTGCTGGCGGTGGTGAGGAAGGTGAGCAGTGCAAAGAAGTGCAGCAGGTGGCGAGAGGTCATGATGGGTGTGTGGGCGCTACTTTTTCTCCGTGCGGGCAGCGCGGAGTTTTTCCAGTTCGCGGGTGATGCGGTCGCGGATGGCGGGGATGGGTGTCTGGAGGGCGTGGGCTCGCTCCATGTAGCTAAGGGCCTGTGGGTGGTCGCCGAGCTGCTGATGGGTGAGGGCGATGTGCTCGAGGATTTCGGCATCATCGGCTTCGATGGGCTGGAGCAGTGCTTCGGCACGGCGGAGCTCGGTGAGGGCTTTTTTAAAGTCGCCTTTTTTAAAATAGAGCCACCCGAGGCTGTCGATGTAGGCGGCATTGCCTGGAGCGAGCTCGATGGCTTTGGTGAGCAGTTTGGTCGCTTGATCGAGTTTTTTGCCCTGCTCGACCCACATGTAGGCGAGGGAGTTCATGAGATTGGCGGCGGCGTCTTTTTGATCGGGTGGGCAGAGGGTGATGGCTTTCTCCCAGGCTGCGGCGGCATCATCATGCCGGTCGAGCTGCTCCAAGACGTTGCCGTATTGGTCGTAAAAGGTGTAGCTGAGGAGTTCTGCATTCGATTCGGAAGCGAGGCGTTCTGCTTCGACGAAGCGTGGGGCAGCTTTCGCAGGCATGCGGCTGCGGTAGTAGGCGTAGGCGAGGAGGTAGTGGACGTTTGGCTGCTCGGGGAAAAGGCGCAGGGCTCGCTCACCGACGCGGATCATCTGATCGAGCTTGGCCGTCTGTCCGAGCTGGACGGCGAGCTTGAGGTAGTCGCCCAATTCACCGCCGCTCTGCTGGATGGCGGCTTCGAGCTGTGGGATGGCTTTTTCCGGCTGCTCGCGGCGTTCGTATTCCTGGGCGAGGAGTCGGCGGTGATCGGAATCGCTCGGATCTTGGGCGACGATTTTTTCCAGCATGGAGAAGGCCTTTTCGGGCTCACCAGCGGCTTCGTAGAGACGGTAGAGGAGCTTCCTGGCCTGGAGGTCGTCGTTTTCGGCAACGAGCTGCTCACAGAGGGTGCGTGAGCGACCGAGTTCGTTGGTGAGGAGGTAGTGGCGAGCGACCTCGAATTTGACCTGCGCGGCGTTTTGCTTGGTGACGTGCTTCAGCGCAGCATCAAAAAAGGTGCCCACTTTGGCGAGGTGTGCCGCGCGGTGCTCGATCTGGCCGAGGGGCCAAACACGCTCCGCAGTGACAGCCATGTCGAGCCAAAACTGTGAATCGGTGACGGTGAGCTTCGCGGCACGGTCCATGAGTGCGATGGCACGGTCACGCATGGCCCGCGTGAGGTAATGGAGCACCGCAGCATCATAGACGGCGGCGGAGCGTGGGAACTGAGTGAGCGCGGTATCGAGTGCGGACTCAGCGCGGGCATAAGGCTCCTTGCCGTCTGCTGGTGGGTAGGTGCTGGCAAAGCGTGCGAGATTGAGCAGGGGCTGCGGATTGGCAGGACTGGCCGCGACGGCATCCTCCAGCAGCTTCAGCGCGGCATCGCGGCCCTGGAAGCGGAAGGCGAGTGCGGCGGTGTGATTGGCCAGCTCGGCATTGCCCGGGTCGATGCGAAAGACGGCTAAATAGTGCTCCAGGGCATCACGGAGCTTCCCTGCGACCTCCAGCTGCTGCGCGGTGGTATAGTGCGCGAGTGCCTGGGCGTGCTGAATGGCGCGGGGGCTGAGCTCTAGGTCACTGCCAGGTGCAGCGCGGTCACCGGGTGACATGTCTGCTAGGCCGCGTGCATGCAAAAAACCGCCCGCCAGCAGCACGAGGGCCGCAGTGGCGGGCAGAAGGCGATCAAGATGTGAGCGGACCGCGAAGGGCCTCGCGGGCATGAAAAAGGCTTCAGCGAATCGAAACGCTCGAATCACTCGAAAAGGACTCTGCATGCCACCGAGGCTACCGGTCAGGACTTGTAGCGCAAACGCTTCTTATGGCGATTGGCACGCATGCGCTTCTTGCGCTTATGCTTATTGATCTTCGTCTTTCTCCGCTTTTTGAGGGATCCCATGATGTTTCCGGGGGGTTGGGTTTTGTATTGAGGTTGGGTTTAGTGAACGATTTTGTTCAAAGGGTATTCCACGATGCCTTCGGCACCGAGGGATTTGAGGCGCGGGATGATTGAGCGCACGGTGGCCTCGTCAATGACGGTTTCCACCGCGACCCAGTCACATCCAGCGAGCTGAGAGACGGTAGGACTGCGCTGGGAAGGCAGGGCGGCGACGACTTCGCCCACACGGCCTGCGGGGACATTCATTTTGAGCCCCACCTTGTCACGGGCCTCCAGGGCACCTTTGATCAGCATGACGAGCGTCTCCATTTTCTCACGCTTCCAGGGGTCTTTCGCAGCACTGCGGCTGCTGACGAACTGCGGATAGCTCTCCATGAGCGTATCGACGATGCGGAGCTTATTGGCACGGAGGGAGCTGCCGGTCTCCGTGATGTCCACGATGGCATCGACGAGCTCTGGCACCTTGACCTCGGTAGCGCCCCAACTGAATTCGACTTCTGCCTTCACACCATTGGCCTCTAGATAGCGCTGGGTGAGGCCTACGGCCTCCGTGGCGATGCGCTTTCCTTCCAGATCCTTCACACTACGCACGGGGGAGTCCTCTGGCACCACTAGGACCCAGCGGGTAGGTCTGGAGGTGGCCTTGCTATAACGCAGGTCGGTCAGGACTTCGACATCCGCACCATTTTCCGCGATCCAGTCTTTTCCGGTGATACCGCAGTCGAGGAAACCGTGATCGACATAGCGACCGATCTCCTGAGCACGCAGTAGTCGCAGCTCCAGCTCCTCATCATCGACGGAAGGGCGGTAAGAGCGGCTGGAGAC
The DNA here is from genome assembly GCA_016713035.1 of Verrucomicrobiaceae bacterium. NCBI lineage: Bacteria > Pseudomonadati > Verrucomicrobiota > Verrucomicrobiia > Verrucomicrobiales > Verrucomicrobiaceae > Verrucomicrobiaceae bacterium. The sequence continues at coordinate 181,757 of JADJPW010000009.1, forward strand.
GACCACATTGAATCCCGCTCGCTTAAAAAGCTCTAGCGTGGGCTCCTGGAGGCTGCCTTTTGGCAGGCCGAGTCGGAGGATGTTCTTGGTGGCGGACATGGAAAAATAGAAAACGAGCTTCACCCAAGCTTGCCCTGGGGAAAGGGGGGCGGAGATTAGCGGCATTTCCTCCGCTGGCGAGGAGTTTTTCCAGCCTCAGGCTGCGGCCATTGGCATTTTTGCCGTAAAAAGCTGCGATTTTGCAGCCTGCGGCGCTCAGGAGATCGCTGGCAGCTTCCAGTCGCCACGGAAGGGGCGGGCGGCGAGGAGTTGGTTGGCTTCGGTGTCGTTTTTGAAGGTTTCGGTGGCGGGGTCCCATTCGAGCGGGCGCTTGGCCTTCACGGCGATGGCGGCGAGCTGGCAGAGGGTGTCGCTGCGGACGGCGGTTTCGATGTCGCAGATGGCTTTGGAGCCGGCTTTGACGGAGTCGATGAAATTCCGCGTGTGCTCGATGCTGGCGGGTAGCTTGATGGGCATGGCACCCTCTTTATTAGCGGGATCACGCAGGATTGCCGTGTCGCTGGCCTCAATGGTGCCACGTTTGACATGCACCCAGCCCTTTTCGCCGATGAAGCGGATGCCGTGGCCGATGTCGTCGCGTTTTTCGTTCACAAAGATGATGGGCGCGGCGCTGGCGTAGTCGAAACGCATGCGCCAGCCGAGCACGTTGTCGCAGGTGCCGCTCGCAGGCCATTCTGCGGCCTCAAAGCTCACTTTGACCGGTCCGGTGTCGTCGGTGCCATTGCCCCACTGGGCGATGTCGAGGTGGTGGATGCCCCAGCAGGAGAGCATGCCGAGGGAGAAATTGGAGATGTTCTCGTGGAAGTGGCGCTTGGTCTTTTCGACGTTGTAGGGCGTGAACGGCGCGGGACCCACCCAGCGCTCCCAGTCGATGGTTTCTGGCACCGGTTGATCGGGGAAAAGCTGGGACGTGATGCCACCGGGCACGGCGACCTGGATTTCCTTCAGTTTGCCCAGGCGGCCATTGCGGGCGAGTTCGCATGCCCAGCGGAATTTCAGGTCACTGCGCTGCTGCGTGCCGAACTGGAACACGACACCGGTTTTACGCACGGCGGCGCGGACATGCTTCGCCTCTGCCACGGACATGCCCATGGGTTTTTCGTGGTAGATGTGCTTTTTGTTCAGCACGGCATCGGTGGATGGGATGCTGTGCCAGTGGACGGGCAGCGCCATCAGGACGGCGTCGATGGAGGCGTCGCGGTTCAGCTCACGGAAGTCAGAGAGGACCTTCACGTCATCGCTGCCGTAGGCTTCTTTGATGAAGCCCTTCGCGGTAGCGATGCGCTGCTGGCTCACATCACACAGCGTGGTGACGCGGACGCTGTCATTCGTCAAAAAGGCCCGCATGTCATGCGTGCCCTGCGCTCCGCAGCCGATGACGCCGAGGGTGATCTTGTTCGATGGTGCCGTCTCACTGCGCAGCACGCTGGCAGGCACAAAGTAAGGCGCGATGCCCGTGGCGAGCACGGATTGAAGGAAGGAGCGGCGGGTGTTCATGGCAGGAATTACCAACGCTAACCGAATAGGCATCCAACGGACAAGAATTATGTCTGATCGGCCAGTTCAAGTACTTGGTAGCTCGATTTAGCCGCAGAGGGGCAGAGGTTTTGATCTTTGCGCCTCTGCCTCTTTGCTCCTTTGCGGCTAAGCCGAACGGCTCAAAGCTCTCATCCTTCGTGCTGAATGCTCTCAAATACGGCACCACCCAGTAATCTGTCACCATCATAAAGCGCACAGATCTGCCCCGGTGTCAGTGCACGCTGGGGCTCGTGGTATTCGAGGGTGGCGCGGCCATCACCGAGCGGTTGGAAGTCAGCGAGACCGGCGGGGCAGCGGTAGCGGGGCTGGGCGTTGAGCACGCGTGCGGTATCGAGTGGCTCTCCGGTGGTGGAAATGCTGTGCAGCACGGCTTTGCGTGCCCAGAGCAGCGGCGTATCGGCATTTTCGATGGCGACGACGAGTTCGTTCGTCGCGTGGCGTTTGGCGACGACGACGTAGGCCTGTTTGTGGATCGGGCTGGCGACGCCGTGGCCTTTACGCTGGCCGAGGGTGTAAAGATGCAGGCCGCGATGCTCGCCACGCACTTTGCCTTCCAGATCGACGATGGGGCCCGGTTTGTCCGGCACGAAGGTGCGTAGAAAATCCTCCATCTTCACCTGACCGATGAAGCAGATGCCCTGGCTGTCTTTTTTCTCGGCGGTTTTGAGCCCCAGATCGCGAGCGAGATCGCGCAGCTCTGGCTTCAAGAGGTGCCCGATGGGGAAATGGGCGATTTTGACCTGCTCCGGCCGCATCATGGCGAGGAAGTAGGTTTGGTCTTTGTTGGGGTCGGCACCGCGGTGGATTTGCGGTGTGAAAGGTGTTTCGCGGAGCAAGTGCTCAGTGCTCAGTGCTGAGTGCTGAGTTTCGGAGAACTGAGCACTAAGCACTGAGCACTTGGATTGTGGCTCCACATCCACTCGCCGTGCGTAGTGGCCTGTCGCGATACCTTTAAACCCATTCTCCTGCGCCCAGTCCCAGAGGACGCCGAATTTCATCTCGCGGTTGCACATGACATCGGGATTCGGGGTGATGCCGGACTGGTAGCCTTCGAGGAGGTATTTCACGACCTTTTCGCGGTATTCGGTCATGAGATTGACGACGCGAAAGGGGATGCGGAGCCTGCTCGGCGACGGCGCGGGCGTCCTCGATGTCTTCTTCCCATGGGCAGTGACCGATGATGTTCTCCTCATTGATCCAGTTCTTCATGTACACGCCGTGTACTTCATGCCCATCACGGACGAGGACGGCAGCGGCCACGCTGCTGTCCACTCCGCCGGACATTGCCATCAATATTTTCAATGCTGTATTCTTGGGTTTCGGTTCCTGATTACCTCATAGACACATGAGTTTAAAGAACCAAACCGTCATTTTACTCCACGGACTCGCACGTACGCCTCGCAGCATGCTTGCGGCCGGATTGTGGTTCCGCAAAGCGGGCTACAGCGTGGCGTATGTGTCTTATCCGTCACGGAAGATCGGTGTGGATGAGGCCGTGCGGGAGCATGTGGCACCACAGCTCGCGAGAATCTCCGCACAACCAGGGGTGGAGCAGGTGCATTTCGTCACGCATTCCCTCGGGGGCATCGTTTTTCGTGCTTGGGCAGCAGATTATGCCGAAGGCTTCCCCCTGGGGCGGGCGGTGCTGCTGGCTCCGCCGAACAACGGCAGCGAGATCGTGGATAAACTGGGTGAATGGGTCGTGGCAAAGAAGATCATGGGCCCGGTGCTGCGGGAGCTCGGCACTGGGGCTCATTCCACCCCACGCCGACTCGGAGCTGTGCCCGCGGAGACGGGCGTGATCATGGGCGATCAGGCGAATTTACCCTTTTTCAGGCAGTGGTTGGGCACTCAGTCCGATGGGGTCGTCACCGTGGAGGGCGGCCGCGTCCCAGGGCTGAAGGATTTTTGCGTCATGCCAGCAGGGCACACCTGGATCATGTGGCGGCCATGGATTCTGAAAGCGGCGGAGCACTTCATTCGGCACGGGTATTTTCCGAAGCCGTAAAAAGGCCTGGGGGCATCAAAAATCGCGAAAAGGTCGCAAAACCGACTCGGGACTCAAATAATGGAGTTCGGAGCGGTTGCTTCGATAACGGTTTTTTTGGTCTTTTTGGTATTTTGGGCCAAAATCAGGACCGAAAAGCCTCTCAAATTTGGGATTCAGAGTTGGCCTTTTTCCGCTCAAAAAATATTTACGGCGTGGAACCCACGAAACTCCAATGGGAAACGATTTCTGACCCAACCTGTGGGTTTTTTTTCTGGTCAAAGCACAAGATATTGTGCATGATGACATTCCGGTATGCATATATGGTATTTATAATGCTCACTGTCCATTCCGCCAATTTCCTGTTTTCTTGACCTTCCGCCCCTCCTGAATCCCTTCACTCCTCCCGAATTTAGACATGCAAAAATCATACAAGATTGGCAACCGTGAGTTCCCTCTCGATCAAGAGAAAGCCGAAGCCGCCTACGCGGCCAAAAAAGTCATCAATGGCCGCAAGTCGATGACCTTCAATCTCCTGCCGCTGAAGTACCAGTGGGCCTATGATCTCTACCGCATCATGAAGGCGAACCACTGGGAGCCAGAGGACATCCAGATGCAGAAGGATGTGGAGCAGTGGCGCTCCAAGGAAGTCAGCGAAAATGAGCGCTGGATCATCATGATGGGCATCGGCTACTTTTCCGCCGCCGAGGGCATCGTGGGGGACAATATCCAGCACGTCGTGCGTGAGCTGGTGACTGCGCCGGAGCTGAAGCTCGTCCTGGGCCGCCATGCGCATGAGGAAAACATCCACGCCGACTCGCTGCTGTACATGATTTCCTCCCTGGGCATCAATCCGCATGAGTGCGAGGCCATGTTCGAGCAGATCCCCACGATCGTCGCCAAGAACGAATTCGTCACCCGCATCTCCAACAGCATGCGCCGTGATTTGGACCTCACGAAGCTGGAGAACAAGCAACTCCTCGCCCGCAACATCTTCATGTTCGGTCAGTGCATGGAGGGGACGCAGTTTTATGGCCTTTTCGGCATGATTTTGGCCCTCTATCGCCAGAATAAGTTCCCCGGCATCGGCCAGATGTTCCGCTACACCCTGCGGGATGAGAGCAACCACATCGAAGTCTTCCGCAATCTCTTCATGGACCTCGTGGAGGAAAATCCAGACCTGTGGACGCCGGAGTTCCGCGAAGAACTCGTCGCCATCATGCGCGAGGCCATCGCTCTGGAGAAAAACTTCATCCGCGACTGCCTGCCCGTGAATGCCGTGGGCCTCAGCGCAGCGGAATTCGAGCAATACATCGACTTCATCGCCGACCGCCGCCTCGCGGGCTGCGGCCTGCCCGCCCTGAATCCGGGCGTGAAAAACCCGCTCCCTTGGCTGGCCGACCTCATGGACGTGCGCAAGGAGCAGAACTTCTTCGAAGGCAAAGTCACCGATTACCAAAAGTCCTCTGCCCTCTCCCACTCCTCCGACGACGACCTCTAAATCCTTTCTGTGATGCAAAGCCCACGTCGGGAGCCTCCGACGGAGGTTTTTCATCCGATCCAATGCCCCGCATCTGTTAATCAAAATCCAACAACATCCTCCCTCCCATGATTGCCAGTCTGCTCCAAGAAGATGCGGTCCTCCGCAAGATCAACAAAGCCCCGAAAGACCAACGCACCCGCTATGAGTGGCGCTCCCTCGCCTCTGCCGCACCCGCGCGGCCAGAGCCCACTCTGCCCACGGGCATGAAAGTGGTCATCGGCGGCAGTGAGCGCGACTTCGACTCCTCCGAGATCATGGACACCGTCGGCGGAGCACTCGCAGACCTGTTCACCTCCCGCCAGCGTGAGGGTGAGATCTTTTCGGACGAAAACCGTGCCTTCGTGCAGCAGATCGCCCGCGTCGTCACGGAGGAGCTCTGCCAGCGCAGCACCCAGCTCGCAGACGGCAGCAGCAGCGCCGTCACACTGAACACGCGAGACATCCACCAGTGCATCGAGCGTGCCCTCGTGAAGCAAAACAAATATGACGTCGCCCGCTCCCTGGCCGAGCGTCGCAAGCACAACGCCGACTACGACCCCTTCGCCGGCAGCACCCCTCTCCCCCTCATCGTGAATACCAAAGTCATCCGCCGCAGCGGCCAGCTCGTCCCCTGGAACCATAACAAAATCGAGATCGCCGTCCGCAAGGCCTTCCTCTCCCTCGAGCTCGACTCCTCCCCTGCCGTCTCCATCGCCGAGTCCATCGGCCGCATCATCGCAGAAGAGAACAAGCAGTTTATGCACATCGAAGACGTGCAAAACCTGGTCGAAGAAGAGCTCATGAAGCAGGGCTACTTCAAAGTCGCCCGCGCCTACATCCAGTACCGTGCCCTGCGCAACAACATGCGCACCGAAGAAGAGCAGCAAGTCGCAGAAGCAGAGGCCACCGAAAGCGAAAACCAGCAGGCCCTCCTCCTCATCAAAACCGCCGACGGCAACTCCTTCCTCTGGGATGGCACCGACCTGAAAAAGCGCATCGACTTTGCCTCCCTCGGCCTCGACCTCTGCCTCAGCCGTGCAGACATCGAGATGGAGCTACGCCGCTCCCTGAACTCCGACATCTCCACCGAAGACCTTCGCAAAACCGTCATCCTCAATGCGAAGACCCTCATGCAGAAGGACGCTGACTTCGCGAAATTCTCCGGCCGCATCCTCCTCAGCTACATCTACGAGGAAGTCCTCGGCTGGGACATCGTCCGCGATGGCATCGAGAGCCTCCGCGACTTCCACCGCCGCACCTTCCGCCGCAATCTCGCCCGTGGCGTCGAAATCGAGCGCTACAACCCCAAGCTCCTCGAATTCGATCTCGACAAGCTCGCCGACAGCCTCGACCCCGCCGCCGATCTCGACTTCGACTTCCTCGGCATCCAGACCCTCTACGACCGCTACCTCATCGTCGATAAAAAGACCAAGCCCAACAAGCGCCTCGAGACCCCGCAGCTCTTCTGGATGCGCGTCGCCATGGGCCTGAACCTCGGCGAAAAAGACACCCCCGAAGAAAAGATCGCCGGCATCTACAAGATGTACAAAGGCCGCCGCTTCTGCTCCAGCACCCCTACCCTCTTCAACAGCGGCACCCTCCACTCCCAGCTCAGCTCCTGCTACCTCTACAAAGTGGACGACAGCATCGAGTCCATCATGATCCGCGGCATCGCGGAAAACGCCTTCCTCTCCAAGTGGGCAGGCGGCCTCGGCGGCTCCTGGACCAGTGTCCGCGGCACCGGCGGCTACATCAAAGGCACCAACGGCGAATCCCAAGGCGTCATCCCCTTCCTCAAGCTCCACAACGACCAGCTCATCGCCGTCAATCAAGGCGGCAAGCGCCGTGGCTCCGGCTGCGCCTATCTTGAGATCTGGCACAACGACATCGAAGACTTCCTCCAGCTCCGTGTGAACACCGGCGACGAGCGCCGCCGCACCCACGACCTGAATACCGCCAACTGGATCCCAGACGTCTTCATGAAGCGCATGGAAGCCCGTGAAAACTGGACCCTCTTCCGCGCCAACGAAGTCCCCGACCTCCATGAGCTCTACGGCTCCGCCTTCGAAAAACGCTACTGCGAATACGAAGTCCTCGCCCGCGAAGGCAAAATCCACAGCAAAGAAATGCCCGCCATCGACCTGTGGAAAAAGATGCTCAAAGCCATCTTTGAAACCGGTCACCCCTGGATCACCTTCAAAGACCCCTGCAACGTCCGCAGCCCTCAGGATCACGTCGGCGTCATCCACAGCTCCAATCTCTGCACCGAGATCACCCTGAACACCTCCGCAGACGAGACCGCCGTCTGCAACCTCGGCTCCGTCCTCATCGACAACCACCTCGACGACGCAGGCCACATCGACCACGCACGCCTCCGCGAGACCATCCGCACCGCCGTGCGCATGCTCGACAACGTCATCGACATCAACTTCTACCCCACCGGAGCCGCCAAGACCTCCAACGAGCGCCACCGCCCCATCGGCCTCGGCGTCATGGGCCTCCAATACGCCCTCTACCGCAAAGGCATCCCCTTCGCCTCCAAAGAAGCCGTCGAATTCAACGACGAAGCCATGGAAGCCATCGCCTACTACGCCTACGAGGCCTCCAGCGACCTCGCCGCCGAGCGTGGCACCTACTCCACCTACCAGGGCAGCAAATGGTCCCGTGGCATCCTCCCCCAAGACACCATCGACATGCTCGAAAAAGAGCGCGGCGTCGAAATCGACCTCCCACGCGGCGGCAAAATGGACTGGAGCGCCCTCCGTGCGAAAATCGCCAAGCAAGGCATGCGCAACAGCAACGTCCTCGCCATCGCCCCCACCGCCACCATCAGCAACATCATGGGCTCCAGCCCCTGCATCGAGCCATTGATGAGCAACATGCTCGTGAAGTCCAACCTCTCCGGCGACTTCATGGTCCTCAATCCCTACCTCATCCGCGACCTCAAAAAACGCGGCCTCTGGAACGAAGAAATCCAGAACAAGCTCAAATACATGGACGGCGAAATCGAAGGCATCGACGAAATCCCCGTCGATCTGAAGCGCCGCTACGCCACCGCCTTCAGCATCGACTGGAGCTGGCTCGTGGACGCCGCCGCCCGCCGTCAGAAATGGATCGACCAGAGCCAGAGCGTGAACCTCTTCTTTGGTGGTGGCGAGCTCAGCACCCTCAGCCACATGTACCGTGGAGCGTGGAAAAAAGGCCTCAAAACCACCTACTACCTCCGCACCCGCAGCGCCTCCAACATCGAAAAAAGCACCGCCGAAGTCGAAAAAGAAATGCGCGGCCTCATCGGCCAAGCCAACGCCAATAAACGCGAATACACATCCGAAGAAGCCATGGCCTGCTCCATCGAAGCCATGCGAAATGGCGGAACGTGCGAGGCTTGTCAGTAATGCCTTTCTTCATTTCACTCTGACTTTTGTCTGACGGGGCCGACCCGTCAGACAAACGATGTCACGGCTGCAAGCCTTGCCACTTGAGCATGGCCATTCGCAGCAAAACGGCGCGGCCTCTCTCGTTTTGGTCAACCACGGCGGCAGCGTCTCAACCGGCTGCCATTCTGCCAAAAGGCTCATTCCCCGCACGGTGGAACAGAGCCCCCGCACGGTGGAACGGAGCCCCCGCGTGGCGGAACGAAGCTCCCGAGCGGTGGAACGGAGCTCCCGAGCGGTGGAACGGAGCCCCCGAACGACGGAACGGAGCCCCCGAACGACGGAACGGAGCCCCCGCACGGCGGAACGAAGCCCCCGCATGGCGGAACGAAGCCCCCGAACGACGGAACGGAGCCCCCGCACGGCGGAACGAAGCCCCCGAGCGGCGGAGTGGGGACCCCAAATGGCGGGAAAAGGGCCTTTTTCGTGCAAAAACGGCCTTTTTGGCCAAAAACCGCGCCCAGGCGGCCTTTTCGCCATGCTCTTTTGAACGCGTCAGCGCCACTTTTGGGGCCATACGAACAAGATTGAAGGGGTGGGAGGAATGGGCTTTTCTCGGCGGGATTGGACACGTTACCCACATCACCCCGCATCGCAGTCGTCGGCTCTGGAGCCGTGGGGGGGTATTATGGGGCTCGATTGGCACAGCATGGGCATGAGGTGCATTTTTTGCTGCGCTCGGATTATGCGGCGGTGCAGCGCGATGGACTGCGGGTGCAGAGCCATGAGGGGGATTTCATCTTGCCGCAGGTGCATTGTCACCGGGAGACGAGCGAGATCGGCCCCTGTGATCTGGTGATCGTGGCGCTGAAGGCCACGGCCAATGATCTGCTGCTCGATCTGCTGCCACCGCTGCTCCGTGAGGACACGCTGATCCTGACGCTCCAAAATGGCCTGGGCAGTGATGACTTCCTCGCACAGCACTTTGGTAGTGAGCGTGTGCTGGGTGGGCTGTGCTTCGTGTGCATCAATCGCACGGCTCCAGGGGTGATCGTGCATCTGGCGCAGGGGCATATCGCCCTGGGGGAGCATGCAGAGGCCCCGCTGGAGCGTACGCGGGCGCTGGCCGCGCTGCTGAAAGGCGCTGGCATCTCCTGTAGCGTGGAGCAGCAGCTACGAACGGCGCGGTGGAAGAAGCTGGTCTGGAACATCCCTTTCAATGGCCTGTCCATCGCCGCAGGCGGTGTCGATACAGCCGCTATCCTGGCGGATACCGCGCTGGAGCAGCGTGTGCGTGAGCTGATGGCCGAGATCATCGAAACAGCGACGCAGCTCGGCCACGCGATGCCTGCGGGCCTGATCGAAAACATGATCGAGCGCACTCGGACCATGGCTGGCTATAAGCCGAGTAGCCTGATCGACTTCCAAGCCGGTCGCGAGGTGGAGATCGACGCGATCTGGGCGGAGCCCATCCGGCGAGCCGAGCAAGCAGGGCTGCGCATGCCGCGTGTGGCAGCGCTACTGGCCGAGATCCGTCAAAAAGTGGCCGCAGCAGCTGCGTGAGTGGCGCTGAGCGCCGTCATTCCATCCATGCTGGCGCGGGGCTCAGGCTCGTCGCACCAGCACCACGGCGCTGGGCGATGAATTTTTCTGGCGACACGCGATTGAGCGGTGTGTCGGCGTAGCCTTCGGCGGGATTGATGTAGGGGCCGGTGCGGACCTCAAAGTGCAGATGGGCCAGATAGGCACCCTCCGCCGTGCCCACGTGGCCAATGGGCTCGCCACGGCGCACGAGCTGGCCAGGTTTCACGCTCATGTCCTGCAAATGCGCATACATCGTCTGCACCACGGGGCCTAGCTCATCCCCCGCAGGCAAGCGATGCGCCACGATGATCATTTTCCCCCAACCCGAGCCCGGCATGCCGGTGTACACCACGCGGCCATCACCAGCGGCATAGACGGCGTCACCGAGGTCGGAATTCTCACCGCCGATGCCATTGAGATCATCCCCCAAATGCCGCGAGATGCGGAAGGCCCGCGCATTGTAAGTCAGCGCTCCGTGCTGGGAGCCCATGGGCATGTCAAAGCGCACGGCCAGCGGTAGCGTCACCACCTCCTGCGGCGTCAGCCGGTAAAAGGCCGGGTCTGCTGGAGCCTCCACCATCTGCATGATGCTGCTGGTGACACCATGCGAGCGCCACCACCAGAACACGGCGGCAGCGCCCACCAGCAGCAGGCTAAAAAGAATGGCGAGAACGCGGATGAAGGCCATGCTGCTAGCATGGCACGTTTCCATCCTCCAGGTCAATGCCCCGCGTGTGGCGAATGGGTCCCCAAAGGCCGCGCTGCATGCGATGATTGCGGCGCATGTGAGAAATCCGGCTGGCGTGACCCCGACGATGCACGCTCTCGCGATGGGCTGGATCTCCCCGATGAAGATGACTTCGATTACGAGGACTTCGTGGCCCGCGAGTTCGGCCAGGGCAGCAGACGTTCCGCGTCCATCAGTGGCAATCGCCACAGCCTATGGTTCTGGGCGGGGCTGATCCTCTTCCTCATCTTTCTCCTGGGCTTTTTGATGCCGCTTTTCACCGGCAAGTGAGCGCACAGAAGATGAAAAGCCCACCGATCAAGCCTTGTATTGATCCACTGCAATCTCCAACGCCTCCGCCCTTGTCCCCACATCCCTTCCATCGCCGCACTTTGCTCCAACGCTTCGGACTCGGTCTGGGCGGGATCGCCTTGAATGAAATGCTCGCTCAGGAGAGCCTCGGAGCCGCCGCAGCGGCAGTCGATCGTGGGGTGCTGGGTAGCACGCATCATTTCGCGAGGGCGAAGCGCATCATCTACCTCTTCATGTCCGGCGGGCCTTCGCATCTGGACCTCTTCGATCACAAGCCGCTGCTCAATCAGCGCCACGGCGAGCAGCTCCCCGATAGCGTGCGCGGTGGGCAGCGCCTCACGGGCATGTCGGGCAATCAATCGTCGATCCCGATGGTGGGCTCGCCTTTCAAATTCACCCAGCACGGGCAGGCAGGCGCTACCTTCAGCGAGCTGCTCCCACACACCGCAAGCATCGCGGATGAGATGTGCGTCGTGCGGTCGATGTACACGGAAAGCATCAATCACGGCCCTGGAGTGACTTTTTTCCAAACAGGCTCCCAGATCGCCGGCAGGCCCAGCATGGGCGCGTGGCTCAGCTACGGCCTAGGGGCAGAAAATGCCAATTTGCCGTCTTTTGTCGTCCTGATCACCAAAGGCAAAGGTGGGCAGCCATTGGGCGCTCATCTGTGGGGAAGCGGCTTTTTGCCCACGAAGCATCAAGGCGTGCTTTTTCGTGCTGCGAAGGACCCCGTGCTCTATCTGGGCAATCCAGACGGCGTGGACGAAAAAAGCCGCCGCATGATGCTGGATCGGCTCAAAGAGCTGCATCAGCACCAGCTCGCAGGCACGCCTGATGCCGAGATCGCAAACCGCATCGACCATTATGAAATGGCCTACCGCATGCAGAGCAGCATCCCAGAGGCCACCGGCATCCAGGATGAGCCGCAGCACATCCTCGACAGCTATGGCCCAGATGTGAAGACGCCGGGCACCTTCGCGGCGAACTGCCTGCAAGCACGGCGGCTCGCAGAGCGCGGTGTGCGCTTCATCCAGCTCTATCATCAGGACTGGGATCATCACGGTGGGCTGCCAGGAGCACTACCCCGGCTCTGCAAAGAGACCGATCAGCCCGCCGCTGCGCTGGTGAAGGATCTGAAGCAGCGCGGCCTGCTGGATGACACGCTCGTCGTCTGGGGTGGTGAATTCGGCCGCACGAATTACTGCCAGGGAAAAATCAGTGCCAACTTCGGGCGTGATCATCATCCGCGCTGTTTCAGTGCCTGGATGGCCGGTGGCGGCATCAAGGCCGGCAGCGTGTATGGCGAGACAGACGACTTCGGCTACAACGTGGCCCGCGATGGCCTGCACATCCACGATTTCCACGCCACGCTGATGCACCTGCTCGGCATCGACCACGAGCGGCTCACCTACAAGTTCCAAGGCCGCCGCTATCGCCTCACCGATGTGCACGGGCATCTCGTGAAAGGAGTATTGGCTTAAAATGCAGCCGGATGTCCCTTTAGAGTTGAAAACTCAGTGTGATTTGAGTCGTCGGCTTGCGCTGGGTTTTGTGGGTACATTCGTTGCCCCATTTGGTCCGTTTGCGGTATTCGTTGGCTGGCGAGCCATGAATCAAATCGAGAAATCAGGTTGTCGTTTGGTTGGTATTCGAATGGCCTATTGGTGTTTTTGGGTCGGCCTTTTGCAAACGCTGACACTCTTGCCGATGATCTGGCTGCTATTTCGATGGTTCTACGATGCTGACCATCCCCAACCAAGTAATTCGGAAGCGCTCTGAAAATAATGACCTCGCTGAATCAGTGTGAGCCATTATTCACGATGACTTTTAGCTTATGACCCGCCGCCACTTTGCCCATGCAGCGCTCGCAGCACTCCCGGCGTGCTCTTCACGGCCTGCGGAGATGCCGGAGTCGCTGGTGGACCTAGCAGCGGGGTTGCGTGCGGGTCACTTCAGCGCGGTGCAGGTGACAGAGCGGTATCTGGAGCGCATCCGGCAGTTGGATGGCGCGATCCATGCCGTGATCGAGCTCAATCCAGATGCACTCGATATCGCCCGGAAGCTGGATGCCACCCAGACACGCGGTGCACTGCATGGCGTGCCCATCTTGATCAAAGACAACATCGAAACGGCCGATCGCATGCTCACCACGGCGGGATCGCTGGCGCTGCTCGATTCACGCCCGCAGGCAGATGCGCCGCTGGTGAAGCGGCTGCGAGCAGCGGGTGCTGTGCTGCTAGGAAAAACCAATCTCAGCGAGTGGGCAAACATGCGCTCCACTCACTCCACCAGCGGATGGAGCGCACGCGGGGGCCAGACGCGGCATCCGCATGCGCCGGAGTACAATCCCAGTGGCTCCAGCTCGGGCTCTGCCGCTGCGGTGGCTGCGCGGATGTGCGCCGGAGCTATCGGCACGGAGACGGATGGCTCCATCGTCAGTCCTGCCAGTGCCTGTGGCGTGGTGGGGCTGAAGCCCACACTCGGTCGCATCAGCGGGCGTGGCATCGTGCCCATCACGCATTGGCAAGACACCGCAGGCCCGATGGCGGGCAGTGTCGCGGATGCCGCGCTGCTCATGCAGGTGCTGGGTGAGCATGCGCCGAGTGATTTCACCACCGATCTGGTCAAAACGGATCTACGAGGCCTGCGCCTGGGTTTTTTACGCCATCTCAATGGCGATCGTGAAGAGGTGCAAACGCTCACGCAGGCCGCTCTGGATGTGCTGCGAGCACTCGGCGCAGAAATCATCGAGACAGAGCTGCCGCACACGCGTGAGATCGCGGCACTGCGCTTCCGTGCGATGCTGGGCGAGTTCCGCGATGATCTGGATGCCTATCTCGCCACCACGAGCTCCAAAATGCGCAGCATGGAGGATGTGATCGCCTTCAATGAAACGAATCGAGAGAAGGAAATGCCGCACTTCGGCCAAGAGCTGCTGGAAATGGCCGCGAAGCTGAACACCGAAAGCGCCCGCGCTGAAACTCGTGCCGTACGCGAGGAAGCACGGCGACTCGCACGCGATGAAGGCATCGACAAAGTGCTGCGTGAGCAGCGGCTGGATGCCCTGGTGCTCTCCACCAGTGATCCAGCGGAAAAAACGGACTACACACGCCGCGCAGGTGGTCGCGGCTGCTCCACGGTGCCCGCCACGGCAGGCTATCCGCACCTCACGCTGCCGATGGGCCGTGTGGGGCCACTGCCGGTGGGTTTTTCCATTTTCAGCACGGCGCATACAGAGCCACTGCTGCTCCGCATCGGCCATGCGCTGGAGCGTGGGCTCACTTCACACGCTGGAGCATCTCCAGGGCCCGCGCGGTGATTTTCACCGAGGCCTCTCGTTCGACGCGATTGGTGCCGAGCCACGTTTCATATCCACCCAGGTCATGATGGCGTGGTGTGGGCAAGTAACCATGGCTGCCATTCGCTAGCTCGATGGTGAAGGTGTCTTTGAACGGGCTGCGAGCTTTGAGCTCCAGTCCGATCTCGGTGAAGACCTCAAACGGGATCGCGGTGATGCCGAGCTCGCCGATGCGGAAGGCCTGGATCGGTGCCTGGATCGTTTCTGGCTTCGCATCGCGTGCGGCGAGTGTTCTCTCCGCGTAGGGCTGCTCTAGGCGGTGGAGCGGCTCTGCGCCCTTCGGCTTTGCGAGCACGCTTTCAGCCCATTTCACCATCTCCGGCGTCGGTCGCCGCACCGCGAGCTCCAAATCGCTCACCGCAGCTTTCAGCGGTACCCAGTCTTGATGCTTCAGCGATCGGTGTACCCGCAGCACCTCCTGAGCGAGGTCCTGCGCGACGATTTGGATCTTCTCATACGGCTCACGCTTCACACTGGGTGTCTTGCCGCTGTAGTCGTTGTTGTTCACGTCCCCGCAAGGGCCATTGGCGAGGATGCCGACACAGGGCGCTGCTAGCGCCTGCTCGATGCGGCGGCAGAACTCGCCGAAGTAGTCTGCGGATAAATCCTCTTTGTTCACCCCACCGACGTAGTGCAGCCAATAGTTCGCCATCAGAGCGATCTGGTGCCCATCCGTAGCCTGCACGGAGAGGCAATAGACCTCTGGATTCGTCGGCCCGGCAGGACCAGCGAGGCGCGGACGCAGGAGGCTACTCGGATTCATCACCGCGCGGTCCAGCCCGCCGAAGGGGTTCGCATTGGTGGCTCCTTCCTTGAGGAGATAGCGGCGATTAAAGACGTGCTGCGGCACCTTGCCCGTGCCCCAGGCGATGCGGGCAGGCTCCAGATTATGCACCGCACGCCGCACCCCATCGACCACGCGGGAGATGATGAAACGGCGGTAATCGAGTGAGGGATCCTTGTTCGTGATCGCAGAGACGCTGGAGTGCGTGTGCGTGCCGGAGAACATCATGTTCGCGCTCGGAATGCCGGTAGCGGCCTCGATTTTGGCCTTCGCCTCGTCCCACACATCGCGTCCGAGTGAAATGGTATCCGCTACGGCAAAAGCCAGCTTGGCGCTGCCATCATCGAGCACAAGGCAGCGCACATGCAGCTCATCATGCACATGGTTGGCGATGGGACGCGGGGCGAAGTTTCCCACGATCTCCATGCCTAGCGGCGGCGTGATGTTGCTCGTCGCAGCACCGGCTTTGAAGACTTTTTCTTGGGCCTGGGTGGCGGCGATCATGCCGCAAAGGGCCAAGCTAGTGAGTAGGAGCTTCGAGAGAGTCATGCGTAGCCAAACCAACGCTTTCTGGCTCGTATTCCCTTCACCATGCTGCTGACTCGCGACGCTATTCGAGACGGATTTCTGAGCTGGATAGCGTGAGTGTGCTGCCCTTTTCCTGATGCGCATGCACGGTGATGAAGTCGAGCGTCTGCACCTCCCCCTGAATCGTCGCGGCACCGGTGTAGGTGGCGGCGGCGGTTTTTTCATCGGGATGGAGGCCCATGGATCGAACTCCATCTGGATGCTGTAGTCGGGGTGGCGGTCCACGGACCACCAGAGTGTGTTTTCCTGCGGTTCTGTGCCATCTGGGAAAATGGCCGTCACCGCGAGCTGCCGGGTGGTTTTGTCCCACTGGTGGGTGATCTTCGGCGGGGCGACCATGCGGCGTGCGCTAAAGAAGTGATGCTGGGCAAAGGCGTAGAGATTCTTATCCACCTCGGGCAAACCATTCACGGCTTTGACAAAGCCGGCCTCCTTGGCTCCGCCATGCTGACCACCCGGCACGATGTAGATAGGCAGCTCGGGGTGACGACGACCGAGCTCGACGAGTCCAGGACTCACATTGTCATTCGATCCCTGGTTATAAAAAATCTCTGTGCCGCGCTGTTTGAGGACGCTGAGGTAATTGGTCGTGCGGCAGGCCTCCCAGGCGGCGTTGCAGGCGGTCTTCATCTCCGCATCACTCCAGCCAGCGTCGCGGGCCATCTTTACCGTGATGCGCTCGTCGGAGCGGGCTTTTTGACGAATAAGCAGCTTCTCACGGCCTACAGGATCGGTCATGGCTGCGAGGAATGCCTCATTCATCTGGGTGATCGCGGCGGGCATCATGCCTTCGACATACGGGCCGCCAGGACTCTCGATCACAGGCGCTACGACGGGCATGATGGCGGTGAAGCGATCATCGGCGATGCCTGCGGCTGCGGTGGCGACTCCGCGCTTTGATCCGCCCGTGGCCATGACTTTCTGCGGCTGAAACACCGCCTTCTCTGCCACTGCTGCGGTGAGTGCCCGCATGTCGCTGATGCCCCAGATCCAGGCAGGCGTGTAGCGAGTATCCTTCGTCTGGATGAAGTGCTCCTCCATCATGAGGTGCAGCTTTCCGATGGGCTCCATCGCATCAATGGGCACCATGCCGATGAAGACGAGGCCAACACCATGCTCCTTGAGCAGGCGGAGCTTTGCGCCGGTGGCGGCGGCCACTTTCATCTGCACGCCCGTGTTCTCGATGAGCACATTCGTGCAAACACCGCTCGCTGGGGCCAGCATCGTCACGGGTAGCCGCACCTTCATGCCGGGCCACCATTCGCAGACGGTGATTTCGACGAGCTTTTGGCGGATGGATGCGTCTTTAGGATTCAGATGCCAGTCTTCGATGACCTTGGTCTCCAGCGTGGAGACATCACGGATCTGTTTCAGGTCATATCGACCCACAGCGATGTCTGCATGGACAAACGAAGCGCATAGGGAGATGGCAGCAGCGAGCAGGGCGGGGAGTTTCATGCGCAAGAAAACGATGCATCGGCCCCGCTTCTGCCGCTGGGTGCTCACTTGCTGCTGAAAACTTCACTTTGGACGATGGCGTGGATCATATCCCGCATGGTGTGGCCTTTTTTCTTGGACTGAGCCACGAGCTGATCGAGTGCGCTGCGGTCTGAGAAGCCCATGGGCCGCCCCGTGGCAAAGGTGAGGAGCTTTTCCGCGACACAGCGGGCGATGCGGTCTGGATCAGCTAGCAGGAGCTTTTTCAAATCATCGAGGTGGGCGAATTTCTCTCCACCGGGCATTTCGCCCGTGGCATCGACGGGTGGACCCAGGCGGTAGCGCACTTTGCGGCCTTCGACCTTCAAATCGACTTTTTCGCCTTGGTCGATGCTGCGGAAGCGCTCACGCCAGCCGCCGATGACGTCGTAGTTTTCCAAAGCGAAGCCGGGCGGATCAATGACGCGGTGGCAGGCATTGCAGCTCTCCAGCGTGCTGTGCTTCGCGAGCTGCTCACGCAGCGTGGTGGCTCCGCGGATGTCTGGCTCCACGCCAGGGACGCCAGGTGGCGGCGGCGGTGGCTCCAGGCCGAGGATGCGGTCCATGACCCACACACCACGCACGACGGGGGAGGTATTGGTGCCATTGGCGCTGACTTTCAAAACACTGGCCTGGGTCAAGACTCCGCCCCGGTGGCTGTCTGGTGGCAACTTGATCTTTTGCAGCTCCACGCCGGTGACATCTGGGATGCCGTAGTGCTGTGCGAGCCGCTTATTCAGCATGGCAAAGTCACTGTCGATGATGTTGGCGATGCTGAGATTCTCCTCGATGAGATGGGCGATGAAGCGGCGAGTCTCACGCAGCATGCTATCGAGCAGCAGCTCATCGTACTCGGGGTAGAGCTGCTTGTCCGGTGTGGTGAACTCAATCTCACGCAGATTCAGCCAACCATCGGTGAAGTCGATAACGAAGCGCTCCAGTGTCGCCGCTTTCAGCAGCCGCTCGGTCTGTGAGCGCAGCACCTCTGGCTGTGTGAGCTTCGCCGCGAGCAGCTCTGCATCCGGCGTGCTGCGAGTGAGGAAGTAGCTCAGTCGTGAGGCGAGCTGGAGGTCATCGAGCCTGCCTGCGGGCTCTTTGAGAAAGAGGAACTCTGGTGAGCAAAGCACCGCGATGGCAGCCGTGCGCATGGCGGCGAGGAAGTCGCTGCTGTCGGCGAATTCGGTATCGAAGAGCTTGATGTAGGGCTCTGCATCTGCGGCGGTAGCGGGGCGGCGAAAGGCAGCGGTGATAAATGCGGCGATGTTTTTGCGCGAAGCGGCGACAGGATCAGGTGATTCAGCCGCATAGATGGGCTTGTAGCCAGCTTTGCCTTTCATCCAGGGTTTTTCTGGCGGCAGCTCGCGGAGCTTTGCATCACCGAGGAGCAGTTTTTGGCCCTTCGGTGGCCATTCGGTCTCCAGCGGGCCTTCGAGCGTGATTTCCTGAAAAGCCATGCCTTCGCCGGGATACTTACTTGGGCCATCTTTGACCGGCGAATGGCCATCTGGGCCATTGAGGCCCTGCGGGCTGATCCAGATGCCTTTATTCGCATCCATGTGCAGCGTGAGCTCGACTGTGCCGGGCTTGCCGACAGGGAGCTCATGGAAGCTGCGGGTGACATTGTCCGCATTGCGAAAATTAAAGCTCCCCGTGATGACAGCGAAGGTGACAGGCTCCTCGATCTGATAGCCGTAACCGGTGACGCGTAGCCTGTAAGTGCCAGCAACTCGGGTGCGGATGTCTGGGATGATGGTGCTGGGGAAGCCGCCACTGTTGAAGACGACGATGGAGCCATCCTCACGGCGCAGCCACTGCTTGCCGATGGTGTCTTTGCGATTGCGCTCGGTATCGAGCGTGCTGCGTTGCAGGGTGCTCGTGGGCTGCGTTGGCTGATACAGGGCGGCATTGATGGCGAGCTCGGCGGACTCCATGTAGCGCTGCATCTGAATGCCGGAGATGGAGAGAGCCTCCCCGACATTGTCGAACCCGTGGGAGCGTCCGTCCTCTGGCAGCGAGTCGATGATGTCCACCTTCACGCCGAGGAGGTCATTGATGGTGTTTTGATACTCGCGCCGGTTCAGCCGACGGAGCACGGTGCCACGTTGAGCATTCGATTTGGTCACTAGATCAGCCCCCAGTGCCCCCATGAAATCCTGCACGGCCTCTGGAGTGGGCTGGTGCTTTTTTTTCGGCGGTGGCATCTCACCAGCAGCGACTCGGTCAAAAACACGGACCCATTTTTTCAATGCCGCCGCATCGGCTCCATCGGTAGAGAGTGCGGCGAGATCGAGCCCGCCTTTTTTCACCTCCGCATCATGGCAGTCCGAGCAGTGCTGCTCCAAAAATGGCTGGATGGCGGGAATGGCCGCATGTGCATGCAAAGCGGCGAGCAGGAGTAGCGCAGGAATCAGGCGAATCATCATGTGTGTGCCGTGAAACGTGGCAAAAACGGCCAAACTGACGCTTCAATCTGAAAACCTGAACGACCAAGCAGCAAGCGCGTGCCGCGTATGATCACTGTCGCGGCAGTACCTCGACGACATCGGCCAAAACCCGGCCCGAGCCGTGCCGTAGCTCATTGCAGCGGCCATAGAGCATCTGCCCACTGGTGGCTCCAAGAAGGTCTGCGAGGCGCTGATCGACCGAGATGCGAAAATAGCCCCGTGGGTGGCTGGAGTGCGGTACGGCGTATTTTTCCAGGATGGCACCGAAAGGGACATGGCCCGCGAGGACGAGTTTTTGGGCATCTTCAGGCAAAAGATCGAGATGGATGCCGATGGCACCGAACTCGACCGGTTTGCCATCGCTCTGACGATGCAGGACGCTGGCACGGACGAGGTAATTGCCGATGCGTGCCCGCGCGGCGACATCGAGATCGATTTCGCAGCCGTGGAAGCCCCGGAGGCGCGGCGTCATGTCCATATCATGGACAAGTAGCCCACGCTCGGTCTCTGGGAGTGTCTCCGGCTCGACGAAGGTGACTCTCGGCCGCGTGCTGCCGATGCCGTAGAAGAAAATCAGCGGGGCGAGGATGTCCTCATCTTGCCGTGGGGCCTCGTTTTCAAGTGTAGCGGGCATACCGGCGGTGCTGGGGCAAAAAGAAGTCATGCAGCAGCCTGTCCACCTGGAGCAGGCCGTCGCGGGTGAGGGTGATGCCACGCGGATCGAGATGGGCGTATCCATTTTTCTCCAAGTCGGCGAACTGGGCGGCAAAGCGCTGGCGTGGGTCTTCGCCGAATTTGTCGATGTAGTGCTGGAACTCGCTGCGGCCGAGTTTGAGCTTCAAAATGAACTCGCGGACAAAGCGATCATCCGCTGTCGTTTGATACGCACGGAAGATGGGGAGCTGCCCGGAATCCACCGCCTGCATGTAGGGGCCTACATCCGCCTGATTCTGGTAATGCACGCCACCCAGATGGCCGAAGGATGCCACGCCACAGCTCAATAAGTCTGCGCCGTCCCATAATTCATCACGATAGACGAATTTGATCCGCTGTGGGTCTTTGACGACGGTGTAGGCGCTGGTGACGGTGTATCCGACTTTCTGAAACTCATCGAAGGCGTAGCTGACCCAGTCACGCTTGGTCTGCCAGTCGGCCACGGGGGCGGTGACTTTGCCCTCGGCCTTCATCTGCTGGTACATGGTGGTGTTGTAGGGCACCTCCATCTGGTAGATCGTGACGGCATCTGGCTGCATCTCGATGGCTTTTTGCACGCAGACTTTCCAGTTGGCCTCGGTCTCGTTCATCATGCCGGCGATGAGGTCGATATTGATGTGCTCAAAGCCGAGGCTGCGGGCAAAGTTGTAGGCTTTTCCGATTTCGCCACTGCGGTGTGCGCGGCCATTGGTATCGAGGATGTGATCGTCAAAATTCTCGACGCCCAGGCTCAGACGCGTGACACCGACTTCGCGAATGCCGGTGAGCTTCACCTCATTGAGCGTGCCAGGCTCGGCCTCGAAGGCCACCTCTGCCGCGCCATCCCAGGAAACGAGGCTTTTCATGCGGTCGGTGAGGTCTTTGAGCTGCGGGACGGAGAGGTAACTGGGCGTGCCACCTCCAAAGTACACGAAATGCGCCTTGCGGCCTTTTAGATACGGCTGCGAGGCGAGTCGCTCCATCTCGCGCATGCCGGCGTCGATGTAGGCTTTGATTTCACCCGCGTTCTTGTCGGTGTACACTTTGAAATAGCAGAAGTGGCAGCGCTTCCGGCAGAAAGGGATGTGGAAATAAACACCGAGCGGAATATCCGCCGGAGCCGGGCGCTGGAGCACTGACTCGACGACAGGCACCTGATCCGGCTTCCAGAAGGAGAACGGCGGGTAGTTGGAGACGAAGTAGTTCCCTGCCTCGGTCTTTTCGATCTTCTTTTCCTCGGCAGGAGTGGCTTGGGGTTCGGACATGTTTTTTGGGGGGTGATGATGAAACGCAGCCCAAGTCTCCCCTCTGAGCGAAAACTTCGCAACACATGCCTTCCGACCGCCCCAGAATGGTTTTCCCAAGGCACGGAGGCAGCCCAAAAAGCACCCAAAACCCAGGGCAAGTGGTCAAAATGGAGGCTTTTGCGCTGCTTTTACATGACCTTATACCACTTAAATAGAGCACTTTATAACACATCTTGGATAATCCACTGTTGAACACTGGATTATCCGCTTTATAGTCCAGGCATATCCGAAACTGCCATGAACACCCACATCAATCGCTACCTCGCAGAACGCATCCGGGATGTCTCCCGGAGCTTTCCCGTCGTACTGCTCACGGGTGCCCGCCAGACTGGAAAAACCACCCTGCTCAAAGAGGTCTTCCCTGATGCACCCTTCTTCACGCTCGATCTACCCTCCGTAGCACACGAAGCGGAAAACAACGGCGCAGGCCTCTTGGACGCCGTCAAAGATCACCCCACCATCATCCTCGACGAGGTGCAGTATGCGCCGGGACTCTTTCGCCACATCAAAGTGGCAGTGGATGCCGATAGGCACCGCATGGGCCGTTTTGTGATGACCGGCTCACAGAAGTTCGCGCTGATGAAAAACGTCAGCGAGAGCCTTGCAGGACGCTGCGTCATTCTAGAAGTCGATACCCTCGCCAGCACCGAGTACGCGGACTCGAACCGGTTTACCTTCCCTCCACTGGCTGACTTCATCTGGCGTGGTGGCTACCCAGAGCTCTGGCGCATGCCAGAGATGCCCGTGCGCGAGTTTTATGCCAGCTACTTGGCAACTTACCTCGAGCGGGATGTGCGTCAGCTCATCAATGTGGTGAACTTGCGTGACTTCGAGCGCTTCATCCGCTTTTGCGCCACTTACAGCGGCAATTTGGTCAACTTTGCCAAGCTCGGAGGTGATGTCGGTGTCGCCGCGACGACCATCAAGCACTGGATCAGCGTGCTGGAGGCATCCAACATCATCCACCTGCTGCCTCCCTTCTTTAACAACTACGGTAAGCGCCTCATCCGCACGCCGAAGATGTACTTCAAGGACACAGGGCTCTTATGCTTCCTACTCGGCATCTCTTCTCCAGAGCAGATGGTCACATCGCCGTTCATTGGGGGCATTTGGGAAACCTTTGTGCTAGGGCAGATGCAGCGTGCCATCCAGGCGGAGCGCAGCCCGGCTGAGATATACTTTTGGCGGGATGCACAGGGCGTGGAGGTGGACTTCGTGCTGTGGCTCAATGGTCGCCTCCAGCTCATCGAAGCGAAATGGTCCGAAAACGGTGACGAAACCAAGCACCTCACCGGTATGAACGCCGTGCGCAGCGTCCTGGGTCAAAACGCTGCCGAAAGCCACCTCATTGTCTGCCGGACGCCCTTCAATCACTGGCACTCGCATGACCCCGCAGTACGCGTGGTCAATGGTCAGACGTATCGTGACTGGTTTCACCCTGCGGCACCAGTCGCAGGGGTGCTGCGAGAGGACGCCGCTGAATACATGGCAAAACCACGAAAAACCGCTCGGAAACGAGCCGCGAAGCGCAAAACCAAATCATCCGTATGAGCCTGAAAAGGCCCTGCGGATGGTTTGGCCGTGCTAGGGTCAGAAACCGCGCAATTGCAGCAGTTGGTCGAGTTCGCTCTGGAATTTCGGGATGTCTGCTGCGGGTGGTTGGTAGCCCTGGAATGGCCCGCGCATACCGAAGCGGCCCATCGTGTCCATGAACCATACGACGCTCTCACCATCGCTGAACGTCGCCTTGCCACTGATCGCCGCGCCTTGAAGCGGGAAATCATCCACCGTCACTGTGAGAGCCCCCGCTGGAGCAGTAGCAGTAGCGTCCTCGACCGCAGCCTCCGGTGCAGGAGCCGCTGCGGTTGGTTTTTCCTCTGCGGGCACTTCACGCGGCTTATCCTGGAGTTTCACATTGAGGTCCATCATCAGCAACCGCGCCTCCATGTAGGTCAGAGTCACGTCGCACTCACGGCGCAGTCGGTCTTGGATATGATTGAGCGTTGCGCCTTCAGTGGCCCAGGATTCGACGAGTTGGCGTTGTGCGGGAGAGAGATCGGCCATGAGAATTGAGTGAAATGCGTTCGATGTAGGGGAGGCTGAAAAAATCAGCCCTTCATCTTATCCGTAACAATATGGCAGAGGGCAGCCGCTTTCTCGTGGAGTTTTTTCACTTCATCATGCGTCAGCGCTTTGCCCTCCGGCGCATTCAGCAGCGGCAGCATCTCCTGCAGGCCCTTCAGCAACGCCGCGAGCGATTCGTTCTTCAGGAGCGAAGGGTGCAGCGACTCCAAGCTGGCCACATAATACTCGATCACATCCTTTCGCGTGAGCTGCCGGGACTTCTCCTCGGAATAATCCACCGCGATTGCCTGCGTGGCGATCTCAAGCGCACGCAACCATCCGCCCAGACTGATGAGATGCGCCACATCCACATCACGGAGCAGCACCATTTCTGCCTCCACATCCGCCTGCGTCTTTGCCAGCTCCGTGCGCAGATCATCCCACTCGCCACGCAGACTGTGCTCAAAGAGACTCTGCGTATGCTTATTCATTCGGCTGCCAGCACCTAGCGCCTTACCGTATTTGATCATCGCCCGGCCTACGCCCTCCATTTCATCCACCTTCTCCGTCTGCACGATCAGGAATCCATCCGCGATCAGCGTTCCGAGCCCCATGGACACGATGACACGGTCCGCAGGCGTCTTTTCTGTGAAATCACGCTTCAACTCATCGTAGCGCAGCTTCCCCACATTATTCAGCATGTCGAAAAGCTTGCGAATAGAAGGCGTGGTGAACTCATTCACCCCAAACTCCTCTCGTACATGCTCATCGCCCACAATGTCCTCCGGAATAGGAGCACGACCTGGCGCAGCAGGAGGCGGTGGCGCTGTCGGACTCTGCGCCCAAGTAGCCACCGGCATGAGCGCGGAGGCGACGAGTGCAAAAGCGAACTTGCGGGCGGGGAACACAGTTTTCATCACCGCGATGATAAAAGGCCGCACCATGATTTCCAGCAGCACCTCAGGAAAAGTCACCCCGGAGGCTCAAATCGCTATTTTGGACCACAGAACCGCGTTTCTTGTCGCCATGAAGCGTTTTCTGCTCCCGGCCCTCATTCTACTCCCCATCCCATTTTTCGCCCAGGAGCCATCGTCGCCGCCGCCAGGCCTCACGGAGTATCAAGGCCGCGTCATCGCCCAAACCATGCATTATACCGGTGCCGCATGGCTTGTGCGCAAGAAGCGTGAGATCGAAGAAGCCGCCACGCTGATGCGCCAAGAGCTCAAAGTCACCCCAGGCATGACCATCTGCGACATGGGCTGCGGCAATGGTTATCACACACTGCCTCTAGCCGCAGCAGTGGGTGAAAAAGGCAAAATCCTCGCCGTCGATGTCCAGCCCGAAATGATCGACATGCTGCGCCAACGCATCACAGCCAAAAACATCACCAACATCGAGCCCATCAACGGTGCCTACCACGACCCCAAACTGCCACCAAACACCTGCGACATGGTTTTGCTCGTCGATGTCTATCATGAGTTCTCCCATCCCGTGCAAATGCTCGCCAACATGCATGCCGCGCTCAAAAAAGATGGTCAGCTCGTCCTCGTGGAATTCCGTGAAGAAGACGCCAGCGTCCCCATCAAGCCCGAGCACAAAATGAGCAAAGCGCAGATCAAAAAAGAAATGACCGCCAACGGCTTCACCCTCCATCGCGAATTCGACGGCCTCCCCTGGCAGCACCTCATGTTTTTCCGAAAATCGTAAATGGCCAAGCCAAATCCATCTATCCCATAAAGCACATAAAGCACGCACGAATACAATAATTAGTCTGTCCCTTTATCATATATTGCTTGCGATACGCCGATTCGTTGCCAGTTTCGCCCACTCCTCCGCGCCGCCAATTCTCGTCATCCTTTACCGCTCATCTCCCTTCACCACGCTCCCCTCTCCATCATGCGCCAGGCTCGGCTTAAGGCTCCCAAACATTTCCCTTTCGCTTACTACCACTGCGTCTCTCGCGTGGTCGATCGCGGCTTTCGGCTCAAGGAGCAGGAGCGGGAGATGTTCGTCGGGCTCATGCGCATGTATGAAACTTTCTGCCAGGTGCGGGTGGTGACGTTTTGCGTGCTTTCCAATCACTTCCATGTGCTCGTGGAGGTGCCACGGAGGCCGGAGGTGTTACCGACGGAGGAGGAGGTGCTGGGGATTGTGCGCAGGGCTTTTGGGAAGGCTACGGAAGGACAGGTGCGGGCGGAGGTGGAGCATTTGCGCAAGATCGGGGCACGGGCGGAGGCGCAGAAGATCATCAACGGATTCACCGCGCGGATGTGGGATATTTCGGCGTTTATGAAGTCACTGAAGCAGCGCTTTACGCAGTGGTTTAATAAGAAGGAGAAACGCAAAGGCACGCTGTGGGAGGAGCGCTATCGCAGCACGCTGGTGGAGGGCGGTGGGGCGGCGCTGGCGATGGTGGCTGCGTATGTGGATCTGAATCCGGTGCGGGCAAAACTTGTCGCAGATCCCAAAGATTACCGGTGGTGCGGCTATGCGCAGGCGGAAGCGGGGATCAAAGTGGCGAAGAGTGGCATCGAGCTGGTGGCACGAGGGCAATTAGAGGGACGCAAACCCGAGGAGGGCCATGTGCAGCACTACCGGAAGCTCTTGTTCACCTGGGGCATGGCATCGAAGATGAATGCAGATGGGACAAAGAAGGGGGCGATCAGCGAGACATCTCGACGTGAGGTGATGAAGCGCGGTGGGAAGCTACCGGTGGCTGAGGCGCTGAGGTGCCGGGTGAGATATTTTACGGATGGAGCGGTGATTGGGGGCAAGGAGTTCGTGAACGCGATCTTCAAGAGCCAGCGGAAGCGGTTTGGGGCAAAAAGGAAGGATGGAGCACGGATGGTGCGCGGGATCGAGATGGGTGAGGGCACGGAGAAGCTATGCTCGCTACGTGATTTGCGAGTGGCTGTGTTTGAGGTGCCGAATTGAAATGACTATTCGACTTTCATCACGCCGTTCATGACCATCCAGTGGCCGGGGAAGGTGCATAGATATGGGTATTCGCCTTTTTCCTTCGGTGTGGTGATGTGGATGGTGAATTGGCCCTTCGGATTCGTCATGTCGGTGTAGGCGATGACGTCGTCGCTGTCGGGGACGTAGTGTTTTTGCATGCCTTGCGGGTCGGTGATCATGAGATTGCATTTTTCACCGAGTTTTTGCAGTGAACCGGGCTTGGCGAGCAGCCAGTTGTGCGGGACGACATCGGGGTTTTTGAAGATGAGGGTGAGTTTTTCTCCTGTTTTGGCGGAAAGCTGCTTTTGCACGAATTGCAGGCCCAATGCGGCTTCGATGATGATTTCGCGTCCGCCTTCTCCTTTGGCCCAAGGGTTGGGTTGGGTGGGTTTTGGGGCTTCGAGGCCGATTTGGGCGGCGTGATTGGTTTTGACGATTTTGGTGTAGCCGGGGAATTCGGTGAAGGGCTCTGCCAAAGCGTGCGCGGTGAGGAAAACATCATCTCCAGTGCTGAGGTGCAGGTGAATTTGGCTGGCGGTGATGATCTGCGGGATTTCGAGGAAGAGCGTCTTGCCGCCATCGAGCTGCTGCACGCTGCGCACCTCCAGCGGGTCATGCCCTGGAGTGTCGGGATATTTCACGGAATACTCGGGTGAGCCGTATTGTGGGCCGTATTTGTAGTTCCAGCATTGGGCAAAGAACTGTGCCGCGTCGGTGTTTTTCACGGGGTGGTTAAAGCGCAGCAAAACGCCGTTGTCGCGTGCTTCAAAGCCCACAGGCACGGGCTTGTCGCCACCGGTGAAGCGCACACGCTGGAAGCAGCCATCCTGCGGTGTGTAGGTGCCCCAGCCCTGCATGCCATTGACATAGAGATGGCAGTCCTTCGGATTGAAGCGAGCGCATTGAGGGCCGGAGTCGAAATTGCCGCTGATTTTGACGGCGGCGGCCTGCCAGCGGCCTCTTACTTGCTGCCGCATCATGAGCCAAGCACTGCCGCCGCCAGAGGAGAGGTGGATGAGGTTGCCGTCGCCTTTGAGTGAGGCCCATTTGTCGCTGGAGATGAAGGCCTGGCTGCTGGCGCTGTTGTCCTCACCACGCGGCATGTACATGAGCACGGGCTCGGGTGGCTTGCCGTCTTTCGGACCACCGGCACCAAAGTGTGCGCCGAGGTTTTGATCGAGTTCGATCTGGCAGATGGAGGTGGCGGGCGTCCAATCACCCTCTTGGACGCTGGTGGTGATGAATCTGCCATCTGTCGAGATGCCGAGGCCATTGGGATTGCGGAAGCCGGTGGCGAGGATCTCAACGGTGTTTGATTCCGGCATGGGTTTGCCAGTTGCAGGGTTTATCGCAGCTTGAAAGGCATGCCTCACCCCATTAACGCGGCACAGGCCTTGATTGCCGGATGCAAAGTACCAGCGTTCCTCCTTATCCATTTCAAGTCCGACGATGAAATCATGCCCGCCGGGTGAGGTCTGCATCGCGTTCGTGACGCACTCGTAGAAGTCGGCTTCGTCATCGCCATTGAGATCGTGCAGGCAGGTGATTTGATCGCGACCGAGTACATAGAGCTTGTCCTTCACGATCTTCATGCCCAGCGGCTGATGCAGGCCGGTGGCGAAGCGTTTCCAGCGCAGCTTTTCCATTTTCTCGTCGATGCCCTTAACGAGCCACACCTCGCCGGTCATTGTGGCGATGGCGGCGGTGCCGTCGCTGAAGAAATCGTGCGCCGTGATGAAGAACAGCGTGCCATACGGATTCTCGAACGGGATCGTGATGCGATCCGTGGCGAAGGGCGTCTGCGTGCCAAGTTCGCCTTTGGTTTCGATCCATTGCGGCCATTGGGCAGGGCCGCCTTTGGTGAGTGACTTTAAATCGTCTGAAGACTTGTCTCTACCTGCATCCAGAATGTCCCGGCCTTCGATCATATACGAAAAGATGACTCTTTTGCCATGCCGGTAAAAGCCGCGGTAAAGATGGTCCGACACTTTCGGTGTGTCCCATTCCCCCACTTTCTTTCCATCCATCGGAGCACCGGCCATGAAACCATGACGATTGTCGTTCAGCTTCACAGAGCCACCCGACCAGATCACTGCCCATGAGTAGAAGTCCGGATCAAACACAGCGGATTTGTCTTCGAGTCGAACACAAACAGCTTTGGGAATGGTTTCCCCTGCGCCTTTGAAAACACCGCTGAACACATTCCCCAAATCGCTCGCGGCCCAGCGGCCGTCTTTCCAGGTCACTTGGTCGTTTTGATTGCCCCAGTGGCCTTGTTGGCCGCCGTCCATGCCGGGGAAGGGCGGGATGAGCGCGGGCAGCGGTTTCTGCTTCATGAAGTGCAGCGCTTGCTTGCCGTAGAAGTCGAAGGTGCGCTCGCGGTTGACAAAGTGCTGCCAGTGCTGGTTGTCGGCTTTGTTGAGCGGTGGGAGGTCGGGGGTGAACTCGGCGGCTTTCGGGGCGGGTGGCGGGAGCAGATCGCCTAGGTGATCGAAATCCCAGAGGCCGAGGGTGTTGTCCATGCGCAGGCGCGGCGCGTTGCCTTTGCGGGGCTTCATGACACCGCGTGCGATGCGCACGTCGTCGATGAGGCCGGCACAACCGATTGAGTGATCGACGAGACTACCGAAGGCGATGCCACCAGCGGTGGGCGTGCCTTTGATGGGCTGCACGGGCTTTTCAAAGACCTGTTTGCCGTCGATCCAGAGGATGACGCTCTTGTCGTCGATGCTGGCGAGGAAGTCGTGCCACTCGCCGTCACAGACATCGACCTTCGAGTCGAAGTCGCCGCCACGTCCGGGCATGTAGAGGGCGAGCGTGCCGCGACCCGCGTGGGTGTAGAGTTCCCAATGTGTGGCGGAGGATTTCGCATCGGATGCGACGAGGATGTTGTAGCCCTTTTTGCCATCCAGCTTTGCGCGGCACTCGATGGTGAGTGGTAGCGTGCGGTAGGGTTCGTTTTCGAGCTCGAAATAGCTGCCTTTCAAGGCCTCGCCGAATTCTTTGCTCAGGGACGGTTTCCCTTGTCCTACCAAGAGGAGCTTGGCGGTCACGGTGGGAGTGGCGGCGGTGGGTTTATCACTCCAGGTGCGATACCTGGGCTTGGTGCCCGGTTTGGCGTCATCGAGCTGGGGGAGGAGCCAGTGGAGGCCGTCGAGGTTGTCGAGGAGGCGGCCTTCGGCGTCTTCGTTGGTGTGATTGAGGATGCCGATGGGGCCGCTGTAGCCGCTGGCGCGGATTTGGCGCAGCACTTTCACATCCTGCGTGCCGACGCCGAGGGGGAGGATTTTGCGGCCCTGAGTGTCGCCGGCGATGTCCATGCCGTTGAGGTTGAGGCAGAGGAGATGGGGTTTCATGGCCTCGATGGCGTTTGGCAGGCGATCGAGGTGGCTGTGGCCGTGGTGGAGGTTGTAGATGATGCCGACGTTGTCGATGTGGTGGTTCTTTTTGAGGTAATCGCACACGGCGACCATGTTCTCTGGCTCGCCGCCCCAGCCGCCGTGGTTGTAGATGCCCACTTGGCTGCCGAGGGCCTTCGCTTTGGCTAAAATGGGCAACAGACTTTCTGCGGCGGATTTGACCTGAGCCTGCTGCGAATCGCCGGTGCCCTTCATCATCACCCAGAGCTGCGGATGGAGCTTGTACTTCTGAAATAGACGAAATGCCTCGTCATGCGTGCCCCAGAAGGCGAAGAACTCGATGCCGTGCTTTTGGTAGGCGAGGATTTCGCGCTCAAACTCAGCGACGTGTTCCTGCCGCCAGTCGTAGGCGATTTTTTTGATGCCCATCTTCGCCACCATCTCGGCGCGGGCCTCTGGGCTGCGCTTTGCGGCATCAAAGGGGACGATGCACCAGGCGGCGAGGTTTTGTTTGTCGAAGACGTCTGCGGCTTGGGCGAGCGCGGTGCAGAGGAGCAGGAACAACAGACGATGAAGCATGAGTGAGCAGGTGGGTGACGGAGTTTGACGGAACGGGGCTCTGGAGAAATGAAGCAGAAAGTGCGTGGCTGGCCCTGTGGCTGACTATTCGACGACCATCTCGCCCTTCATGACGAGCCAGTGGCCGGGGAAGGTGCAGATGTAGGGGTATTTGCCCTTCGTGGTCGGCGCGGTGAAGCGGAGGGTCTCGCTGTCGCCTTGGTTGAGCATTTTGGTCTTGTGCAGGATCTTCGGGGAGTCGGGGATGAAGCCTTTGGCGAAGCCGTCGGGTGTTTTGGCCATTTCGTTGCCGGCCATGCCGACTTCGTCCGCGGCGCCGGGCTGGACGATGAGGAGATTGTGCGGGGTGACGTCGGGATTTTCGAAGACGAGCTTCACGGGGGCTCCGGGCACCACCTTGAACTCGCGCAGGTCGTAGAGCAGTCGCTCCGGGATGGTCTTGATGGTGATGGTTTGCAGGCCGGGCTGGTTGTCGAAGGGGTTCGGCGGCTCGGGCTTCTTCTTTTTCGCCATGAGGGCGGGTTTGGTGGGCTCGCTGTCTTTGAGGAACTTTTCGAGCTCGGGATGCTTCTGCATGAAGGCGGTGTTGCCCTTCCAAAGCGGCTGCAGCGTGTGGCTGTCGAGCGAGGTGCGCAGCGCGTAGGTGAGGTAAGGGTCCATCGGGTGCTTCAGCAGATCGAGCGCGGCCTCCAAGGCCTCCGGCGTGCCGATGTAACTCGCCGCGATGGCCGCTTCGAGGCGGACGAGGCCGGATTTGTCGTTGGTGGCGAGTTGGAGGGCGGAGCGCGGAGATGAATCGAATTTTGTCCTCATGTGCTGAGGTGCCCACCGGAGATGTCTGATTGCAGCCGCTCTAATTTTTGGATCTCCATCGCAAAGCAAAGAAGCGACCAAACCGAATTTCATTCCGTCATCTTCACGCAGCGGAGATGGCTCACGCCATGCGCCAAGGCTGTTGAGAAGCCAGTCCAGTTCCATTTTCTGACGGTTTTCTACGGAGTTACTCCCGATCAAAGGCGGCTTGGTGGCTTTGATTTCGGTGATCACCTCCTTGGGTTTCCTCTCCCTCAACTCCACCTTCGCGCGATACCTTGTCCGGTAGTTCTCGCTCTTCAGCAGCTCAAGTAGCTCGGGGATGCTCGCTCCGGCGATTTTCGGCGCTGGCTCCAGCGGCTGGGCTTTGGCGGTGATGCGCCAGATGCGGCCGGATTTTTTGTCGCGGCGGGTGTCGCGGAGGGAGTATTGGGCGTGGCCTTTGACGGGGTTGTACCAGTCGGCGATGTACATCGCGCCGTCGGGGCCTTGCTGGATGTCCACGGGGATGAAGCTCAAATTCGTGCTCTGGAAGACGATGCCGACTTTCTTTTCTTCGAAGTGCGTGTCGTGCTCCACCCACTCGTGCAGCTCGACTTCGTTGGTGGGCTTGTAGCGCACGCGCATGAAGTGTTTTTTGTCGCGCAGGTCTTTGGGCCAGTGGCTGCTGGTGAGGAATTCCTGGCCGCAGGTGCCGCTGTAGGCGGGGAAGTAGTTGCCGGCGGGGATGTGGATGTCGGGGTAGGGCGCATTGAGCGCATGCACGGCGCTGGCGAAGACGGGATGACTGCCGACGTGGAAGCCCCAGTCGTCGAAGGTGATTCCCCAGGGGTTGGTGCTCATGTAGCTGCCAAAGGCGAGCAGGCGGCCAGTGGCGGGGGTGTAGCGGAAGAAGCTGCTCTCGCGGGCGCGGACGGGGCCGTAGGGCGTCTCGACCTGGCTGTGATGGAAGATGCTCTCGCGGAAGATGAGATCGCCCTCGGGGCTCCAGACGAAGTCGTGCAGCGCGTGATGGCTGTCCTCGGTGCCGAAGCCGGTGAGGAGTTTTTCGCGGTGGTCGGCCTTGCCGTCGCCATCGGTGTCTTTGAGGAAGGTGAGGTGCGGCTGGTCGGAGACGAAGACGCCGCCATTGCCGAACTCAAAGCTGAGCGGGATGGCGAGCTTGTCGGCCCAGACGCTGCATTTGTCGGCTTTGTGATCGTTGTTCGTGTCTTCGAGGATGAGGATCTTGTCCTGCGGGGCCTCGCCGGGCATGATTTGCGGGTAGGTGGTGCTCGTGCTGACCCACAGGCGACCTTTGGCATCGAAACGAATCTGAATGGGCTTCACGAAGAGCTCTGGGAAGTCTTCTTCGGAGGCGAAGAGGCTGACTTCGAAACGGGGGTCGATTTTGAAGGCGGCGAGTTCGGCGGCGGGAGAGAGCCATTCGTTGATGGGGCGGTCTCCGGTGATCACGGGAAGGGGTGCGAGCGCGGAGTCCAAAGTAGCCATCTCGCTCCGCGAGATGAGCGAGAGACGTTCTTCGTCCGCTGAATCTACTTTTGGTGAGTTGTCCTCCTTTGGAAGCGCTGTGCTCCTCTCGCGGAGCGAGAGGGCTACTTTCCAGATGGCGCTGTCGCGGTTCTCCACCATCTGCAGCAGCTTCTTGAGCTCGCCGGGGAAGTTGACGACGCCGTAGGGCTCCATGCGGCCGCCTTTGATGTAGAAGTAGTTCAGCGGGCGGTAGTGCTGGAAGAACTTGTCCTCTTTTTCGACCACGGCGGCACGGACGGCTTCGTTGAGTTTGGGCGGGGTTTCTTGGGTGAGCTGGTTGTAGAGGCGCTCGGCGAAGGCGGCGTAGCCGACGGTGTTGAGATGGACGCCGTTGGTGGTTTGGGGTTCGCTGTTCTCGGTTCTCGGTTCGCTGTTGAATACATCGGCGAAGGCCACTTTTTCGGCGGCGGCGACTTTTTTCATCGCGGCGGTGTAGAGGGCGATTTGGGCATTCAGATGCTCGTGGGGCTTTTCGGCGGCGGTGGGGCTGACGAGGACGATTTTGGGCTCCGCGGTGCCGTTGTAGCGGTGGGCCTTCAGCTCGATGAGGAAGGCCTTGAGGAGGGTTTCGAATTCGGGGAGGCCTTTTTCGCCTTTGAAGCTCTCGTTGAAGCCGAAGGCGGCGAGGATGACGTCCGCTTTGTGCTCGGTGAGGTGCTGATTGAGGTCGCCAAAGCCATCCGGGCGGGGGCGGAGGGCCACTTCATCGGCGGACCAGCTCAGATTGCGCACGACGAGCTGTTCTTTCGCGTAGCGCTGGTGCAGGAGGGCCTCGAACTGGCCGTCATCGCGCATGCGGTCGAAGAGGGAATTGCCGATGAGGGCGATGCGGGTGCCGGGTTTCAGCTCCAGCGGGAGCTGGGCGGTGGCAAAAGTGACGCTGAGCAAAAGAAGTGGTAGGAAACGCATGGCGGGAAAGAAGAACGTCCAGAGGCTAGAACTGCAATGTGACAGAATCGTCACATTGGGCCAATCCTTAGCTTTGACAGTCGAATACGCCACCGCTCTACATTGCTGACCGCTTTTTCTCACCACCCACCACGACGCCCCCCAGACTATGATCTCCCTTCAAAAGTTCTTCGGTAAAACGGATGTATTTTATGACCTGCTCGAGCGCAGCGCGAAAGAGGCGCAAAACAGCGTCCACCTGCTCAAGGCACTGCTCTCGAAGCCAGCAGGCTCCCAGAGCCTGGATGATCTGAAGAACGCCCGCCGCAAGGATAAGGCGATCACCCAGGAGATCGACGAGGCACTGTGCAAGACCTTCGTGACCGATCTGGAGCGCGAGGACGTGGAGGCGCTGGCCAATGCGCTCTACAAGATCCCGAAGACCGTCGAAAAGATCGCGGAGCGCTACGAGATCTGCGCGGGGAGACTCGATGGCGTGGACTTTTCACAGCAGATGGCCTTTACCGAGGGTGCTGTGGACATCGTGGTGACGATGGTGGCTGAGCTGCGGAAGAAAATGCACCTGGAGGACATGAAGGAGCACAACGCGAGGCTGCAAAAGATCGAGGGTGATGCGGATAAGCACATCCTGGCGCTGCTGAAGGATCTGTACCAGGGCGGGCATGATCCGCTGCGGGTGCTGATGCTGCGAGACCTGTATGATCTGCTGGAAAAAGTGGTCGATCGCTGCCGCGATGCGGGGAATGTGCTCTCACACATCGTCCTGAAGTACACCTGATCCACGCCCCACGACGCGACCCCATGACGACCGCCCTATTTCTCCTGTTTGTGGTGCTGTTCGTGGTGCTGGCCTTTGAGTACATCAATGGCTTTCACGACACGGCCAACGCCATCGCCACCGTGGTCTCCACGAAGGTGCTCACTCCGCGGCAGGCGCTGCTGCTGGCCTCAACGACGAACCTGATCGGCGCCTTCTTCGGCCAAGCTGTGGCCAAGACGATCCACAGCGGCATCGTGGATGACAAAATCGTCGCCGTGACCACGCTGACGATTTTTTGCGCCATGCTGGGCGGTATCATCTGGAATCTGATCACCTGGTGGTTCGGCATGCCATCGAGCAGCACGCATGCGCTGGTGGGTGGCCTGATCGGGGCCAGCCTGGGGGCCTCCAAGGGGAACTGGGAGGTGCTGATCTGGTCGCGGGAGAAGATCGACAAAGTGAGTGGCAAGGTGAGCATGGAAGGCATTTACCACAAAGTGGTGATCCCGATGATCACGAGTCCGCTGCTAGGGCTGACGGTGGGCTTTGTCGTGATGGGGCTGCTTTTTCTGCTGATCCGAAACTGGCGTCCGCACACGGTGAATAAGACTTTCGGCCACCTCCAGATTCTCAGCGCTGGCTACATGGGCTTTGGCCACGGTATGGCGGATGCGCAGAAGACGATGGGCGTGATCATGCTGACGCTTTTCGGAGCTACGGCGGCGGGGGATCTGGATGGGCTGCCCTCCTGGCTCGGATTCCTCAAAATCCATGACAAATCTGCCAGCATCCCGATGTGGATCATTTTCACCTGCGCGATCACGATGGCCGCAGGCACCTATGCGGGTGGCTGGCGCATCATCAAGACACTGGGCCACAAGATGGTGAAGATGAAGCCCGTGCACGGATTCGCTGCGGAGACGACTGCGGCGACCATTTTGGCCACCACGGGCTACATGGGCATGCCGGTGAGCACCACACACACGATCACCACCTCCATCATGGGCGTGGGTGCCGCAAAACGCTGGAACGCCATCCAGTGGAGCCTAGTGGAGCGCATCGTGTGGGCCTGGGTGATGACGATCCCGGCCACGGCGCTGCTGAGCTGGCTCATTTATAAGCTCTGCGGCCTATTTACCGCGTGAGTCACTTTTCTGTCGGATGCGCCGGCGTGGGTAAAACGAGCTGGTACAGCGCCAGATCGAGCCAGCGGCCAAATTTGTAGCCTGCGTGCCGAATTTGGCCGCAGGGCTGGAAGCCGAGCTTTTCATGCAGGGAGATGCTGGTGGTGTTTTCCGCATCAATGACGCCAATCATCATGTGCAGGCCCTGCGCCTGCGCTTTTTCGATGAGTCGCTGCAGAATCTGCTGCCCTAGGCCACGACCACGAAAGCGCTGATCCACATACACGCTGTGCTCCACGCTGTATTGATACGCGGCATGTGGGCGGAAAGGCCCGTAGCTGCCGAATCCCATCAGGGTGCCCATTTCATCCAACACGCCGATGATGGGGAGATTTTGGGCCTGCTTCGCAGCAAACCAGGCCTCCATCACCTCCACACTGCGCGGCACGTAGTCGTAAAGCGCCGTCGTATTCACGATGGCGTCATTGAAGATGGCACGGATGCCCTCCAGATGCTCACGGCCGCAGTCAGTCCAGGTCATGCGGTGGAGGCTAGCCAACGAAGAGCGATCCGCCAAGGCCCTGTTTTGCAGAAAGCCGCGGCGAAGACGGTCATTTGTCATTCTGATGGAAGGCCGGGCCCCCATGGCGGCGTTACATCGGCCACCATGCGCCGCTTTATCCCTCTCCTCTCCCTGATCGCCCTGCCTCTCCATGCCGAGCTCACCGCCGAGCAGCAGCTCGTGCCGCTGGAGGTCGTGCCAGCGGAAAGTCCGGGGGCAAAGATCGTGCTCCTCGCCGGGGCACCCAGCAACAAGCCTGGTCAGCATGAATACTTCGCCGGATGCGCCCTGATGCTGGAGTGGCTGAAAAACGAGGCCGGGACCGCGCCTGTGATGGTCGCAGATGGATGGCCGCGAAATGAAGCCCTGCTCGATGGTGCACGCTGCGTGGTCATCTACCTCGATGGAGGTGCGAAGCTGCCCTTTCTGGAGCCCGCACGCTGGGCCCGCATGCAGAAGCTGGCGGAGGCAGGCACCGGCTTTGTCATCCTGCACCAGGCCATCGACTGCCCGCCAGAAAAGGCCGCTGAGTTCAAAGACTGGTTCGGAGCGGTCTTTCAGTCCGACATCGGCTGCCGAGGGCACTGGGATGTGCGGGTGGAGCACCTCGGCACACATCCCGTGCTCGCGGGCGTCACGGCACCCGCCGACTTCCCCAAGGACGGCTGGCTCTACAACCTGCACTTTGCCCCCCAAGGTGTGCAACCCGTGCTCACCGCCCTCATGCCAGAAACCAGCCGCAAAACGGCAGACGCCAAGGCGAAGAGCGGTCGTGAAGAGACCATCGCCTGGGCCTTCGAGCGGCCCAAAGGCGGTCGGAGCTTCGGATTCACCGGCTGTGACCTGCACTCGAGCTGGGCCATCCCGCAGCAGCGGCGGATGCTGGTCAATGCCATCCGCTGGTGTGCCGGACTGCCCGTGAACAGTGGCGGGGCAGAGATCACCACCCCAGTCGATCTGAAAAAGAACCTGGACCGCAAAATCTTCCTGCCGAAAAAGCCGGCCAAACCGGCCCAGGCCCCCGCAGACAGCCCACGCTGAGCCGGAACTCGGCACGAAATCCCCGATTGACAGCTCCCGGTGGCTTTGGAACATATCATCGCATCCTGATACGTTGATTTGATCCTTCGTTTTTCCCCAAACCTGAACCTACATCCCCACACGCCCACACTATGAGCGACTACCTCGTCAAAGACATCTCCCTCGCCGACTTCGGCCGTAAGGAACTCGACATCGCTGAGAGCGAAATGCCCGGCCTCATGGCCACGCGCGAAAAATACGGTCCGCTGAAGCCCCTCAAAGGCGTGCGCATCACCGGCTCCCTGCACATGACCATCCAGACTGGCGTGCTCATTGAGACGCTGAAGGAACTCGGCGCGGACGTGCGCTGGGCCTCCTGCAACATTTTCTCCACTCAGGACCACGCTGCCGCCGCCATCGCTGCCTCCGGCACACCCGTCTTCGCCTGGAAGGGCGAGACGCTCGAAGAATACTGGGACTGCACCTGGAAGGCCATCATGTTCCCGAAGGACAAAGGCCCACAGCTCATCGTCGATGACGGCGGTGACGTGACCCTGCTTATCCACAAGGGCTATGAGATGGAAAACGGCGACAAGTGGGTCAAAACCCCCTCCGACAACCACGAAGTGAAGGTCATCAAAGACCTGCTCAAAAAAATCGGCAAAGAGCAGCCCGGCATCTTCCACAAGATCGTCAAAGACCTCAAAGGCGTCTCCGAAGAGACCACCACAGGCGTGCATCGCCTCTATGAAATGGCCAACGCAGGCAAACTGCTCTTCCCCGCCATCAACGTGAACGACAGCGTCACGAAATCGAAGTTCGACAACCTCTACGGCTGCCGTGAGTCCCTGCTCGATGGCATCAAGCGTGCCACCGACGTCATGATCGCCGGTAAAGTCGGCGTCGTCTGCGGTTACGGCGACGTGGGTAAAGGCTGCGCTGCCGCTCTGCGTGGCATGGGTGCCCAGGTCATCGTCACGGAAATCGACCCCGTCTGCGCCCTCCAGGCTGCGATGGAAGGCTACCGCGTCATGCCTATCGAGGACACCCTCGGCACCGGCGACATCTACGTCACCACCACGGGCAACAAAGACATCATCACCACCAAGCACATGGAGAAGATGAAGGACCAGGCCATCGTCTGCAACATCGGCCACTTCGACAACGAGATCCAGGTGGACAAGCTCAACGCCATGAAGGGCGTGAAGCGCCTCAACATCAAGCCCCAGGTGGACAAGTACACCTTCCCCAAAGGCAACAGCATCTTCATGCTCGCTGAAGGCCGCCTCGTGAACCTCGGCTGCGCCACCGGCCATCCGAGCTTCGTCATGAGCAACAGCTTCACCAACCAGACCCTCGCGCAAATCGAGCTCTGGGCCACCAAGGGCAAGCGCAAGATCGGCGTCACCGTGCTTCCCAAGAAGCTCGACGAAGAAGTCGCCCGCCTCCATCTCGCCAAAATCGGTGTGAAGCTCACCAAGCTCACCCAGGAGCAGGCCGACTACATCGGCGTGCCCGTCGAAGGCCCCTACAAGACGGATCACTACCGTTATTAAAGTAGCTTTGTTCCTGCGGAACAAAGCCCCCTTGTTGCACCGCAACAAGGCAACATTCACCACCCCCAAAACCCCAAAGCGCGGACGGTCGAAAGGCCGGCCGCGTTTTGGCTTTCGGGAGAATCAATTGGCAATCGAATACACCAACCGCTAGCCTCCCTTTGTGCTGCAACGATTCATCCCAGCCCTGTCCGAGCTTGATGCTGACCTGCGCGAAGTCTTCCTGGAAAAGCTTCGCGTCCGCTGGACACACACCTCCACCGCGCTCGAAGGCAACACGCTCACTGAAGGCGACACATTCGGCGTGCTTCGCTACGGCCTTACCATCGCCGGAAAGCCTCTCGCGCATCACAATGAGGTCATGGGTCACAGTCGTGCCCTGGACCTGCTCTACCGCTGGTTGGGTGAAAGCCGCCCGCTCGTGGAAAAAGACCTCCACACTCTCCATCAAGCCATCCAGACCAGTGTGGAGGTAGATTACCTCAAGCCCGTGGGCGCGTGGAAATGCGAGCCCAACTCCACCCTGGCGAAACAAGGCGGAAAGACTGTCATCAACGACACCTATGCGCGGCCTGAAACGGTGCCCGGCTTGATGAAACTTTGGCTGGAAGGCTTCGAGCAGCGCCGCCGCGCACTCGATGTGAGCGCTTTGGATGCCTATCTTTGGAGTCACAGCACTTTTGCACGCATTCATCCCTATGCGGATGGCAATGGCCGCATGGCCCGGCTGTTGGCAAACATTCCCGTCATCGAAAAAGGCGGCCTTCCCATCCTCATCCCGAACGAACGGCGCATCGCTTACATCGAGTCCTTGGCCGTCTGGCAGCTCGCCAGCGGCCCGCCATCCGCAGAGCAGCCCCTGATCGGCTCGGAAGATGCCCTCAGCTCGTTCCAAAGCTTCATCGCTAGCTGCCAAGGCATGTCCGAGGCTATCCTAGCCGAGGCCACTCAAGCCCAAGCGGCCCGCGGATAGCTCAAAAGCGTTGGCTAGTTCCTGCGGAACTGGCTGTCTTTGTTGCACAGCAACAAAGCTACGATCGCCTCACACATCATCCGCAGCCAGAGCGGCATTGCCGATGATGCCGGCTTCATTGCTGAAGCGTGCGGGCACGATCTTCAGCCGCTCCCACACGACGGTACTGAGCATGCTCTGTACCTTACGCTTCAGCGGGTCAAAGATCAGATCACCGGCCTGGGCCACGCCACCACCGATGACGAAGGCATCTGGATTGAGCAGCCAAGCGATGCTGGCTAGCGCTGTGCCGAGCCAGTCTGCCACCTCGCCCCAGATCTGCCGCGCGATGTCATCACCGGCCTGCGCAGCCTGTGCGATGTTCTTCGGCGTGCATTCGTCGATGTCTTTGCAGATACCAGCCTCCGCGTAGCGAGCTACGGCATGCTCTGCGATCTGGTTGTTGCCGGTGTACTTCTCCAATGCACCGAGATTGCCGTAGTGGCCCGGTTTACCATCAAAATGGATGCTCATCTGGCCGATCTCGCCCGCCGCGAAGCCGCTGCCGCGATACATCCGTCCATCGAGCACCACGCCGCCGCCGATACCGGTGCCCATGGTGAGCCCCACGACGTTTCGCAGGCCCTGCGCGGCTCCATGGCGGAATTCCGCATACGTCATGGCATTGGCATCATTTTCCACCAGCACGGGAAGACCGGTTTTTTCGCCCAAAAGGGCTTTCAGCGGCACATGCTTCCATCCAGGTACATTGGTGAGCTCATGCACAAAACCGCGGTCAAAATCCACCAGCCCCGGTACACCCACGCCGATAGCGCAGACGTCTGGATGCGCCTGGCGGAGCTTTTCCACCCGAGCGGCCATCTCGGTGATCAGCGCGGCTGGACCGGCAAAATTCGCCGTAGGGATGGGTGCATCCGTGACGAGCAAATCCGCGCCTCGGCACACGCCGAGCTTCACAGACGTACCGCCGAAGTCGATGCCGATGGATGTTTTCGCTGAGTCAGACATAGCGTGGAATAAATAGGGTAGAAATGGGCCGCGAGGGTGCGCCCAATCAGCATCCGCGCAAGGGCAAAGGCGACCCGCATTCACCATGCTGGGGCGACAGTTTTGCTCTCCAGGCACGTTTTTTTCGACCCTACGCATGATGACACGCCTCGTTCTCGCCTTCTCCGCCTTCTTTGCAGCCCACCTCAGTGCCGCAGACTGGCCAGAGTGGCGCGGCCCCTCCGCCCAGGGCCAGACGACCATCAGCCAGCTGCCAGAGACCTTCAGCGAAACGAGTCACATCGCCTGGAAGGCTCCCCTGCCCGGTCGCGGCCACTCCACGCCGGTCATTAGCGGAGATCAGATCTGGCTCACCACCGCTATCGAGCATGCTGCGGACCCCGCCGTGGCCAAAGAACGGCTGAAAACCAACACTGGAGACCAACCCGTCGTGGTGCTCGATCACCTCAGCCTCCGCGCCATCTGCATCGACCGAGTGAGCGGGAAAATCCTCCACGACATCGAGCTACTGAACGTCAAAGACCCACAGTGGGCCCATCAGCTCAATAGCTACGCCTCTCCCACGCCCGTACTGGCCGCAGGGCGGCTCTACGCCCATTTCGGCTCCTTTGGCACGGCCTGCCTGGATACCAGCACGCAGAAAGTGCTCTGGAAGAACGAGGAACTGCACGTGATGCACGAGAACGGCCCCGGCTCCACCGCCGTGCTCTGGCAGGATAGGCTCATCGCGCACTTCGACGGCAGCGATGCGCAATTCATCGCCGCTCTGGACACCAACACTGGTAAGCTGGCGTGGAAAACCGCCCGCAGTGGCGAGATGGACCCGCGCCCGC
Organism: Verrucomicrobiaceae bacterium; assembly: GCA_016713035.1. Taxonomy (NCBI): domain Bacteria; kingdom Pseudomonadati; phylum Verrucomicrobiota; class Verrucomicrobiia; order Verrucomicrobiales; family Verrucomicrobiaceae; species Verrucomicrobiaceae bacterium. Next base: position 223,563 of record JADJPW010000009.1, read on the forward strand.
AGCAAAAGAAAGCCTACGGCACACCGCTGATCGTCCCCATCGGTGGCAAACCCGTGCTGGTCAGTCCCGCCAGCAACAACATCTACGGCTACGATCCCGCCACTGGCAAAGAACTGTGGCGGGTCGCCTACGGGGAGCTGGGCTTCTCGATGTCCACACCACCGGTCTCCGATGGTCGGCGCATCTATTTCAGCACCGGCTACGGCAAGTCCCAAGTCATCGCCATCGGCTTCAATGAGCAAGGTCAGCAGCCCGAGATCGCCTGGCGGAATAACAAAAACGCTCCGAAGATGTCTGCGCCCATCCTGGCTGCGGGTCTGCTTTTTTATGCCGACGATGGCGGCATCCTCAGCTGTGTGGATACCGCAACAGGCGAGGCCGCCTACCGCGAGCGTCTGGGTGGGAAATTTAGCTCCAGTCCCATCCTATCCGGGGATAAGCTCATCTTCGCCAGTCGTGAAGGCGTGGTCAGCATCGTGAAGGCGGATCGTAGCTTCCAACTACTCTCCCAGAACACGCTGGATGGCTCCATCATGGCCAGCCCCACCAGTGACGGTGAGGCACTCTTTATCCGCACAGACAAAGCTCTGTACCGGATCATGGAATGAAAAGGCAAAAAGCTTATTCGTAGCGATAGCCGGCACCGTGGACGGTGCGGATGACGCGAGGCTGCCCAGGGTCTCTTTCGATGCGCTTGCGCAACTGGGAGATGTGCTGATCGAGAGCACGGCTCTCTGGGAAGTAATCGACGCCCCAGACTTCATCCGCGAGGGTATTGCGGTCCACCACTTTGCCACGGCGCTCAAAGAGTAGGCGCAGCACTTTCACGTCACGCGGACTGAGCTGGATTTCCACCTTGTCGCGGTAGGCGCGGAGCTCGGCGGGGACGATGCGGAGATCGTCCATGAGGAACTCCTGGTCGCCCTTGGTCGTGACTGTGGTGCCCGTGCGTGTGGCGGTGCGGCGCAGGATGGCGCGGATGCGTGCGATGATCTCTTTCACGCCGAAGGGCTTTGTCATGTAGTCATCTGCTCCGAGCTCTAGGCCCAGGACCGTGTCGATTTCTTCTGCTTTGGCGGTAAGGAAGAGGATCGGTACTTTTTCATCCTGCTTGCGGATCTGCTTGCAGACCTCGTAGCCATTGAGGCCAGGCATCATGACATCCAGGCAGACGAAGTCAGGATTCTCTGCACGGAATAGTTCGATGGCCTGGAGGCCGTCTGGGGCGGGGACGACATGATAGCCCTCCATGGTGAGAACTTCGCGAAGGGCTTCGCGTGTGTGTTCGTCGTCTTCAGCGATGAGTATTTTGGTCATGATGGTGGTGTGTGTGGTTGATGTGGAAGTGTGAGGATGAACCGGGAGCCTTCGCGATAATACGGGCAGACGCTGAGAGAGCCACCGTGCAACTGTGCCAGTTCGCGAGAAATGGTCAAACCAATGCCAGTGCCGCTAACTCCTTCATTGAGGTCGCTGCGGAGTCGCTCAAAGGGCTCGAAGATGGTTTTGCGCTTATTCGCTGGGATGCCAGGGCCGCGGTCTTCGACGGTGATCTTCACCTTCTCACCCTCCACTAATGTCCGCACGGCTACGTAGTGACCAGGGGCTCCATACTTCTCCACGTTGGAGAGCAAATTGCCGACGACCTGTACCAAAGCGTCCTCATCCGCCATCATCATCTCTTTTGGGCCATGGAGATCGGTCACTATCTCAAAGCCTTTTTTCTGAAGCTGCGGCCTCCAAAAATCCACCGTTCGAGCGATGACATCGTCGAGTATGAGCGCTTTGGGCGAGATGGTGAGTCGGTCCCGTTGCTGACGTGCGAGACTGAGCACATTCTGAATGAGTCGATCCAGGCGGGAGCTTTCATTGCTAATGACCGAGAGCTGTTTGATGAGCGGGGCATCTTCCTGCTTCTCTGCACGGCTAGAGGCCATCTCGGCATAGAGGCGGATATTCGTCAGCGGCGTCTTCAGCTCATGGGAGATCTGGTTGACGAAAGTCACACGCTGCTGCGCCACGGTGATCTCGCGGGAGCTTTCGCTAAAATATAGCCAGCCCACCACCAGCACCAGTAACACGCCAGAGCCCATGCCAAGCAAGATGGGGAAGAGATACGGCTTTGGAAACTCCTCATTCGCGGGTGTATAGGACAGCTCCCATTGGCCGAGAGGTGCCGAGCAGGCCCTATGTGCAACGGAAGGTCCCTCAGAGCCCTCCAGGCGCTTCCCCCATTGATGCAGGATGCCACCGGGATTCGATAGCAGCATGCGCCCTGGCGGCACCTCGAGTCCTGGATGCGGTAGCCGTGGGAAAAGGGACTCCATCAGCAGATGCGTATTGATCAAGGCGCATAAAACACGTCCATCCACCATGCGCTGCCAGTAGATGAAAGTCATTCGGCTCACATGCCAGCCGCTAAGCGTTGGCACCTTGGGGCCAGCCGCTTTGATGGGCTCCTCTAGGTGGTATCCCGGCAGCTTCATAAATGTCTGCCAGCTCGTATTACTCTGGACCGGGAAGAGCCCGCTGATCGCATCCCCTCCGAGTCCGAACACTGGCTGAAACGGAGGTCCGCCATTCCCACTCGCAGCGTTTTCCTCACCCGTTGCACTGCTCATCTGCACGACCTCGGCTTGTGTGGCATTGAGGATCGCTTTCGCTCTCTGGTCATGCTGGATCTTCTCCAGCGGCTCAAAGGGCAAAGGCCCAGACGCCTCCGCTGTGATGCCCTCCTCGTCTGCCTCCCAGACCTGCGCGACCCATGGATGCATAGCGACTTTTTGCGCTGCATCTGCACCGCTCCCCGCATCGCGTGACCTTTCGTCCAGAGAGTCCGTGAGCTGCCGCATATCATCCACCAACTGGTAATCGGCGATGGATAACCGCTCCGCCAGGATGCCCTGCATGGACGCCTCTGTTCGCTTCGAGGCATCACGCATCAAGTAGGTGCCCAGCCAGACCAGCAGCGCGATCGGCAAGGCAACAAGGATGATGAATAGGGTGGTGGAACGACGGCGAAACATCGCAAAGTCCTCAAATCTAAGCCTTCCGCCTTATTTAATCATCTAAAATTTATAATTTCCAGAAAAAACACGGGGTAGGCATTTCTGCCTACCCCGTCATCAATGAGTTATCCAACAGCCAGAAGGAACCACTCTTCACGAATAGGCGGATATTGCCATAGCTGCTAAAAAAAGCGTCAGGCGCTTGTGAGTGAGTTGTAAAACGATTGTAAGCCTTGTCGTTACGCCAACAATTCCTTCACCACGGAGCACTCGTTCACGCCTGTGAGTCGAAAATCCAGGCCTGCGTAACGGTAGGTGAACTTTTCGTGATCAAATCCTAGCAGTCTCAGGATGGTGGCATGGAGGTCATGCACGTGGACAGGCTTTTCGACGGCCTGGAAGCCAAACTCGTCCGTCGCACCGTGTGTGTAGCCGCCACGCACGCCACCACCCGCTAACCACATGGTGAAGCCATAGTGATTGTGATCGCGGCCGTGCTGCTTGCCCGCATTGGCACCAGGTGTGGGTAGCTCGACGGCGGGGGTGCGGCCGAATTCACCGCCCCACATCATCAGCGTCTCGTCCCAGAGCCCGCGCATCTTCAGATCGCTCATGAAGGCGGCGATGGCACCGTCTGTCTGCTGCGCTAGCTTCCGGTGCTCCAGGATTTCGTCATGATTATCCCAGGGCTGGCCTGCGCCGGTCCAGAGCTGGATGAAGCGCACGCCACGCTCCAGCAGTCGCCGTGCGATCAGGCACTGGCGGCCAAAGGCGTGATCGCCATACATTTTCCGCACCCACTCCGGCTCCTTCATGATGTCGAAGGCATCGGTGGCCTCCATCTGCATGCGGTAGGCTAGTTCGTAGCTCTGGACGCGGGCTTCGAGCTGCTGATCACGCTCCCGCTCGAGGAGGTGTTTTTGATTCAGTGCCTGCAAGAGATCGAGCTGCTTGCGCTGCTGCCGCAGATCCAGTGATCCATTTTGGATGAATTCGACCAGCTTTTCCACGCGGGTGTCTTCGGTGTTGATGTATGAGCCCTGATAGGCACTGGGCAGGAAGGCGGCCTGCCAGTTCTTGGTGCGCCGCGTGGGCATGCCGCCTGGGCACATGGAAATGTAGCCTGGCAGGTTTTTGTTCTCTGTGCCGAGGCCATATGTGAGCCACGATCCCAGCGTGGGGCGGTTCAGACGGCCTTCCCCGCTGTTCATGAGGCCGAGCGAGGGCTCATGGTTCGGCACGTCTGCGTGCATGCTGCGGATCACGCATAAGTCATCGGCGAAATCGCCCAACTTCGGGAATAACTCGCTCACCTCTAGCCCGCACTGCCCGCGCTTGGAAAAGGCGAAGGGCGATTTGAAGCCCGCGCCGGTCGGGCGCTCGGTTTTGAGCACATTGGGCAGCGCTTTGCCGTCGTATTTGTCCAGCATCGGCTTCGGGTCGAAGGTATCCACCTGCGATGGTCCGCCGTTCATGAAGAAGTGGATCATGCGCTTGGCCTTCGGCTCAAAATGCGGCTTTCGCAGCGCCAGTGGGTCCAGCGTGGCCGCAGCGGCATCCGGTCCCGAAAAGAGCGCTCCCAGCGCCATCCCACCCATGCCCATGCCGACGCGGTTGAGCAGCTCGCGACGAGTCAGGAAGGCATGCTCCAGATTCGGAGCATGATGGGAGGGGGTGTGGGACATAAGGGGGGTGAAAGAATTACGCCTTCGGAGAGGGCCAGTTATCGTGAACTGCACTCCCTAACCGTCAGGGGGAGGAGGATGAGGGGATCACTCGCGCTCCACGCTGCCAGGTGAAGTAGGACCATGTCCAGTGCAGGAAGACGGAGACGCGATTGCGCATGTTCATGAGGAAGAGCAGATGCACAAAGAGCCACATCATCCAGGCGATGAATCCTTTGACCTGGATGTCATTGAAGGTCGCTACGGCAGCACTGCGGCCGATGGTGGCCATGCTGCCTTTATCCCAGTAGCCGAAAGCGGGCCGCTCGGCGTCCACTCGCTCATTCTGGATAGTATGGGCGATGAAATTCCCCATCTGGATCGCAGCGGGGCAGACGCCAGGCACTTTGACGCCGCTCTTATCCGTCAGACTGACGATGTCGCCAGCCGCGAAGACCTCTGGGTGCCCTGGTAGGCTCAGATCCGGCTCCACCTGGATGCGGCCACCGCGATCGAGCGGGATGCCTGCGAGTGTGCGTGTGACCTCACTGGCCTCTACGCCTGCACCCCAGATGACGATATTGCTGTCGATGCGCTGCCCACCTGCCACGACGTAGCCTTCGCCGACTTCGGTGACGCGGCTGTTGAAGTGAATGGTGACGCCCATGCGCTCCAACCGCGTGCGGGTGTATTCTGGCAAGTCGCCTGGGAACATGGAGAGCAGCGAGTCCCCGGATTCGATGAGGTGCACCTTCGCCTGTGCGGGGTCGATGTGGCGAAAATCGCCCTTCAGCACCACTTTGGCCAATTCTGCGAGCGAGCCGGCCATTTCGACCCCCGTGGGACCACCGCCGACGACGACCATGTTGAGGTATTTTTCGACTTGAGACGGATCTGCGGCGGATTCCGCTTTTTCGAAGGCGAGGAGCACTTTTTTGCGGATCTCCATCGCGTCATCCAGGCTCTTCAGACCCATCGTGTGCTCCGCCCACTCGTTTTTACCGAAGTAGCTCGTTTTTGCCCCGAGAGCGATGACGAGGAAGTCGTAGTCGAGCACGCGATCCTTCATCTGCACCTGTTTGGCAGCCAGGTCGATGTGCGTGACGTCTGCCATGATGGTGGTGACGTTTTTGTAGTCTGCCAAAATGCTGCGCAGCGGCTGGGCGATCTCTGTCATGGCAAGTCCACCCGTGGCGACCTGATAGAGTAGCGGCTGAAAGAGATGATGATTCCAGCGATCGACGAGCGTGACGCGCAGATTTTCGTCACGGAGCTGTTTGGCGCACTCCAGGCCTGCGAAACCGCCACCGAGGATGAGGACGTGCTTGGTGTTCATGAAGCGGTGCTTTGAGGTGTGCGCAGGTGGCTGCCCCAGATGGTGGTGGCGAGGAGGAAGCGCATGGCGAGGAGAAACAAGCCATTGAGGACATGGAAATTGGTGAACCAGAAGGATTTGCCCGTGAGGATGACGAAGATGCCGAGCGTGACCTGCACGGCGGGCAAATACATCAGCAGGATAGGCACCCAGCGGAGCGTGGGGATGCTGGCCAGCCAGCGCTGTGCCCAGCGTGCGACGATGATGAGCAGGGCAGCCGTGAAAAAGCCCCAATACTTGTGCAGGAAGAGCAAAAACACATCCGCTGGGGCAATCGGCGGCACGATGTGGCCTGCGGTGGTGAGAATGTCATTCGCAGCGAGGTGGAGCCGCTGCGTGTGGCGCAACGTGGCTCCGATGACGAGCTGCGCAAAAACGCACAGGAAGAGAGTGAGCGACCAAATGCGTGCTTTGCGGGCCGTGGTGATGCTGAGGTGGAGTTTCCCAGTCTCCCAGGTCTGTGAGGAGGCAAAAGCGATCAAGATCAGCAGGCAATAGAAGAGCTGCCCAAGCGTGCCGTGGACGATGCCATAGGCATTGGACATTTTCAGCACCCGCAGCCCGCCGAGTGAGGCCTGGAGAATGACGAGCAGCAGGGCGAGTGTGGTCAGGCCGCGTAGCAGATGCCACTTTCGCGCCATCCAGGTCATGAAAAGCCATGCAAAGGCCAAGATGGCGATGACACCTGCCATGAGCAGTTGTCCGAGAAAAACGAGCGCGAGGTAGCCCACTCCGCAGATCAAGATAATCGCTGCCTCGATGAAATTGGGCTGATGTTTGGCGAAGACCCAAAAATACATGCCTAGGACGAGAAAACCGACCGTGGTAGCGATCCAGCGGTGCCCGTGCTCGAGCAATAAAGCAGGGACATGATACCAACCGTCCGGATTGATTTTCCCAAAGCATAACGGCCAATCTGGCACTGCAAGCCCTACGTCCTCCGTCGTGACCGCTGCACCCCACCAAATGAGCAAGACGCCAACGGCGAGGACGAAACGGGCGTAGTGGTGGAAGGCGCAGGACACGATGAAGCGGAACGGAAGCTGGTAGTTCGTTAGCCGCTCCCGAGCAATCGTGCAACTCGGCGCGGCCAGGTGATGAGGACGGGTTTCACATCAAAACCCGCCAACAGGAGATGAAGTCGTTGGTGGTCGATTCCGTGGAGGTGTGCGTCGGCAGAAACGAGGATGTCAGCGTCGCATAATGCGGCCTCAGCGACGACGAAGCTATCGTGCCGTTCCTCTTCGGGGATCAATCCCTGGCTTCGGATCTCGTCACCGATACGTTCGACGATGCCATGGCCAACGGGGAGGAGATTGAGCGGCTGGATGTTCCACTGAATCAATGAGCGAATGGCTTTGCTCGCATCACTCCGTTTTTGGTGTGTGTCTCCCATCAAGGATAGGCACATGATTTCTTCCATCACCGTTGGTGTGATGATCAGACTAGGACGAGGCCGCCTTGAACCCAAGGTTTCCAGACATTGCCAAGCTGCCTGCTCATCTTGGGCGAGGTCGATGAGCACATTGGTGTCAATGGCGACGAGCGGATGCTTTTTGGGCTGTTTCGCCATAAATCATGACCATGGCCTGCGCCATGAGGTCGGCGCGCTCTTTGTCGGTGAGGTTGTTGCACTTGCTGCGGTTTTCACGTGCCCATTTGACGCCTAGAGTGGGCGCAGGCGGCGTATCGTCGTCTTCTGGAATGGCGGCGGCTTTCTTCATGAGAGCAGCATAACCCGCCCGAGCGGAGAGTCGCAAGTGGAGAAATAGAGCCGACTGAGCAGAGGCGCTTTACTTCGCGGTAGGGGCCTCAGCAGCCTTCTTGACTGCGCTGGCGGACATTTCTTTGCTCCAGTCTTCGTAGTCTTTGTTGGAGATGACTTCGAGGGTGGCTTTCATCTGGGCGTGGCCGGGGCCACAGAGCTGACCGCAGATGATGTCCCAGGAGCCTTCTTTGACAGGCTTGAACCACATGTGGGATTTCACACCAGGGGTGGCGTCCTGCGCAGCACGCATGGGGACGAGGGCGAGGTTGTGAATCACGTCTTTGGAGGCGACATCGACGATGACGGGGCGACCGACGGGGAGCTTCATGGTGCCGGGATTGACGAAGTCGTCTTTGCCATTGGGGTCATGCAGGTCTTTGCCAGTGGTGTTGCCAGCAGCGGCGTCGATGTTGCGCGGGTCCCAGGTGCTCAGAAGGGTGTCTTGGCCGGGGTATTGGAAGTTCCAGAGGAATTTCTCGCCCAGAGCGCGGATTTTGATGGTGTCGGCGGTGACAGGATAGTCATCGGCCTGGCGTGCCCAGAGTGGGAAGGCGAAACCGAGGAGCAAAATGGCCTCGACGATGACGACGCCGATCTCGATGTGGGTGGTGGCGTGTCCGGTGACGCCCTGGTAGTCCGCACGGGCATTTTTGGAGGCACGGAAGGAGGTGAAGGTGATCACCAGATAAATGCTCCAGCCGACGAAGAGTGCGAGCATGAACCAGTGCACGAAGCCGAGCATGTGATCGACTAGGCCACCGTGTTCGGAGGCGTTGGGCGTTTGGCCGAAGAGTTCGTTGATCCAGGAAACCATGATTGGTGGTGTGTTGGTTGTTTAAAAGGGGTGAAATTGATCTCGCTTCGCTTTCTCCAGCTTTAATTGGAGGAGGCTGTGGCGAGCTCGTGCTGCTTTTGGCGGCGGATGAGGGTGAAGACGATGCCGCCCGCGCATGTGAACATGAAGGCGAGGACGATCAGCATGGTCAGGATGGCAAATCCCTGAGCCTGACCGACAGCGCTGCCCTTGTCCGCGAGACAAGTAGCACAGGCGATGGGGAGGGCGGGAAGCATGAGTGGATGGAGGGCGAACTGAGTGGGAGGCAATCACACGATGATGGTGCGCATCTTTTGTGTGAGGTAGTAGAAGCCGTAGGCGAGGAGGATGAGGCACAGCCAGCCTGCGTAGGGACCGATCTGAAGGGCTCCAGCATTGGCAGCATCCTCTGGCATGAAGTGCGTCCACGCCCAAAAACCTGCGTCCGCCAATGTGGCGAAGGCAAGGAAGACGAGATGGAAGTACTTCAGCGACATAGAAAGGAAGGCTGGATCAGTTTATGGGGCCTCTACCTGTTCCGCAGGTAAGAGTGGCTTTTCAAAGTCATGATCGACGAGCGGGTCTTGGTTTGCGAAGACAAACAGGACAAACAGCACAAAGCAGAGGACGACGGTGAAAGACAGCACCTTGTAAATGAGGGAGCGCTCGTGATTCAAGTGCATGAAAATCAGGGCGACGAGCGCTGCCTTGAAGGTAGCGACGATCATGCCGACGATGATGTTCAGGCTATGAGTGGGTAGCTCGACATAGGATAACCAGACGGTGATCCCCGTGAACACGATGAGTAGAACACCGATGAAGAGGTACTTTTTGACGTGCTTCTGAAGCTCGGCTGGATCTGCGGAGTCGGACATGATGTGAGAAAACGTTAGGATTGAGAGGTGAGGGATCTCAGAGGAGGTAAAGGAGCGGGAAGAGGAAGATCCAGATCAGATCGACGAAGTGCCAGAAGAGGCCGCCGACTTCGACGCGGTTGGCGAAGTGCTCGGTGTCTTCACGCATCATTTTGCCATTGAAGACGAGGAAGTAGAGCAGCACCAAGGCACCGCCGATGACGTGCAGACCATGCAGACCGGTGAGGGTGAAGTAGATAGCGTAGTAGGTATTGAGCTTCGGCGTGTAGTTGGAGAAGAAGCTGACGTCTTTGGTTTCGATGACGACTTTGGCTCCGTGGCCACCATGACCTGCGCCGTGGCTGTCTGCGGCAGCAGCGTGGGCATCCGTTTCCGCACCGCCATGCTCACTGGGGCCAGCGGGGGGCGTCTGGGACTCGATGTGGAGACCAAAGGCGTGCTTCTGGAAGGTAGCGGACTTGGCAGGATCGCGGGTGGTGCCACCTTTGCCATCGCTGTACTCTTCATTGAACGCGTGGATCTCTTTGTCGCGGTTCTGGATGTAGAATTTCTTCCACGCTTCACCGAGGTAGCGAGCGTCAAAGGCGAGGGAGTTTTCGCGATTGGCGGCAGGCACACTGCGGAGGTCGAGGGCATCTGCGGTGAGTGTGATCTTGTCGTCGATGAGCTTACCCGTGACACTGGTGCCATCACGGAAGACGGCGCTGTCTGCGGTGTAGGTAAAGACATCGCTCTTGCCAAAGACAAACTTGATCGGAGCAGAGGCGGTGAGCTTCACGACCGTGCTATCACGCTTCTCTGCTTTCGCCTTGGCGATGGCATCAGCGCGGAGCTGTGCAAAACCTGCGGCGTCGAGCGTCACATCGGTGCCCTCTGCCGTCTTGAAGGCGGGGACCGTGCCGTCAATGAAGGGGATCACGTAGCTGACTGGATCAGCTTTGACGGCGGTTTGTTTGACTGGGATGTTGAGGTTGAGCTCCTTCACATCGCCAAAGGTGATGTGGTAGCCATGCTCAAGGTGGCCGCTGAGGATGGAGCCATCCGTGAGGGTGACGCTGTAGTGAGCGAGCTTGGCGGAGTACTCTTTGTACTTATTCACCATGAAGACTCCCGCACACACCACGGTGAAGGCGAGGAGCATCTGGCACAGGCGGAACTGGCGCATCTTTGCCGCTGCCCATGCCCACACCACGGTGACGGAGGAGGCGATGAGTACGACGGTATTGATGCAACCGAGGGTCACATCCAGCTCATGGATGGGCCACGGATAGTCGGCTCCGAGACGCAGAAAGATGTAGCTGGAGAACAAGCCGCCGAAAAGCATGACTTCGGAGGCAAGGAAGAGCCAGATGCCGACCTTGGCATTATAGAGGCCAGTGTCCGGGCGGGAGTGAACGGTGTATGTAATATCCATTTCGGTGAAAGGTCAGAAGTGAGCAGTCAGAGGTGACGATGTCTCGATGAACTAATGGTGCGCGGCGTGTTCGTGGCCCGTTTTCGCGGGGGCGTCACTGCCATCGGGCTTGGGTTTGCCGGGCTCGCTTTCCCACTGCGGGTAGAAGTCGGTTGAGTGGCCTGGAACGCTGTACTCGTATGGGCCGCGGTGCGCATTCACGTCAAAGACGAAGTTGCCATGCGGTGGTGGCGTCGGTGTGGCCCACTCCAGCGTGGTAGCATCCCACGGATTGTCGTTGGTGATTTTCTTGCCGCCTTTGATGCTGGCCCAGAAGTTCCAGATGAAGAAGATCTGACCAAAAGCGAGGATGAAGGCTCCGAAGCTCATCACCACGTTCAGCGAGAGCATGTTGTCCGGGATGTCGAGCCCGAAGAAGGCACCGACATTATGCGTCAGCGTGGTGCTCCAGTTCTGGAAGGAAGCGGTCTGCTCGAAGTATTTGCCACCGTCATACCAGCGGCGGTGGAAGCCGGCCATGCCCTGGATGAACATCGGAGCGAAGATCAGATTCATGCCCAGGAGGGAGGGCCAGAAGTGCCACTTGCCCAGCGTGTCGTTCATGAAGCGGCCAGTGGCCTTCGGGAACCAGTGATACACCCCTGCGAAGAGGGCAAAGATCGTCCCCGGTGCCACCACGTAGTGGAAGTGGCCAATGACGTAGTAGGTGTCATGCAACGCGAGGTCGATGAAGCTGAAAGCCAGCGGCAGACCCGTCAGACCACCGATGCCGAACATGGGCAGGAAGGCAGAGCCGAAGAGCATCTGTGTATTGAAGCGGATCGAGCCACCCCAGAGCGAGATCATGAGGCAGGTCAGCAGGATCACCGATGGCACAGAGATGAGCACAGTGGTGATCTGAAAGTAAGTGGTCATCATCGTGCCCATGCCCGTGAGGTACATGTGATGTGCCCAGACGAGGAAGCTCAGGAAGCCCAGCGTGAGCATCGAGTACACCATCATCTTATAGCCCCAGAGCGGGCGGCGGGCGTTGTTCGGGATGACATCCGTCAAAATGGCGAAAGCAGGCAGGATGAGCACATACACCTCTGGGTGAGCCAGGAACCAGAAGAGATGCTGATAGAGCAGCGGGCTGCCACCACCAGAGATGTCGAGGTGCTTACCACCCTCCATCAGGCCCGTAGGCAGGAAGAAGGAGGAGCCAAACATACGGTCAGAGAGCTGGAGCAGCGCGGCGACTTCCAGCGGGGGGAAGGCCAGCAGGAGCAGGAAAGCGGTGACAAACATCGCCCAGGAGAAGGCTGGCATGCGCATCCAGCTCATGCCTTTGGCGCGGAGGTTGATGATGGTCGTGATCACATTCACGGAGCCTAGGAGTGAGGCAGAAATGTTGAATACCATGGCCAGCAGCCACCAGGAGTGACCGTGATCGAGCAGGCTGCTCACGCCAATCTGCATCGTGGAGGCCAGCGGCGAGTACATCGTCCAACCGGTCTGCACAGGTCCCGTGCCGACAAAGAAACTGATCAACATGAGGACGCAGCTCAGGAAGAAGAACCAGTAGGAGAGCATGTTCAGCTTCGGGAAAGCCATGTCGATGGTGCCGATTTGCAGCGGCATCACGAAGTTCACGAACCCCGCGAAACCGAGTGGCACAATGCCGAAGAACACCATGATGGTACCGTGCATGGCGCCGAGCATGTTGTAGAGCTCGCCATTGATGGAGCCGTCTGGATTGAGCCAGCGACCGAACATGGACTCAAAGATGTCTCCCAGCAGCGGCATGGAGCGCAGGGCATCCACGGCAGGCAGTGGCACGCCAGGGTAAGCGATGCTCCAGCGCATGAGCAGCATGAGGAAGAATCCGAAGAGCAAGAACAGCAGGCCGGTGATGGCATACTGGATGCCGATGGTCTTGTGGTCTGTGGAGAAGATGTATTTACGCCAGAAGCCAGGCTCATGGTGAGCATGGTCATGCGTATCGGCGTGGTCGTGAGTGATGGCGGCGCTCATGGATGGCAAAGGGCTAAGGAAGGAGAGCTAGGGTTTCAGAGAGTGGTCGTGGAGGAGTCGGCAAAGGCGAACGTGAAATCGACCTCGGCAGCACCTTGGGTGACAGTTACGGATTGAGAAAGGGGCTTCGGAAACTGCGGATGCCAGGCCTGCACGGTGTAGGTCCCGTCAGCGAGGGCGCGTGAGATGGTGTAGCGGCCAGTGGCATCACTGACGGCGTGGTGAGCACCTTCGTGAACGTAGATCCAGGCGCTCATCCAGCGGTGGACGTCACATTCAAGACGGTACGTGCCCGGGATGGAGAAATTGAGCACGTTTTCGTCGCCCTGAGCAGCCTGGGCGAGGTTGACGAGGTTGGAGCCGTCGCGGGAGACTCGGATGTTGTGGAAAGTGAGGTCGCTGTTGTGAAAACGCACATCTTGCCCGGCCTGGACACTCAGAGTATGCGGGGCAAAGGCGCAATGCACTTGGTCGATCAGCGGCGCAGCGGCGGGGAGGTTGCTGGCGCGGCTGCTTTTTGTGACGGTGATGACGACATCGGCCAAAGCGCCGTTTGCAGCCACTTTCCAGGTCGGTTCAGCGATTTCGCCGTGTCCGGTGCAAAACGGGTTTCCGCCGACATCGACGATTTTTGTCAATTTGGCCGGATCGATGCCTTGGAGGGTGATGTGGCCGCTGAGGCTGATTTTTTCGGCGATTTCGACAGCGGGCGAAAGCGGCGCGGAAGGCAGCTTGGAGCCAGAATCGGCCATTTTGCCGCAGCTTGGAGTGGTGAGGGCGAAAAGAGCCAGACTCAGCAATCCTACTCTTCCTCCTACTCCTACTCTTCCTCGAATCGCAGCCACCCATGACCCGCTACTCAGAGGAGGAGTAGGAGTAAGAGGAGGCGTAGGATGAGGAAGCGCTAACATGGAAAGGATTACTTAGCAGCCGTGGCTCCAGGGCCAGCGGGGATGTCTCCGGGGACGTTTTTGTCGGCGAAAGGCTTCAGGTCGGCTTCGGTCCACTGGGAGGCACGTTTTTCTTCAGCGCGGACTTTTTCGACCATCTCTTTGGTGATCATGGTGCCTTCGTTGCCCCAGGTATTGCGGACGTAGGTCAGCACGTTGGCGAGGTCTTGGGCGGACATGGCCGCTCCGAAGGGCATCATGCCTCCAGGGGTATTGAAGCCCTGTCCTTTGACAGTGATGGCACCGGTCAGACCGTGCTGGGCGACGCGGATGAGACGCTCGGTGCCGCCAGTGACCCACTCAGAGCCTGCCAGCGGAGGGAAGCTCCCTGGAATGCCCATTCCATTGCCTTGATGGCAACCACCGCACACAGCGTAGCCGCTGCCGCCTTTTTTAATGGCCATCTGGAAGGGATCGGCACCAACGACTTCACCTTGTGGGAGGGGCCGAATGTCATCGGCAGCCACAGGCGTTGGATAGGGGTTACTTTTGGAAAAATTCAGGTTCGGGCCGAGCTGACCGCCGGCGACGACGGCGACGATCATGAGCAAAAACGATGCCCACATGGGAGCAGGGGCGTTTTCGGGGGCTTTGTCAGCCTTTTCACGCTTCACGGCGCTGTGAATGCGGTCGAGGTCGGTGCTGTCTGGATGGGCGGGGGCGCTCATGGGCGTGTGGCGAAGGGCAAAGAGCTAAGAGTTACTTTTTCGCGGCGGCAGCAGGGGCTGCGGCGACGGCGGACTGGCCGGGGATGGGGGCGTCTTTCTTCAAAGAGAGGAGATACTCGACGAGGCGATCTGCCGCTGGCGTGGGCACGACTTCGTAGCCTGGAGCGGGGGCGAATTTGGCTGGCAGCTTCAGCGCACGGCTAGAAACCGGGCCCTGGATTTTCTGCACGGTGTAGAGGTGCGTGTAGGCGGGCATGTTGCTCCAGTCATGCACGGCACGGGGAGCGTAGAGCATGAGGTGCAGCTTTTCGCTGGTGGTAGCACGGTAGCCGTAGTTGGCGAGGTCTGGGCCGATGCGCTGGACGCCGAGGAGGGCGTATTTTTCACCGAGGTAGTCACGCAGGGTCTGGCTGCGTGCAGGGGCGGCAGGGCGTGCCTCTTGGTCACTGCCCCAGCCTTTGTACCAGCCGTCAAGGCCGAGCTGCACGGGGCGGATCATCTGGGTATGGCATTGGTTGCAGCCCTCCTGGATGTAGATGAGCTGGCCCTGGCCATTGACAGGTGCTGGCGGGTAGAGGCCCTCGACGCCGTCTTTTTCCTTATCGTAAACGATGGGGAGAGCGATTGGTATTTCACCGCCGGGAGGACGATGAGGAGCAGCCAAGGCAGACCAAAGGTGGCCGCGAGGCCGAGTATGAATGTGCGGAAGTTCATCATGCGTGCGTGGCGTGAGAAATGGAGGCGGAGGCTGTGTCATCGTGACCATGGTCACGGGTGAGGAGCGTGGGGGCATTGCTACGGCGACCGAGACCGGCGACCATGAGCAGGAGATGGAGGAGGAAGAGCACGTTCGAGAAGCTGATGAGTGCCCAGGCCACCGCACGCGCGACGACGTAGGGGCGGCTGTTGATGACGTGGTTCATGAAGTCGAGGTTCCAGTTGTCTGGATTGTTCATGTCATCGCCCTGCTGGATGCCGGCAACGATGCCCATGATGACGATGGTGGCCACGCCATAGACGCTGAACCAGAAGTGATTGCGGATGAGGCGGACGCTGAGCCACTCACAGCCAGTCAGACGCGGTGTGATGTAGTAGATGGCACCGAAAGCGCACATGCTGAAGAAGCCATACACAGCGACCGTTTGATACGCATACCATGCCTGGGTGAACTGCATGGCGCTGCCGGTGTAAAAGGCGCTGATCAGGGCCAAAATAATGCCGCTGACTGGGTAGAAAAGTGATCCAAAGAAGATGAAGCGCAGCGTGGGGCTGGTGGAGACGGCGTCGTGCTTGCCGAGGGTGGTGAGGTGGTGGTTCAGACCGACGAGTCCGACCGGGATCAGCAAAAGCACGCCTGCACAGGCTCCGACGCTAACCATCCAGGAGGGAAGCGGGCCGCCCATGTAGCGCTGCATGCCCGTCCAGCCACCGAGGATGGCGAGCGCCCAAAATCCGCTGCTCGCGAGCTGCGCGGATGCGATGGGCTGGCCAGTGATCTTCGGGATGAAGTAGTAGGCCGCACCGACACCGACGGGGACGAAGAACATCAGGATCATGCCATGGACGAACCAGGCATTGATGCCCGCGCCGATGGCTCCGAGGCCGCTTGGGATGCAGTGCAGAGCCACATTAGCCGTGACGTAGATCCAGACGAACCAGAAGCAGGCTCCGAGGATATACCAGGTGCTGACCATGAAGCCCTCTGGGCGGAAAGCGCGGCCAAACATGCGTGCGATGGGCCAAGCATAGCAGAGGAAGCCGAGAAGCAGCACGGGCCACACGAATTTCGGCATTTCCATCCATTCCATGGAGGTACTCTTGCCCATCAAGACGCTGAGGAGGCCGAGCGTGAGGGTCACATTCCAAAAGACGCCTGCGGCGATGAGGAGGCTCTTGCCACTGCGAAGCTCCTGGCCACTGCGGCGGGCCATGATCCAGAGCATGATACCCAGAGCGGCCTGCACACCCCAGCCATAGACGAGGGCATTCATGTGCACGGGCTGGAGGCGGCCGTAGGTGGTCCATTCGCAGCCACCGAGGAAGTCTGGGGCGACGAGCCGCACGGCAGCTAGCACTCCGAGGATGGTGGAGAGCATGAGCCAAAAGGCGCCGTTCAAGAACAAGAACAGCACAGGCCCACGGACGGACTTGTCGATCGCGGCGCGGCGCTGATTGTCTGCGACGCTATCCTGGTCGGTGTTGGAGGGATCTGAGGTCATGCTAGCAAAGGGCTAAGGGCGTGGAGCGAAGAGTGTTGATTTATTTGGCCGGAGCCGGAGCAGGTGCCGGAGCTGCTGGCGCGGTGGCAGGTGCTGCGGCAGCAGGGGCGGCCGGAGCAGCGGCAGCGGCTTGCTTGAGCTGTGTGGGGGAGCCGGGGACGACTTGGGTGCTGACGCCGACGGCCTTGGCCTTCAGCGCAGCGAGGCTCTTGGTGATGGCCTCTGCCTTCTTGGCAGGATCTTTCAGCCCCATGGCGGTCAAATTGGCGTCCTGGGCTGCGACGATTTCTTTGCGAGCAGCTTCACGGTCGATACTGCGCGGATCAGCGACGGCTGAGCCAGCACCGACGGCCTGGATGATACTAAAAAGCACGGCGAAGCCCGCGAAGGCCCCGAGCACCCACAGGAAGGTGGCGCCGGCTTTAGGAGTGGATTCGGATGAAGACATGGTTTTCGAAATAAACGGCTGGGGATCAGTTCAAGACGTTGACGGACTCGATCAGGCGTGGGTCACGCCAAGGATAGAGGCTGTATTTGGAGAGGTTCCGCAGAAAGATGTAGGCCATGGTGCCCGCGACGCCGCAGAGCGCTGCGAGGTCCTGAATCCATGCACCGTCCACCCACCAGCCGATGCCGAGGGAGGGGCCGCGCTCTGGAATGACATTCCAATACATGTCCACGAGGTGCATGAAGATGACCCACACGCAGACCCAGACCATGACGGTGGGCTTCTTTTTGCGGCCTTGGCTCAGCAGGGCCAAGAACGGAGCGATGAAGTGACCGATGACGATGAAGACGGACACACCGCGCCAGGCTTCCGTGTTACGGGTGAGGTAGAAGCGGGTTTCTTCCGTGATGTTGGCATACCAGATCAGGAAATACTGCGAGAAGGCGATGTAGGCCCAGAACACCGTGAAGGCGAAGAGCAGCTTGCCCATGAGGTGGTAATGCTCATCGGTGACGACTTTCTGCAAGTAACCGAGGCTGCGCAGCCAAGTGACCGTCAAAATGGTCAGTGCCATGCTGGCCCAGGCGCAGCCAGAGAAGATGTACACACCCCACATGGTGCTGAACCAGGAGTAATCGAGTCCCATGAGCCAATCCACGGCCGCAAACGTGACGGTTAGCGCAAAGAACAGAAGCCAGCGGCAGGAAAACAGACGGGCTTTGATCGTGTGCTTGATGTCGCCATCCTGCTCCTGCTTCAGCGACATACCGCGCATCTGACGGGCGATGTAGCCGAGGATGAGGAAGTAGAGAACGAAACGTGTCTGCCAGCTAAAAGGAGGGATGAAGTGCTTGCTGATGTTCAGGTAGCCGAACTTCGCATACAGGATGTGCATGTGCGGATCGCTCTCGCTCATGTGGTGAAGCGCTTCCTTAACTGTGCCGCCGTGTTCGGCTGCTTGGTGCGCGGCGCGGTCATGGTGCCCCATCCACTCATAGAGGTGGCGATTCACCGCAGGGAGCAGCAGCGGACTAGCCAGCACACCGAGGATGAGGATCTTATTGGCCAAGTTTTCCCAGATGCGGCGCAAGGAGACACCCCAGCTCGAGTTCGAGGCGGCGTGGAGCATGATCCAGAACACACCACCGACGATGAAGGTGAAGGTGAAGAAGATCGCGAAGAGCCAGGAGTAGGCGAAGGTGTCGGTCTTGGTGAAGAAAAACACTGCCGAGGCGATCAGGCCCAGGAGGCCCACACCGCCGAGGGCGTTGAGGACCTTCGCGCCTTTGGCTGGCTCGAATTTTTCTCCGCCCTGGGGCAGATCGTTGAAGGAGACGTGGTGACTCATGCCGTGAAAATCGGTGTGCGGGACTTATTGGAGGGTGGCGCCAGAATCTTTGGCCGCCTGCTGGAGGGTGCGGATGTAGGCGATGATGGCCCAGCGGTCGCGAAGCGTGATGTTGCCGCCGTAGCCGCCCATGAGGCCTTTGCCGTTGGTGATGGCATCAAAGATGGCTCCATCGGCGCGGTAGGCGGCGGCGTTGGTCGGATCGGTGTTGCCAGCCTGCTGGAAGTTGAAGGCGGTGAGGATGCCGAACTTGCTCGTCACGCCTTTGCCCGTGCCGCTTGCCCCGTGGCAAATGGCGCAATGGATGCCGTAGCGCTGCTCACCGCGCTTGATGAAGGCGTCGTTGAAGACCAGCGGGTCGCTAGTGATCTCTGCGGGGATGCCGTCGCCGTAGAAGTCACCCATCTTGCCGGTGTGGTAGTAGTTGGTGCCGTTGGTGAAGGCGATGCGGGCGGGCTTTTCGCCATCCACAGCCGGTTTGGCCGGGATTTCGAAGCCCATTGGCACCGTGCCTTTGACGGGGATGCGGGCACCGCGTCCGTCAGCGAAGAATTCGCTGGCGGCCTGGTATTTGATCTTCGCTTGGTGGTCCATGTCATCGAGGATTTCGATGGGGGGCTGCTCGGACTTGGATCCGCGAGTGCCAAAGGCGCTCACGAGGATCGCTGCGATGAAGAGGTAGCTGAGAAAGAAGTACTTCATGGTCGTGCGGTGCGCAGGGCTTAGATTTCGTCCTCCACGAGTTCGATGTTTTTACCGCCCGCTTTTTCCAGCAGGGCTTTGGTGCCTTCCTGGGTGAATTTCGGGTCGCGGGCCTCGATGCAGACGAAGAAGCCGTCATCAGAGAATTTTGCGAAGCGCTTGGAGGCAAACAGCGGGTGGTTCCAGCGTGGCAGGCCGATGAGGGCCAGCAAACCGAACAGCGTGGTGAAAGCAGAGAAGAGGATCGTCAGCTCAAACATTACCGGGAAGAAGGCCGGCAGCGTCCAGATGTCCGTGGGCTTGCCCTGAACGACCGTGGGGTAGGTTTCGACGATTTTCTGGATGAATCCGAGGCCGATGCTCTGCCAGAAATTCGTCTGCGTGACGGTCTGGAGGATGAAGGCGATGGTGGTGCCGGTGATGCCACCGATGAACACGAATTTCGGCAAAATGCTGCGCGGATTGCCCATGGCCTCATCCATGCCGTGGATCGGGAAGGGCGAATGCACGTCCCAGCGGTTGTAGCCCGCGTCGCGGACCTGCTCGGCCGCGTGGTAGAGGTCTTGGACGTTGTCGAACTCCGCCAAGTAGCCGTGAACTCGTTTGAGGATCGTACTCACTGGATGATTATTTTGAGATTAAAAATGAGAGATTAAAATTAGGCGGCAGGCTTGGCGACGTGGCGGTCAGGATAGGCCATGAGGTCCTCCTCCTGGATGCCGTGCTCAGCGTGGTCGTCGTGGTGGGGGTTCGACTGCGGCAGGATGCCCTTCACTTCGCCGATGGCGATGACGGGCAGGAAGCGCAGGAACAAAAGGAACAGCATCATGAAGAAGCCGAAGGTGCCGATGAAGGTCCACTGATCGACCCAGGTGGCGCTGTAGGTGCCCCAGGAGCCGGGAACCATGTGTGCCTCCAGCGTGGTGGCGATGATGACGTAGCGCTCGAACCACATACCGGCGTTCACACACATGCAGACGAACATGACCACCCACATATTGTGACGGAAGGGGCGATACCAGAACAGCTGCGGGGCAAACACGTTGAAGCTGAACATGAAGTAGTAGGCCCAGGTGGACTTGCCGGTAAGTCCGCGCAGCGTGAAGGCGGCACCTTCATACGGATTGGCGCTGTAGTAGGCCATGAAGAGCTCCATGCAGTAGGCGTAGCCGACGATCGTGCCCGTGAGCAGGATGATCTTCGCCATGTTGTCGATGTGCTTCGGTGTGAGCAGATCGTCCAGGCCGTAGATGCGGCGCACGGGGATCATGAGGGTCAAAACCATGGCGAAACCGCCGAAAATGGCCCCTGCGACGAAGTAGGGCGGGAAAATGGTCGTATGCCAACCTGGGACGACGGAGGTGGCGAAGTCGAAGGACACGACGGAGTGCACGGAAAGCACCAGCGGCGTCGAAAGGGCCGCCAAGAGCATGTAGGCCGTTTCGTAATGGGACCAATGACGATTGCCACCGCGCCAGCCGAGGGCGAAAAGGCCGTAGAGGAACTTTTTCAGGCCTGGACGGCAGCGATCACGCAGCGTGGCAAGGTCCGGCACGAGGCCCAGGAACCAGAACACGGCGGAAACACTGAAATACGTCGAAACCGCGAACACGTCCCACAGCAGGGGCGATTTGAAGTTCTGCCAGATGGCGTTGGCGTTCGGGATCGGAGCGAGGAACCACACCATCCACACACGACCGACGTGGAAGGCCGGGAAAAGACCGGCGCACATCACGGCGAAGATCGTCATGGCCTCAGCGGCCCGATTCACCGACGTACGCCACTTCTGACGGGTCAGGAACAAAATGGCCGAGATGAGCGTGCCTGCATGGCCGATACCGATCCAGAACACGAAGTTCGTGATGTCCCAGGCCCAGGCGACAGGCTGCTTCTGCCCCCACACACCGATGCCGGTGGAGATGAGGTAGGTGAAGCAAAACACCATCAAACCGGTCAGTAGCACCGACGGAACGAACAAGATCCACCACAGGGCGGGCTGCTTGTTTTCGACGATGCCGCAAATGCGGTTGGTGATCCAGGAGTAGGACCGGTTGTTTAGTACCAGCGGCTCGCGGTCGAGGATGCGCGGTGTGTTCGAGGCTGTGGCGGTGGCTTCCATGCGACGGGATTAGAAGTGGTTTTTGCTCCAGGCGGCCACATCGGCGGCACCAGGCATTTTATCGTTCGGATTGCGGAGGCGGCCCAGATAACTGGTGCGTGGGCGGGTGCCGATGTATTTGAGCACCTGGTAATCACGCGGAGAGGCTTTTGCCTTGCTGACAGAGGATTTGGCATCTGCGAGGTCGCCAAAGACGATGGCCTCGGCCGGGCAGGACTGCTGACAGGCGGTTTTGACGCTGTCGGTAGGCACGCGGAAGTTCTTGGAGTCGCGCTGGACCTGTTTTTGCAGGATTTTGGCGCTTTCGAGCCGCTGCACGCAGTAGGTGCACTTCTCGATGACGCCGCGCATGCGGACGGTGACGTTCGGGTTGCGCTGGAGGCGCAGGCTTTCGTCTTCCTTGAGCTCGCCGAGCGGGCCGAAGTAGAGGTTGTTGGCCGTGATGCCGAGTTTGGACTGCTCGATGAGCGGGTTGCGCTTGTTGTAATCGAACCAGTTGAAGCGGCGTGCGGTGTAAGGGCAGTTGTTGGCGCAGTAACGGGTGCCGATGCAGCGGTTGTAGGCCATGGCGTTGAGGCCATCGGTCGTGTGCACGGTGGCGTTCACAGGGCAGACGGTTTCGCAAGGAGCGGCTTCGCACTGCTGGCAAGCCATCGGCTGGTGCACCATCTCGGCGTTTTCGAGCTGCTCAGGCGTCGGATTGTCCTCCGCGTAAGTGGACTCTTGGGCGACGTTGTTGATCCCTGTGCGAGCGACGGCGAAGTAGCGATCCATGCGGATCCACTGCATGAGGCGGCCTTTGCGGACCTGATTCTTGCCGACGACGGGGATGTTGTTCTCACTCTGGCAGGCGACGATGCAGGCGGTGCAGCCGATGCACTTGCTGAGGTCGATGGACATGCCCCACTGGTGCTGAGTGTCGTAATCGAAGCCGTCTGGATTCTTTTCGTCCTTTTTGCCGACTCGGCCTTTGTAGAAGGAAATGTTCTCCGGGATGTGGCTGTCGAGGCCGGTGGAGGTGACGAAGTGCTCGTCTTTGTTGAAGGTCTCCACGGTGCCCTCGCGGAACACGGCGCGGCCTTCCATGGTGTTTTGCTCCTGCGTGATGGCGAGCTCGGCGATGTCTTCGAGCACCTCGACTTTGGCTCCGGCGAGAACGAACTCACCTGCCTGCTTGCGCAGCGCATAGCCATTCACACCGCGACCACCGCCCACGACGCCGATGGCGTCATTTTGGCCGTAACCGAGCGGGATGGAGATGGAGTTCGTAGCGTGCCCAGGGGCCTCGATGGCCGGAATTTCGACCGTAGCGCCGTTTTGGCTGATTTTGATCATCTGGCCCTCTTTGAGGCCGAGACGGCGGAAAGTGACGGAGCCGACCCAAGCGGCGTTTTCCCACGTCAGCTTCGTGACGGGGTCTGGAGCCTCTTGGAGCCAGGCATTGTTGGTGAAACGGCCATCCCACACGCTGGCGGAAGGCGTCAAAACGATCTCGATGGCCTCATCCGTCGGTGCGGCGGCTGGTTTGGCCTTGCCGGCGAGCGTGGCGACGGCGGCGGTGTTCACGCTGGCGTTCGCACGGGCGTAGGCGCTGCCTTTGAGGAAACCGTCACGCAGGGTGAAGTTCCATTTGGATTCGTCGAGGCTGCCCGCGACCTGCGCAAAGGTGTCACGCACGGCGACATGGCCTGCGTCTTCCGCAGGAGCTGCGCCATCGGCGGGTTTGGCGGCTGGACCGAGCTTTTTGCGACCGAGAAGGGCGAGGAGCACTTCATTGTCGCTCGCACCGTCATAGAGCGCGGCGATCATCGGCTGGACGATGGAGTAGGTGCCGTCAGCGGCACGGGCGTCGCCCCAGGCTTCGAGGTAATGCGCAGCTGGGATGTGCAGATCAGCGTGCAGCGCAGTGGAGTTGGTCAGCAGGCCGCTGTGGATCAGCTTGGCACCTTTTTCCTTCACGGCTTTGGCCAAAGCCGCAGCGTCGGGAGCGTCATAATAGAGGCTGGAAGGCGTGAGGGAGACGAGGGTCTTCACCGCGCCGGAGTTCACGGCGGCGACGAGGTCGGCGATGGTGCCGGTTTCGGCTTTCGGGGCCTCGTGGAGCAGTTCGATGGTCGCTCCGAAAGCTCCGAGGGCGTTGTTGATCGCGGCGACGAGTGCATGCACCTCAGCGCCGTGGCGTGGGCCTGCGAGGACGAGGGATTTGCCTTTGTTGTCGAGCAAATCGTTCACCGCCGGGGTGAGCCAATCTTTGACGGCGGAAGGAAGGCTGTCACCGAGGGCCGCAGCGGAGGAATCGCCCAATTTGGAAGCGATGAAGGCCGCTGCGGCGGGGATGAGTGCCGCAGGGATGGCCTTGCGATGGTCCGCCATGCCGCCGGTGAGCGTGTAGCGGTTCTCCAGCACGTAGAGGCGGTTCATTTTGGCCGTGTCCTCTTTCTTGTCGAAAGCACGCAGCTTGGTGAACGCAGAAATCGGCTCGCCCGCGACGGGATCGAGCGCGAGGAAGTCGCAGTCGAGGGACAGCACGCGCAATGCTTTGCTGAACTTCACCAGCGGCTTCACACCGGCACCGAGCACTTCCTTGTGCGCCTGAGCCTGACCGTCGCCACCGAGGGCTTCGTATTGATAAAACTTCACCTGCGGGAAGGCGGTCTTCACCTCGCCCAGAAGGCGATGCGTGGTGGGGGAGCTGCTGTCCCCGACGACGACGGCGAGGCCTGCGCCGCTGGCTTTTTTCGCGTCCGCAGCGGCGGCAGCGAGGAGATCGTTCACCTTGGCCCAGGAGAGTTCTTTGCCATGAGCGGAGGGCTTCTGGGAGCGCTCTGGGTCATACAAATCGAGCACGGAGGCCTGTGCGAAGCTGTCCAGACCACTGCCGAGCGGGTGCAGCGGGTTCCCAGCGAGGTGCGTGGGGCGTCCTTCATGCACCGTGGCGACGATGGGCGTCGCACCACCGGCGCGGGGCATCGTGGTGGCGTAGAGCACGGGCTTGCCAGGCACCATCCACTCCACATGCTGGGTGTAGGGCTGCAAAGTGACGATCGGACGGCGGCAGGCGGCGAGGCCCATCATGCCGACGCTGGCACCCATGATCTTGAGGAAGTCACGGCGGCCATTTTCGGCCTCTTCAGCCGTCAAAGTGTCGCCAGCGGGGAATTCGTGGCCCAGGTTTTTGAGGAAGGACTCGCGCTGATCCAGCTCGGCCGTGCTGCGCCAGTAGCGCTTGGCGTTTTGCGGCTCCTCGGGGTGTTTCCAAATGCGTTTCATGAAATCAGAAAAGGGGCGGCGTGGGGTTTAGCGGTGGCAGGCGGTGCAGTTGTCCGGGGGCTGGATCTGCCAGTGTTTTTTGAGCTGGGTGCCCACTTCCTTCTGGGTCACTTCCTTGCCGAATTCGCCTTCGGCGAGCTTCACGAGCTGGTCGAGCGAGTCGGCCTTGGCACCGTGGCCGCCGATGACTTCGGCGATCTCTGCTGCGGGCACTTTTTTGTCCAACAGGCCTTTGTAGAACTCCTCACGCTTGAGGTCGGAGGGCTTGAAATTCAGGTTCGTGATCTGCTCCAGCGGGCGGAGGTTCTTCTCTGGCTCACGGTGGCAATCAAGGCACCAGCCCATGGACTGCGACTGGTCGTGGCGGACGACTTCCATCTCATTGATCTTGCCGTGGCAGGAAACGCAGGAGATGCCACGGTTCAAGTGGGCACTGTGATTGAAGTACACGTAGTCAGGTGCCTTGTGCACTTTGACCCAGGGGATGGATTTGCCCGTTTCGTTGGCTTTTTGCACCAGCTCTAGCTTCGGAGAGGTGGCGCGGATGCCGCCTTTGCCCTGGCCGTGGCAGTTGAAGCAAGTCTGGTTCGTCGGCACGTTCGAGTGCGACGACGCCTCGCCAAAACTATGGCAGATGCGGCAATCCATCGCGAGATCCCCCGCGTGGATTTTATGCGAAAATGGCACCGGCTGAGTCGGCTCGTAGCCCACTCGGGTGTATTTCGGGGTGAAATAATACGCGACGCCGATGCTCACGCCGAAGGCAATGAACACGACAGCGATGGCGACCTTGAGAGGTAGCCAATTTGTCCAACGCGGAAAAAAGTTGCCCATAAAATGGAAGTCGAGGAGAGGCTTGTGAAATTTTTCACAAGAGGCGCGAAGATTAGGGAGGCGGTCAGGCCTTTGCAACCGTGGAAATGGAAATTTTTGAAATAATCGCACTCGCTTTTTCGAGTGCCGTCTTTCGCTGGGCGCTCAATGGCCGACTTGTCTGGATTTGCGCCTGAAAACAGCGGATTCCGCCAAGACGAAATCCCTCTCAAAAATGAGCATGTGTGCCATGCCAAGCTCCATCACCATCCTCGGCGCAGGCGTCATCGGCCTCTGCACAGCGCTATATTGCGCCCGGCGCGGCATGCGGGTGACGATCATCGACCAAAAACCCCGCCAGCGGGATGGCTGCTCCTTTGGCAACGCAGGCATGATCGTGCCGAGTCACTTCATCCCGCTCGCCGCGCCTGGAATGGTCAAATTGGGCCTCAAATGGATGTGGAACCCCGAATCGCCCTTTTACATCCAACCGAGGCTGAATCTCGACCTGATCACCTGGGGCCTGCATTTTTGGAAAGCGGCCAAAAAAGACCGTGTGGAGGCCGCCGCGCCTGTTTTACGCGATTTGAGCCTACTCAGCCGCCAATGCTACGAGGAGCTGGATCTCGACTTTGGCCTCGTAAAACGCGGATTGCTCATGCTGTGCAAAAAACAGCAAACACTCGATGAAGAAGCCCACATGGCCGCTATGGCCAACCAACTCGGCATCCCCGCCGAAGTGCTGGATGCCAAAGCCACCGCCGCACTAGATCCCGCCGTGACGATGGATGTCTGCGGCAGCGTGTTTTTCCCGAAGGACTGCCATTTATCGCCCGCACGCTTCATCGCCGCCGTGGAGACCGAATTGCTGAAACTCGGCGTCGAAATGCTCTGGGAGACGGAAGTGCGGGGCTTTGAAGTGGAAAATGGAGCTCTAAAAGCCGTCAAGACGTCAAAAGGCGTCGTCGAGGGTCACGAAGTCGTGCTCTGCGGAGGTGTGTGGTCAGCCGAGCTGGCGAAGGAACTCGGCCTGAAAATCCCCATGCAGGCCGGCAAAGGCTACAGCCTCACCCTGCCGAACCCAAAGCAACTTCCCGAGCTATGCAGCATCTGCACCGAAGCCCGGCTCGCCGTGACGCCGATGGATGGCGCCCTCCGAGTCGGCGGCACGATGGAAATGGCCGGAACGGATGAATCCATCACCCCACGCCGCGTGCGCGGCATCACCCGGGCCTTCCCCGATTACTTCCCCTCCTTCTCTGAAGACGACTTCGCAGAAGTAAAACCCTGGAGCGGCCTGCGCCCCGTCTCGCCAGATGGCATGCCCTACCTAGGCCGCACACAGCGCTGGAAGAACCTCACCCTAGCCACCGGCCACGCCATGATGGGCCTCAGCCTCGCCCCCGCGACAGGCAAAATCGTCGCCGACCTGCTCAGCGGTGAGAAATCCCCCGTAGCGCTGGAACTGATGTCACCGGATCGGTTTGCGTAGCTTTATTTTCGCTCGGCGACCATCAGCCGGGTCCAGGGGCCGTCACTGATGTTGTAGTAGATGCGTTTGCCGTCCGCACTGAAGGCGGGGTGCGGATCGTTGCGGCGCCAGGAGCGGGCACCCTGGCTTTGATCGAAGCTGTGTAGCAGCGCCCATTTTCGGCCGCGCATGTCGGCGACCATGATGCCCCATTCCTTTGGCTTACCGCCCACGACTTCGCTGATGCCGTCGGTGACCATGAGCTGGCCGTCGGGGCTGACGGACGGGTGCGAGCCACGCAGGTTCGGCACGTCTTTGAGCTTTGTGTAGCGAGCTGCAGAGCCGATATCGGTATCGAAGATGACATTGCCCAATTCAAAGATGTGGCGCGAGTCCGGGTGCCATGCGGGATGGCCCCATTGTGCACGGAACCACTTCATCGTCGCGGTTTCGAGATCAAAACAGACGCAGCCCTGGCGGTGACTGGCGCTTTTGGACATGTAGTCGTCACCACCGTTGCCAGCGGCGATTTTGAAGAAGGCACGCTTCAAGTCGGGGCTGAGTACGGGAAAGAAAACGGAGGTCGGTTTGCCGCTGAATTCCTTTTGCAGCCAGTCGCCATGCTGGGCTTCGACTGCGGTGATTTTCAGCGCGGCACGTGTCTCGCCAGTCTTTGCATCCCAGACGTAAAGGTCGCGATTCGGGCCTGGATTCCAGTGGCAGCCATACATGGGCAGCAAATCACCCGCCGGGCTGCCAAAACCGACTTGGCGGTCTTCGGCGACGATTTTCTTTTCCAGTGTGTGCACATCCACGACGACCACGCGCCATTTTTTCTCCACCACCTCATGAAAGGCGACGAGCCTACCTCCAGCCAGCCATTGCTGACAGGCGGCGCGGTGGGCGTCCTCGGTGTGAATGTTGTCAGCGAGCACGGTTTCCTTGCCTGTGGCCCGTTCGAGCACGCGGATCTCGCCCACATAACCCGCCGGATGCGTGGAGGTAAAATAGAGCACCTGCTTACCGTCTGGGCTTTCGGGACTGGTGACATAGTAAGTATGGATGCTGTGTCGGCCAGTGAGGGTGCTCACGGGATTGATCGTGATATCCTTTGTCCATGGGGCGACGGGATCGCCCTCCTGAGCATGGAGACTGGCGACAATAAGGAAGAGGCAGAGCAGTCGTGACATGCGATGAGAACGGCGGGAGATGGCACCTTGTTCCAAACAGCGAGCCATAGCACCTTTGTCCTACAAGTTGCACACTGGTATTCTATGTGAAGAACAGTCGCCATGCCACTCCGTGAAACAGTGCTAACCGGTAGCGGCTGGACTAAAGCCTTTCATGAAACACCTCTTCGCTCTCATCCTCCTCACCTTGCCTGCGCTCGCTTTGGACCGTCCGAAGCTGCAAATCATCAATGGAAGCGAAAAGGCGGTGGAGGTGTTTTGGGTCGATGCGGAGGGGAAGCGAGTGCCGAATGGCAAGATCGAGCCGGGGAAGCATTCGGTCATCGGCACGACACTGGGGCACCGGTTTGTGATCGTGGATGGCGACAATGAAACGGAAGTGGTGAGCACCGTGCGGGTGCAGGCTTTCCGAGTCGGTGGTGTGCCCGCTTTTTATACGCAGCGAGCGAGCGCGGGTGGGTTTCCCATCGTGGCATCGGCGAAAGTGAATGCGTATGCACTGAAGGAGGCGGTGCACCTCGTGGATCTGATGCTGGCGAAGCGGCCAGATGTGCGAGAGGCGATGACAGCGAGCGGAGCGCGGCTGTGCATCCTGGCGCACAATGAGTTCACCACAGACCAGCCGGAGTTCGCGAATCTGGAGGCCGTGAAGGACTTCCCATCACTCACCGCGAAGGAATACTGGGATGCGCGGGCACGCGGACTCGGTGGCAGCGAGGAGGACCCCTTCTGCTCCTGCGCGGAGGAGAACCTACTGGCCTACGACGGTGATCCGTATGACACGGAGAACATCCTCATCCATGAGTTCGCGCACAACATGCACCTGCGCGGGCTGACGAATGTCGATCCGACCTTTGATCCGCGATTGAAGGCGGCTTTTGACGACGCGATGCAGGCGGGACTGTGGAAGGGAGCCTACGCGTCATCGAATCATCACGAATACTGGGCGGAGGGCGTGCAGAGCTGGTTCGACAACAATCGCCAAAACGATGCGCAGCATAACCACGTCGATACACGCGATGAATTGATCACCTACGACCCGAAGCTGGCTGCGCTGTGCCGCGAGGTCTTCGGTGACACAGTTTTGAAATACACGAAGCCGCAGACACGGCTCACAGGACACCTGAAAGGCTACGATCCGGCCAAAGCGCCGCGCTTTGTGTGGCCAGAGCGGCTCATGGCGGCACGCGGCATGATCAAGCAGCATCAGCGCCGCAGTTTTGAGGCGGCCACCGGCACGCAGGAGCATGATCAGCGCCTCATCGCCGGATGGACGGTGCGGATTCATCCACGTCTCTTTGATGATGCGGTGGCGCTGGAAAAGGCGCTAGGTCTACTGCGGGCGCAGCTCGATGAGATCGTGCGTGTGGTGCCTGCCAAAGCGGTGGCAGAACTGCGCAAAGTGCCGCTGTGGATCAACCCCGAGTATCCGAAGGTGCCACCGCGTGCCGAGTACCATCCCGGCGCGGCGTGGTTGCGTGACAATGGCCGCGATCCGGCGATGGAGAAGGCCATAGAGTTCACCAACGTGCGCATTTTCGAGGCGGAATGCCGCCGCATGCCAAACTTCGCGCTGCATGAGCTAGCGCATGCATTTCATGATCGCGTGCTCGGCTTTGAAAATCCCGAGATCGAGGCTGTTTTCCAAAAAGCCCGCGCAACAGGCAAATACGACCGCGTGCAGCGCCAAGACAGCGCTGGCCGCAAACGGCTCGACAAGGCCTACGCGATGACGAACGCCAAAGAATACTTCGCAGAGCTCACCGAGGCACTTTTCACTCGAAACGACTTTTTCCCCTTCAACCGCGCGGAGCTCCAAAAACACGATCCCGAGGCTGAAACGCTGCTGGTGAGGCTCTGGGGCTCTTGACTAGCTATTTTCAAACTCGCGTGCTCGTGATGGAATGAACGGCGCATGCGCTTCGAAGAAGCTCCAAGGAGCCCGGCTAATGATCCTGCCGCGCCAGCCGTTAGACTATAAACCAAGTCATCATGTTTTGTGAAAAACCAGTAGCGGATTGGCAACAGAATGAAGGCAACAGAATGCCGTTATTCTGTTGCCTTCATTCTGTTGCCAATACTCACCAATCATGGAGGCGGATGGTCTAGATGCATGAAAAACGATCTCTTCATCCTCGGGCTACTCATCTGGGGCATCGTCGGCCTGACGCTGCATTGGCGCGGAGAGTCCGGGGTGCAGGCTCCGAAGGAGTGGAGCCAAATTTTGCATGATCTGCGGCATGAATGTGATCCTGCCAATCCAGACGCAGACTACAGCATGGTGCAGAGCAGCCTCCCCACCGAAATGCGGCGTGAGGCGATCCTGCAAAAATGCCGTGAGCTGGGCCCTTCCCTGCTGCCTGTGGTGCGGTCTGCCATCGGCAGCGAGAAGGATGCAGAACTGCGCGGCATGCTGAAAGTCATCGCTGCGACTCTGGGAGATGCCGAGCACGTCATCGGAGCTGCTGAGGAGATGCTCTGGTCCGACTATCCCGCACTGAAAATCAGCGCGGCCAAGATACTGCGCCGCCTGAATGACAAACGCACGATCTACCATTTCCGCTGCGCTCTCCAGGATGATTATTACGTGGTCAATGGTGCCTGCGGCTTGCTGCGGGAGCGCTTTTACCCCGTGCGTGCCATCGCACAGCAGGCGCTGATCCAAATGAACCAGGAGCCGATGACGGAACAGGAAATGATCCAGCGGAGGCGGGCGGAGATTATTCGCCAAGCGGAAGAAGCAGAGCGTGAGATCGCTCGCAGAGCAGCAAAATAGCCCGCAGGCCGAAAGCGAGCCTCCACGAGTAGCGTGATGGTCCATGCCATGATGAACTCACTCCGCCCCTTGCTCGCCGCTTGCCTCTTTTTGCCTGGAATCATCGCTACACAGGCCGCGCCGGCGGTGGAGGGCGAGACGGAGCATTTTTATTATCGCATGCCGTCGTCGGAGGAGCCGTACATCGACACTCAGCGTGGCATCCGGGCCTTTGCGTTCAAAGGCACGCAGATCATGCTCTCCGAGGACTGTGGCAAAACCTGGCCGCATGTGGCGGAGTTCCCCGAGGCGGAGCAGATCACCTTCAGCGTGCTCTTGAAGAACGGAAACGTGCTCTTTGCGACGAGTGCGCGGCTTTTCCTCAGCACGGACAATTTGAAGACACATCGCGAGATCACGGTGAAACGCCCCGATGGCAGCGACTACCGCCCACACACGCCGCTCGATCCGAAGAACCCCGGCTGGTACTTCCACTCGCTGGATGGCGAGCACTGTTTCGAGGTCGGTGGCAAAGAAATGCTGGTTTGGGGAAACTACTGCAACGTGCTCGGCGGTGCCGTGCCGGTGAATGTGTACTACTCCACCGACAGCGGCGAGACGGTGAAGCTCGCCTACGGCTTTGGCCAGAACCCGAAGTTTCAGCAGAAAGGTGCCGCACCGGAGGCACCGATGCTCGGTGAAGCGGCCAATCCGCTCATCGCCCGCCACATTCACCAAGTGACCTACAACTCGGCTGAAAATGCCTTCTACGCCGTCACGGGCGACATCGACCGCACGCACGGCAAAGAAGTCCACTGGCTACGCGGCACCTACGACGCCAAGGCCGACAAATGGGACTGGAAGCTCGTCATCTCGGTCGATTCCAACTCCCGCCACAAATGCGGCGGCCTGAATTTCATCGACGGCAGAATTTTCTGGATCGCGGACGCGAACGGCCCCGCCATCGCGAATCGCTACGACCGTGGCATCTTCTCCTGCGATCCGAAAGACATCACCGACACGGCGAAGCACACGCTGCTCTTCAACCCCGGCTATGAGTCCGCGAACATGCTCGTGCAGGATGGCGTCTTCGTCGCCACGCACTGCGCCCCGGCCTCACCCTACGGCTGTGGCATCATCTGGTCCGGTGACGCAGGCAAAACCTGGGCGCAGTATGACCTCAAGGAATTCGGCCCACGCAGCGGCTGCCGCATCAACGCGAAGAACAGCGATGGCTGGTTCCGCATGGACCTGCGGAAAGGCTGGATCGAGCGGGCGGAGGTGCTGTTTTTGAAGCCCAAAAAGTGAGGCAGATTAGATCTCACTCAACACACCGGTGCTCGCGCCGAATTTCTCCAACTCGATGTCCATCTGCTGGGCCATGCGCAGGAAGAGGTTCGAGAGGAAGGTGTTGTTCTGCTTGTCATGCGCGATGTGGCCTGCGTGCTTGTAGCCGCCGCCGGCGAGGATGATGGGCAGGTTCATGTTGTCGTGGTTCGATGCGTTGCCGAGGTTGCTGGAGTGGAAGATGGAGGAGCGATCTAGCAGGCTGCTCTCGCCCTCCTTGCTGGCCTTCATTTTGTCCAAGAACTCGCCAAACACCCGCATCTCCGCCTCCTCAATGAGCGCGAGCTGCTCCAGCTTCGCGGGATCTTGGCCGTGATGTGAGGCGTCATGGTGGCCGATGTTCACGCCTTGGATCTCCGGCTTGTCCTGCGATCCCAGCCAGAGTGAGACGACGCGCGTGCTATCCGTTTGAAAGGCGAGGTGCACCAGATCATACCACTGGCGGCTGCGCTCGACGAGCTGCGCCCCGCTGAGCTCCTGCGGCGGCTTCAGCGTGACTTGGGGCTTCGGAGTGAGTTGCCAGCTCTCATCCTGCTGGAGCTTCTGCTCCGCCTCGCGGATGGAGGAGACATACAGATCGACCCGCTCACGGTCCGCACTGCCGAGCTTGGCATTCAGGCTGCCGAGCTGGTCACGCACATCATCGAGGATGCTCTGGCCATCCTTGATGCGCCGCATCTCCCGCGCGGCCTCATCGGCGGTGCCCTGGATGAAGAGCTGCTTAAAGACGCTGCTCACACGCTGCTCTGCTGGCAGCCGCACCCCGCGCCGGTTCCACGCCGCGCTGCCTCCCCCGAGCACGAGCGAGTTGAACCGCGTCTGCCCCGCGAGGTGTGAGGCGACCTCCTGATCGAGCGAGATGCTGTTTTTGATGTCATTGGGGCGGATGAAGTCGGGGTGCACGCCAGTGAAGAGTCCGACCTCCGCATAATGCCCCGCGCCGTAGCGATGCGAGAGCCCGGAGAAGACGGTGAAATGCTCGCGGCAGCTTTGCATCAGCTTCAAATAGCGACTCGGCGTGTACTCGCGCCCAGCGTCTGCGGGGAAAAAATTCGGCGCATGCATCCCCAGCGGCCGACCGATCAAAAGCAGCCGTTTCGGTGCCGTGGCGGCCTTTTTCGCCTCCACAGCGCTCACAGGCATCATCGCATCGAGAAACGGCAGCCCGATGGCAATGCCGGAGGAGCGCAAAAACGTGCGGCGGTCGAGAATGGGGCGTGGCATGGCGGTGGCGTGGTTATTTGTTCCTAAACGGGCGGCTCTGCACGATCTCATGAACGAGCGTGCGGAAGCCATAGTTCTTCGTTTTCACCTTGGCGACGATTTGCTCGATGACTTCGCGGTCGGCGAATTGGGGCTCGGCGCCGGTGGCGTAGGTGAGGAGTTTTTCGGCGAGGTTGCGGGCGATTTGATCGGGATCGGCGAGGAGGAGGCGCTTGTAGTCCTCGATGGTGGTGAAAGTTTTGCCATCGTGAGTGACGCCGCCTTTTTCGACATCGGGGCCGCGGTAGAAGGCACGGCCGGTGTAGCCAGCAAGCTGCACGATGCCGGCCTGCGTGCGGGCGGAGGCGCGGTAGAACTCGCGGTAGCCGCCGATGGGGTCAAAGGACTCCAAGGCGAAGCCCGGCGGGTCGATATGCTGATGGCAGGAATTGCAACTGGCGATGCTGCGGTGCTTGTCGAGCTGCTGGCGGATGGTGGTGGCTCCGCGGATGTCTGGCTCGATGGCGGGCACGTCCGGTGGCGGCGGTGGCGGCGCTTTGCCGAGGATGTGCTCCAGCACCCACTTGCCGCGCAGCACGGGCGAGGTGCGGGTGCCATCGGCAGTGACTTTGAGCACGCTGCCCTGAGTCATCACACCACCGCGATGCGAGTCTGCGGGGAGGTTTACGCGGCGGAACTCGGAGGGAGTGACTTGATCAGCGGATGCAGCGGTCGGAGTAGCAGCCTCAAAGGCCTCAACAATGCCGTAGTGCTCCGCGAGGCGGCGATTCACGAGGGTCCACGACGAATCGACGAACTCGAGCACGCTGCGGTCGTTTTGCAGCACGTCGCCGAAGAAGCGGCGTGTCTCCTCGGGCATGGACCAGAGAAGCGTGCCGTCGAAGTCGCCATACAGATTCGGATCGGGGATGGTGGCGTCCATTTTACGGAGCTCGAGCCACTGGCCGGTGAAGTTTTCTATGAAGCTGCGAGAGTGCGGTGATTTGAGCAGGCGCTCGGTTTGCTGGCGCAGCACATCGGGCTGGGTGAGGTCTGATGCGAGCAGTTCCGCGTCTGGTGGCAGGGAGGTGAGAAAATAGGCGAGGCGGTTTGCGAGGGCGTTGGAGTCGAGCGTGCCAGGTGACTCTTGGAAGAAGAGAAAGGAGGGCGAGGTGAGCACGCTCTTGTAGCCGTAAGTCATCGCGTTCACGAAGCTCTCGCCGGCATCGAGCTTGGCGTGCACTTTGCCGATGAATCGATTCAGCGTGCCCTCATCCACGGAGCGACGAAACGCACGCGGGATGAAGGCGCGGAGCAGTTTGTCGGCATCCTCCTTTGGTGTGGCGCTGACGGGCTCGAGCGGGTCGTTGAGCCATTGGTAGATGTTTTGGCGCTTGCTCCAGTCCTGCGTTTTTTTGCCTTCCGCTTTGGCTTTGGCGACAGAGCGCGGCATCAGCTCGGCAGTGCCAAACAGCGTGCGATAGGCCTGCGAGGGGAATTCATCGACGGGGCCTTCGATTTCGAGCCATTCGATGAGAAAGCCGGGGCCAGTGTGGTCTTCGATGGGTTTCTTGGTGGCGCGGATGTCCCAGTTGAGCAGCAGTTGCAGCACAAAAGCCTCGCCCGCCGCGAGATCGATCTCTGTTTCGATCAATTGCGGTGCTCCAGGCGGGAGATCGACGATTTCGCGGACCACTGGCGGCTCGCGTCCGCGATCCACGGTGCTGTAGGCCACGGGCACAGGCAGATTCGCCGCGCCGACGGCGCAAGCGGACATGCGCACCTTGTAACGTCCCGCCCCCGTGACATGCGGCGTGGTGACGAGGCCGTAGCGCGGCAGTTTGCTGTAAACCACCAGTGCATCGCCTTTCAGCATGCAACTGCGTGTGAGCGTCTGTTTGAAGTTGTTGCCGTTGTCGGCGATCTGGCGGCCTGTGCGGCGATCTTTGAGCGGCAGATGAGGATGGATCGGGATAGCGGAGGCCACGGCCTTTTCCGCTGCTTCCTGGTAGAGCAGCAAATGGGTGGATGAGAGATCGAGCACGGCGCTGACATTATCAAAGCCACCTGCGCTGTTTTCCTCTGGCAGCAGTTCTTTGAGCTTCACCTGCGTGCCGACGAGTCCGCGCACGGTGTTTTCATATTCGGTGCTATTGAGGCGACGCACCAGCACGCGGCCCTGGGTGCGTTGTTTTTCCAAAGAGTCCGCGTGGAGTGCGTCGTGCAGGATTTGCAGCGATGCATCACGCAGGGCCGGTAGAGGCTGTTCCGATTTCTTTGGGGGCATCTCGCCTGCTGCGATGCGGTCATGCACTTTCACCCATGTGCTCAGACTCACCTGGCCATCGAGGCGCAGCTTGCCCTTTTGCACATCCTCGCCGTGGCACTCGATGCAGTGTGCATCGAGCAGAGGCCGCACTTTCGGCTCAAGGGCCAAAGCGGAGGTAACCATCAGCGGATAGACAATAAAAAGGCGGCGCATGGGGCCGAAACGATCCAGGAGGTGCGATTGTGCGCTTTCGCCGCAAGTTTTGTGATTTTACGGGCTGCTAGGAGGTGCTCTGGGCACTTCATGAGGGAGTTTTTGGCGCTGTCTCGCTTCCACTGCTGCATGGCTGGATCAATCCGCGTAGGAAGAGCCGGACGGCCTCTGGGTCTGGGAGCCGGCGGGCGGCGACGGTGGTGCCGCTGCCGACTTTGATGCTGAAGCAGTGCTTTGGCAGCGCGGCGAAGAGATCCTCGTCCGTGCGGTCATCACCGAGGGCGACGATGAACTCCTGGGGCGAGGCGATCATGGAGGCGAGGATGGCGGGTAGGACGATGCCTTTGTTCACACCGTGCTGGCGGACTTCGACGATGCACTGACCGGGCATGACCTCGACAGGTAGATTTGCGAGGAAGCTGGTGAGATGGAGTGTGAGCTCGCGACTCTGCATGTCGCCCTGAACTGGGTCGGCCTGGCGATAATGCCAACAGAGCGAGGCCTCTTTTTCCTCCACAAAGGAGCCTGGTGTGCAGCGTGAGAAGCTCTCCATGATGGGGCGGATGCGGTCCTTCCAGCCAGAGCGCACGATGGCGTTCGCTCGCCACTCGGAGCCCGCGGCGCGGCTCCAGAAGCCGTGCTCGGCATGCAGGCCGGCGCGGAGATGGCCAAACCATTTCTCCATGGTATCACGCGGACGCCCGCTGGTGATGTGCAGGCTGATGCGTGGATCTGCGGCGAGGGCGGCGAGCAGATCGAGCAGGGCAGCATCCGGCTGTGCCAGCTCTGGTCGTGTGGCAAAGGGGACGAGTGTGCCATCGTAGTCGAGCAGCAGGTGGAGCCGCCGTGCGTGGCGCATGAGAGCGAGCTCGCTGGCGGTGGGCGGATTGTTGGCGGCGGGAGCTTCCATAAGCTGGATGGCGGCGGCATCGAGGGCGCTGGCGAAGCTGCGCACCCAGGCGTGGACGTCCCACTCGCGGATGCGCTGGCGCATGGGCTGCATCCGCTGGCGTTGCTCCTCAGGGGGCATGTGCAGGGCATCACGGATGGCGATGGCGGTCTCATGGACATTGTAGGGATTCACCTGGACGGCCTCGCCCAGCTCCCAGGCTGCACCTGCGAGTTCGCTGAGGACTAGCACGCCGTCATCATGGATGCGGCAGGCGACGTATTCCTTGGCCACGAGGTTCATGCCATCACGCAGCGGAGTGACGACCATCACGTCTGCGGCACGGTAGAGCGAGACGAGCTCTGTGGGAGTGACGCTGCGGTAGAGATACTGGATGGGCGACCAGTCGGTGGTGGAGAAGCGTGCATTGATGCGCCCAGCGAGCTCATCGAGCTGCCTGCGGAACTCTGCATAGGTTTCCACATTGGTGCGTGAGGGCACGGCGACTTGCACGAAGCGGATTTTCCCCACGAGCTGCGGTGCGATCTCTAGCAAGCGCTCGATGGCGAGGAATCGGCGGTGCAGACCCTTGCTGTAATCCAGCCGATCCACGCCGAGGAGCAACTGCATGCCTGGAGCGCGGGCGAGGATCTTCGCGGCCTCTTCGTCCACCTCGGGCTGGCTGGCGCGGTCAATGAACTCCTGCGTATGGATGCTGATGGGGAAGGTTCCGAGTCGTGCGATGTGGTCCTGCCAGTGAAACTCATCCACCACCACGTCGATGCCTTTCATGCGCAGCAGGCAAAAAGCGAAGTGCCGCTGATAGCCATAGGTGTGAAAGCCGATGACGTCTGCCCCTAGCAGCCCCTCCAGCACCTGATGCCGCCAGGGCAGCGTGCGGAAGACCTCCAGCGATGGAAACGGGATGTGCAGGAAGAAACCAATGCAGGCACGCGGCACGAGGCTGCGCACCATGGCGGGGACGAGCATGAGCTGGTAGTCGTGGATCCAGATGCGGTCGCCCTCACGCCACTGCGCAGCGATGGCCTCGGCGAACTGGCGATTGACCCGCTCGTAGGCCTCCCAGTCACGCCAGGCATCCATATTCACTCGACCGATCTGGTAGTGAAACAGCGGCCAGAGCACGCCATTGGAGAAGCCTTCGTAGAAGCCATGCACGTCCTCGCTGGCGAGATGCACGGCGACGAGGCCCTGCTCCAGTAGCTCGCTGTCCAGTCGTGTGCGTGTCTCCGGGCTCAGCGCATTCGTATCACCTGGCCAGCCGATCCAGCGCATCTCACTCTCTCCTCCGCCGAGGCCTGCCATGGCCGTCGCCAGCCCACCCACAGAGGGTTTCAGAGAAAAGGCATCATGCTGGACCTCCACGGTCACAGGCAGCCGATTCGAGACGATGAGGAAGCGGTTCATGGGAGTCGGGGGGGGTCAAGTCCAGGCCCGCACCTTGCCATCGCGGGCCTCCAGCAGCTCCGAGATGGTCATGGCCGCATGGATGAGGCCGACGTGCGTGTAGGCCTGCGGGAAGTTGCCCAGCATCGTGCCGTCTGCGGGCTCGATGTCTTCGGAGAAAAGACCGAGCGGATTGGCACATCTCATCAGCCGCTGAAAGAGCGCTACTGCATCATCCAGCCGTCCCATGAGGGCCAAAGCCTCACACCACCAGAACGAGCAGATGGTGAAGGCGCTGGAGGTATCACCGAAGTCATCGGGATTGATGTAGCGCTTCATGAAGCCATCCGGCGCGAGCAGTCGCTCATACGCCTCCACCGTGGAGATGAAGCGTGCATCCGTCGCACTGATGATGCCCAGCGTGGGCAGCAGCAGCAGCGAGGCATCAGGATACTCGCCATCCAGCGCCTGCGTGAAGAATCCCAGCTTCGCATTGTAGCCACGAGCCAGGACGAGTTCACGCTCCTCATCGGCGATCTTTCTCCAGCGTGCAGCGTGCTCGCATTCCCCGAGGTGGTCTGCCAGCTTCGCACCACGCTCGATGGCTACCCAGCACATCGCCCGAGAGAACGTGTAGGCCCGCGGCATCTGCCGGAACTCCCAGATGCCCGTATCCAGCGTGGGCGCTGCGACGATGGCCTCCTCCACCAGCCGCTGCACGAGCGGGAAATAATCCCCACCACGAAGGTGCGCGAGCCGTGGGTCTGTGAGCAGCGTCTCCAGGCAGAGGATGACCTCACCCATCAGATCATTTTGTCGCTGCTCGGCAGCTTGATTGCCCACACGCACCGGCTTGGTATTGGCGAAGCCCGCGAGATGATCGAGCGTCTCCTCACGCAGATCACGCTCTCCACCGATGCCGTAGAGCGGCTGCAGCGGCCCCGCCTCCGCCACATCTCGCAGGTAGCGGAGGAATTCCTCCCCTTCCCGCAGATGAGAGATGCGTCGCAGCGCCTCCACCACAAAGGCCGCATCCCGCAGCCAGCAGTAGCGGTAATCCCATGTCCGCTGCGTCCCGATCGCCTCCGGGATGCTCGTCGTCGTCGCCGCGATGATCGCGCCCGTGTCGTGGTATTGATGGAGCTTCAGCACCAGCGCGGAGCGCAGCACCGCATCAGCCGCGAAGGTCGGCAGCGCACACGTCATCGCCCAGCGACGCCACGTTTCCACCGTGCGCTCGAACTGCTCCAGCACATTCCACAGCGTAGTCCGCTGCCGAGTGCCGCCGCAGACCAGCGAGAAGAACATCGGCTTATCCAGTGCGAACTCCCGCCCACCAGTCACATAAGGCATCGGCACATCCGTAAAGAGCCGCAGAGGCTCCTCCCCGCCCGTAATCAGCAGACAATCTCCCGCCGGCATGATCTGCACCACCGCACGCCCATAGTCCGGCCGTGGATCAAACCGCACCCGCAGCCGTGGATGTCCCCGCAGTGGCCGCACCAGCCGTGCTAGCTCAAAGGGCGCACGCACCTCCATGCCATCCAACAAACGCGGAGCAAAATCGAGCACCTCCCACGCCGCATCATCCATCTCAAAGACCGTGCGCAGCACATTCGTGTTCGTGAGATACTCCGACTGCCCACGCACTTCACCCGAAGCATGCTCGATGATGAAAGTCCCACCGCTCTCGCGATCCAGGATGCGTGCAAAGACGGAAGGCGAATCAAAGCGCGGCATGCACAGCCACTCAATGGCACTCGTCGGTGAGATCAGCGCCAGCACACGTCCGTTACCAATAACCCCATGGTCGAGCTTCGGCGTCGTCTGGGCTAAAGTAGGATCGCTCATGGTATATATACGCTCCTTCCTGTTCACTTCTGATATACCCCGTTCACCCGTGATAGAAAGCCCCTTTTGAAATCTAGGCTCAAACCATGGTGCATCCTTCGCTAGCCAAAGATGCACCTGTAAGGTTTTTCACCTCATCCTCACTCATATTTCAGCCACGCCGTCGCAGTGCAGACGTTGTATGCGCGGTTTGGCGGCGACCAACGAAACCTTTCTGCTAATGCGGCCGTTTGAAGATCGCTTCCTGATTCCACGCACCATGAAACTCACCCGTCGCCTCCTGCTCGCTCTCGCCGCCTTTGCCACCACCGCCTTCTCCGCCGATGAGGAAGGCTTCACGCCTCTCTTCAATGGCAAAGACTTCACCGGCTGGAAGGGCCCGGTGGAAAACTACGAGGTGAAGAACGGCGCGATCGCATGCAAGGCAGGCAAAGGCGGCACCATCTACTCGGCGGAGGAATATGCTGACTTCACCGTGCGGCTGGAGGTCATGATCCCCGCAGGCTCGAACAACGGTCTCGCGATCCGCTACCCCGGCAGCGGCGACACCGCGTATGTCGGCATGTGCGAGCTCCAGGTGCTCGACAACGATGCACCGAAGTATGCGAAGCTCGATCCCCGCCAGTATCACGGCTCCGCCTACGGCATGGTAGCCGCGAAACGCGGTCATCTGAAGCCCGCAGGCGAGTGGAACGTGCAAGAAGTCACCGTCAAAGGCTCCACCATCAAAGTCGTGCTCAACGGCGAGACCATCCTCGACTGCGATCTCAGCAAAGTGAACATGGACGAGGTCATGGGCAAAAAACCTCACCCCGGCAAAGACCGCACCAGCGGCCACTTCGGCTTCGCCGGACACAACGACCTCGTTCTATACCGCAACATCCGCATCAAGCGTCTGTGAGCATGGCGTGGACGGGGCATCAGTCGATGCCAAAGTCTTGGATGAAGCGCTTTTCTTCGCTGTAGGCCGATTCCGAGAGGCCGATTTTATCGAGAACGATCTGCTTGATACGGGCCGAGACTTCATGTCGGGGCATGGTGCGATTATCAGCCTTCAAACGCTGAACCACAAACTCGACGACATCCTTAGGGGTGGCCATTTTTTCAGCCGCCGAATCAGGAATGGAGATATCGAACTCCTCTTCGAAGCTCATGACGAGTTCAACGCTTTCTAGTCCCATGACTCGGGATGCTCCTCTGGCCCAGAGTTGTCAATCAGAGGTTCTGTGACTTGGATCGACGCAGGTTTTAAGGTATATGTAGCAATACACGACCTTTTGCGGCACATGCGTCTCTGAGCACAATCTAATTCATTCACGCTCGATATGTCTAACTTTCAACATGAGCGAAACCCACTGCATCAGGTGGCTTTGGAAAAGCGGTGGCTTGTGGGTGCTGTGTTTCAATGTCGTGCCATGCACTATATAGAAATCGAATACGCCGCGAAATGGCGCTCAGATTGGCAATATCTTTTGAATTGCTTGGAAGAAGCTTGGCTCGAGGCTTTGGCAACGGAACGCCCAATTCCAGAGGACACGGTGTTGACGCTTCAGTTTAGGCTACAGGAAGCGACTCCTGATCTCAGCTCTTGCATCCCCCCCCCCGTATGGAGACGCCTCTTTCTGTATTCTGCTCCTCGGGTGCGTCATGATCGACGCACTACAGACGTGCGTGGATTGCTCGGAGCAACCACTTGATGAACTTTGGAGCATTGCTGAGCAGTTGCCTTCTCATGTGCGCAGTCTTGTGGATGAAGACAACCTACCCTCCGAGCAGGATATTGAGCGAGAACTGGAGTGGATTCGACAGCTTCCATCGCTAATCGTCCAAGAGCAGGATTCGGCAAAAATTTTGAACGAGGTATGCAGTCGTTTTCCAGTGTGGCATCTGATTTCCTGAAGACACCGATCACTCATACTTCAGCCACGCCGTCGCGGCGCAGGCTTTGTCGGTGGTGACGCGGAGCCAGCGGGCTTGGATGGCGGGGTCGAAGGTGAAAGCGATTTCCTCGCCGGGGGAGATTTCGTGCTGCTTGTGCGTGACCCACAAGCCGGTGCCGGTGAGATCGAGCTCAATGTGGAAGCTCACAGGCTCGTTTTGATCATGGCTGAGCGTGAGCGTGCGCTGATCGTAGGCCCACATGAGGTAGGGATCGCTTTTTTGACCGGCTTTGACCTTCGTGGACTTCCACGGGCCGCCTTCGCCACGGGGTTTGCCGAGCTTCCAGAGGTCGTCGATGGCTCCGGCCCAAAGCGCGGCTTTGCCGTCGTCGCTGCGCAGGATGTGGTCGCTAGCTTTGGCGTCGGATTTGATGCCGCTCATGATGAAGAGGCCGCGATAGCCGCCGAAATCGGTGACGCGCAGATTGTGCGAGCAAATCGGGCGGATCTTCGCGAAGCCATCGGCGTTTTCGGCGGGCAGCTCAAAGAAAGTGCCGCAGGCGCTGAGCATGTCTCGCTCGGTGGCGACTTCACGACACACACGCAGCTCGCTAGCGTTCGTGGGGCCATCGTAGGCCTTCGAAGCACGCGGCAGGCGCCAGCGGCGGCCGCGATCATCGACGACGAGCACACTGGCCTCATCGAGCATGATGACGTTCTTCGGCAGGGCTACGGCTTTTTCGACAAAGGCCTTCGCTTTGGCATCTTCGACGCGTTTGAGGGCCAAATCGGCTCCCATCTCGTAGTAGCCGTCTTTCGTCGCCAAACTCAGCGTGCGCTTGTTTTCGCCGCGTGGGCGGAAAAGGCCGGTTTGAGCGTTTTCATCGCCAATTCGGGCGATGCCGTCGAAAATGGCATCGGGCTCGGTGCCGCGAGATTCGCCATTCGAGAGCGTGATGAGCACGGAGAAGTCTTTGCAGTCCTTTTCGGCCTTCACGGTGAGCCATTCTTCATCGCTGGTGATGTCGATGCGCTTCGATTCGCCTGTGGTATGGTCGATGTGCCACACGCCGCGATGCTTCCAACCCTCGACGAGGAAAGGATCGCTCTCATCGCCTGCCTTCACGCTGTCATGAAGCCACACCGCACCGCTCGCATGTGCGGGGCCGAGTTTGTTCGGTGTTTCGGGGCTGGTGAACCACAGGTTGCTCTGCGACTGGCCGATGCTGTCGATTTTCCCCTTCACGCTGCGCTTGTTGAGGAACTCGGACTTCGCGGAGTCATCGCAGCCGAAGACGAGTCGGTCGTTCCATCGGGTGAAGTCGCCGATGACCTTCAGGTAGGCGCTGCGGGCGCGGATGCCGTTCGTGTTCGCGGCGGAAAAGGTTTTCGGGAAGCTCCAGAAGGCACCGTGCATGGTCATGAGCAGGTTATCCTCGCCGATGTCGCGGATGCGCGGCCACTCGGTGTTCCAACCGTGTGCACCGTCGTAACTGTGACTGACTTTGGGCAGACGAAAGGACTGCCACTTACCGCCGTCGAGCAGCATGAGGATGAGCGACTTCGCATCCCAGCCGATGCTCCACACTGGCGCCTTCGCATCGCTGCCGTGAATTCCGCCGGGGCCAGTGACCTCGGTGAACTGATTCCGCCGCACGAGCTGCCAATCGCCACTGCCGGTCCATTCGCCGAGAGCGCCGCTGGGCGTGGTGGGATCGGTGAGCACGCGTTTGTCGCGGTCGCCGTTGTTCGCGTAAATGACGCGGCCTTGGGAGGTGTAGAGCCCCTTGCCGTGGTAGCCAGGCAGTTGGGAGTTCAAATCGGAGAGCGGTGTCTCGACTTTGAAGCCCTTTTTGACACCGTTGCCGTCGCGGATGAAGTTTTTCACGGCCAGCGTCTTCACATCGACCTCGTAGAGGCCTTCCTCCATCGTGGCGTAGTATATTTTTCCTACGGGATCGGTCAGGTGCCTCGCATTGCCGGTGAGGCGGCCCGGCATGATGCTCGGCGGGATCACTCGCACCTTTCGCTCTGCGTCGATGACATACGGCCCGATGAAAAGCTGCTGTGATTCGGTGTGGATCATGCGATTCGCCGGTGTGCCGCCGACGCTTTCTGGACGCACGATTTGAGAAAGCTCCGGCGTGATTTCATAGAGCTTGTCACTCGATCCGAACGGCAGATGCGGCCCGTAAGTGATGACCCACAAGCGATCCGCCCACGGCACCACCGCGCCCGTGCCGCACTCGCCCTCATTATTAAACATGGCGAGCGACGGATAGATGCCGCTGATGCCGCTGATGCTGCGTGGCTCCTGCGCAGAGAGCAGGCCTACGGAACACGCGGAAAAGACAGAAAACAGAAGAAGGGGCTTCATCGACACAGGAAAGCAGATGCAGTGACGGCGGCAAATGCTCGTTGTAATGCAATGATGAAATCTCTCACTTTCGGCACCTTTCCCGAACTCTCCTCAAGCCCTGTGTCTCTCGGTGCCCTCCCGAATA
Source organism: Verrucomicrobiaceae bacterium (assembly GCA_016713035.1). Lineage (NCBI taxonomy): Bacteria > Pseudomonadati > Verrucomicrobiota > Verrucomicrobiia > Verrucomicrobiales > Verrucomicrobiaceae > Verrucomicrobiaceae bacterium. Next base: position 268,010 of record JADJPW010000009.1, read on the forward strand.
ACTTGGATTTTTATCCACTGATTTCTCAGATGACGCAGATGGGCTTCAATCTGCGCAATCTGTGGATACACTCAAAAGTTACTCTCCGTCCCACAATCAAGCCGCCTTGGGCTCCGGTGCTCTGTGGTAGAACACGATGAGTTCAACCACAGAGGACACAGAGAAGCACAGAGGCTTCATTCATAGATGTGAGCGCAAAAAGTCAGTGAGAACCTCTCGGATTGACGATTGATGATCACTCGATTGCTGATTTTGGAAGTCCATGCCGGTTTCTACGGAGGACAAAGCACCTCAACCATCAGCAATCGATTGTTCTTCAATCGTCAATCTTTCCGTACTCTGCTGTTTCTTCGTCACGCGATGATGCCTGGCACGAGCTCGCCGTGGATGTCGGTGAGGCGGTAGTCGCGGCCTTGGTAGCGGAAGGTGAGGCGCTCATGGTCGATGCCGAGGAGGTGCAGGAGCGTGGCGTTCAGATCATGTGTGTGGACGGGGTTTTCGGCGATGTTGAAGCCGTAGTCGTCTGTTTTGCCGTAGCTGGTGCCCGGCTTGATGCCGCCTCCGGCCATCCACATGGTGTAGGCGTCTTTATGATGATCACGGCCAGCGGAGGTCTTGGTGCCATCGGCGTTGGCTCCCTGGCGCAGCGGCGTGCGGCCGAATTCTGCACCCCAGACGACGAGTGTCTCATCGAGCAGGCCGCGCTGCTTCAGATCACGCACGAGGGCGGCCATGGGCTGATCGACGTCTTTGGCTTTTTCACGCAGGCGCTTGGCTAGGCCGCCGTGGTGGTCCCAGTCGCTGTCAAAGAGCTGCACCATGCGCACACCACGCTCGATGAGGCGGCGTGCGAGGAGGCAGTTGTTGGCGAAGGAGGCTGCGCCGGGCTTGGCGCCGTACATTTCCAGTGTGGCGGCATTTTCGCGGCTGATGTCCATCAGCTCGGGCACGCTGGCCTGCATGCGGTAGGCCATTTCATATTGGCTGATGCGTGTGGCGATCTCTGGATCACCCACGGCGGTGAGTTGCTGCTCATTGAGCGATTTGACGGCGTCGAGCACACGGCGGCGGTCTTTGCTGCCGTGTCCGGGTGGATTGGTGAGGAACAGCACGGGCTCTCCGCTGCTGCGGAACTGCACGCCCTGATGCACACTGGGCAGGAAGCCCGTGCTCCACAGCGTGCTGCCTGCGCCCCCTGCTGGACCAGACAAAAGCACGACATAGCTGGGTAGATCGCGATTCTCACTGCCTAAGCCGTATGTCACCCACGATCCCATGCTGGGCCTGCCGCCTTGACCGAAGCCGGTGTGGAGAAACATCTGCGCGGGGGCGTGATTGATCTCATTGGTGTGCAGACTGCGCACCACGCAGACGTCATCGGCGATGCTGCCGAGGTGGGGCAGTAGCTCGCTCAACTCGAGCCCACTCTGCCCGTGGCGCTTGAATTGAAACTCTGTGCCCGCGAGGCGCATTTCACCGCCGATGAAGGCGAAGCGCTTTCCTTTGGTGAGCTCTTCGGGGCACTTTTCGTCATCCAGCTTCTGGAGCAGCGGCTTGTAGTCGAAAAGATCGAGCTGCGAGGGTGCCCCGATCATGTGCAGGTAGATCACATGCTTTGCCCGTGGCGCAAAATGCGGTTTTGGAGCCATTTCCGCCGCAGTGAGATCCCGCGAGAGCAGCGTGCTCAGTGCCGCACTGCCCACCATGCTGTGACTGAAGAATTGGCGTCGGGAGACGTGGAGAAAATCGGGCGCGGCGGATGTCATGCAGTGAGAACGAAGCCACCGGGAGCGAGTTTTCCACCTCCAGATCGTTTAGCGTCTCTGTACTCTGCCCCCATCCAGCTCACCATGTGCCGTCTCCTCATCTGCGCCGTTTTCTTCCCACTGCTCATCGCCTTTTCCGCGCCGCCGAATGTACTGCTCATCGTCACCGACGACCAGGGATACGGCGACTTCTCCATCCACGGCAATCCACATCTCCACACGCCCCATATCGACCACTTGGGACATGAAAGCGTGCGCTTCGATCGCTTTTACGTGAACTCATTCTGTGCGCCGACCCGAGCCGCGCTGCTCACAGGCCGCTGGCCGCTACGCACGGGCGTGCACGGCGTCACGCACAACAAAGAGGCCATGAAACCATCTGAGACCACCCTCGCGGAGACTCTCCGCAGCGCTGGCTACGAGACTGCATGCATCGGGAAATGGCACAACGGCGAGCAATTCCCCTACACGCCGCAGGGGCAGGGTTTCACCGACTTTTTCGGCTTCACCAATGGCCACTGGAATAACTACTTTGACGCCACCCTGCTCCGCGGATCGCAGCACGAGCCCACTCGCGGCTACATCACCGATGTGCTCACGGACGAGGCGCTACGCTACATCACCACGCATCAGAAAACGCCCTTTTTCTGCTACCTGGCCTATAATGCGCCACACTCGCCCTATCAGGTGCCAGACCGCTACTACGATAAATTCAAAGCGAAGGGCATGGATGCCAAAGTCGCCGCTTTTTACGGCATGATCGAAAACATCGACGAAAACATCGGCCGCATCCTCACACGACTCGATGAGCTGAAACTCGCCGAAAATACTCTGGTTCTCTTTTTGACCGACAATGGCGGCACCGCAGGTGTCCAGACCTACAACGCAGGCATGCGTGGCGGCAAAACCAGCGTGCATGAGGGTGGTAGCCGCGTGCCCCTCTTTATCCGCTGGCCTGCCGCCAAATGGCAGCCGCATGTCGTGCACCACATCGCCTCCCACATCGACGTATTACCCACGCTGCTCGATCTCTGCGGTGTGGAGCGGCCGACAGGCCCTCCGCTCGATGGCCTGAGCCTTCGCCCGCTGCTCGAAGCGCCCACCACTCCCGCATGGCCGGAGCGCACGCTCTTCACCCACAATCCCATCAACGAAACCAACAAATATCCCGGTGCCGTGCGCACCCAGCGCCACCGCCTCGTGCGTGAGATCAAAGGCTCATCTGGTGGCTCCAAAGCCAAGGCCAATGACGCCAGCGCCACCCCCTGGCAACTCTACGACATGGAGGCGGACCCGGCTGAGGAACATGACCTCGCTGCGGAACAACCCGCCCTAGTCGAACAACTCGCCGCAAAATATGACGCCTGGTTCGCCGACATTCGCCACGACGGCCTACGCCGCATGCCTCTGCCCGTAGGCCATGCCGAGCACAATCCGGTCGAGCTGCATGCACCGCAGGCCTATTTTGATGCACCGCTCCATTTCGCGAGCGGACCGGGCTTCGCCAATGACTGGCTCACGAACTGGACACAACCGAAAGCGCAGGTTCGATTCGAACTCGAAGTCCACACCCCAGGCGCATACGAAATCGAAATCTCCTACGCCGCCAGCACAGATGCCAAACTGCGACTCAGCACCACCTCCGCGCAGCTCATGGCCACCCTCCCAGCCGCAGAGGCTCCTCTCGCTACACTTCCCCACCGCGACGAAGATGGCAAAGCACGCTACCGCGACCGCACCTGGGCCACCGCTACTCTGGGCACCCTCCACCTCGACAAAGGGACCGCCACACTCACGCTCGAAGCACTCTCCCAGCAGCCCAACATCGACTTCAAGCAGGTGAAGCTCACCCTGAAGTGACGCCGCGATCTGCGCCATCTGCTTCCTCCTCAAACCCCGCACCCGGCGGCTCATCATCTCTGGAATGGTCCTTGAGCACGCTGCGGGGCGATGCAGAGGTCCAGGCATGGAAGAAAAGACACCCGCCCAAGCTACCGATGAAAACTACGAGCTGCTCGACAGCGGCGGAGGTCGTGTGCTGGAGAGACTCGGAGGCCACGTCACTACACGAGCATGCTCACAGGCCTGGTGGCGGAGGAAACTCGGCGGGGGCGACTGGCGCAAATCGCAGGATCTCAAACAAGCCGCCAAAACTCCGATCAAAATCCGTGTAGGAACGCTGCTTTTCCAAGTCGGTGGCGCAGGAGGCAGCTTCCGTGCTCTCGGGCCAGAGCTGCGTGACTCATGGCAGCGTGTCACAGAGATGTGTGCCGCCTACGCGGCAAAGAACCGCCGACCCGCCCGTGTGCTGCATCTATTCGCCGGAGTCGGCGGTCACACGCTCGCAGCGGCGGCAGGCGGTGCCAGCGTCGCCCATGTAGAGGCCTCAGCGGAGTCTCTCTCGCGTGCACGGGAGAATGCCGCGCTCAATCCGCTCGCCTCACGCGATATTCGCTGGGTCGCAGATGATCCGGTGAAATTCGCCCAGCGTGAGCGGCTGCAAAACCAGCGCCATGATTTGATCATTCTCGATCCTCACAGCTCGCGTGAGGCAAAGCACGGTTTTGACCTCGAGCGCGGCCTCCCCGCCCTGCTAGCGACAATGAGTGGCCTCCTCTCCGACACACCACTGGGGGTCGTGCTGGTGTGCCGTCAGGGTTTCATCTGGCCGACGACGCTGCTCCAGCTCATGCGCCATGATTTGAGCATCTTCGGCGGCACCTTCGAGCATGGCGAGCTTTTGCTTTCCGGCGCGGAAAGCGTGCCTGCCGTCCCCTGCGGGGCATATTGCCGCTGGTGGAAGTGATCGTTTAAATACACCGCAGAGGCAGAACTGTGAAACATTTCACAGGCTTTTCACTCGTCGGCAGACGGGCATTCTGGTAAACACACCAAGATTAAGAGCTGAAAAACATTCGGCTCTCGTGATCAGAGAAAAAAGAATGCTGTCGCCTTCATCAGGAAATCCTGAATCCATTTACTGCACTCACATCACTCCCAAAAAACTGCGTGAACTCGATCTCCACCCCCGCTCCATCTGCCCCGGCTGCTTTGATTCCCACCCTCACGCCTGCGGATGCGCAGACCGTTTTTTACCACCTCACCAACGAGCTCGGTAAGGCCATCGTGGGCCAAGAAATCATCGTGAGACAGCTTTTGGCGGCTTTGTTTGCCAATGGGCACTGCTTGCTCATCGGAGTGCCGGGTCTGGCCAAGACGCTGCTCGTGCGCTCCCTCGCCAGCACGCTGGGCATGGACTTCAAGCGCATCCAGTTCACGCCGGACCTCATGCCGGGCGACATCCTCGGCAGTGAGTTACTCCGAGAGGAGGCCGGTCACATCCAGTTCGAGTTCCAGGAGGGCCCTGTTTTCACCAATCTGCTGCTCGCCGATGAAATCAATCGCACCCCGCCCAAGACGCAGTCTGCGCTGTTGGAGGCCATGCAGGAGCGGCGCGTCACCGTCGCCAGGCGCACGCGTGATCTGCCTGCGCCCTTCCTCGTTGTCGCCACGCAGAATCCCATCGAGCATGAGGGCACCTACCCGCTGCCAGAGGCGCAGCTCGATCGGTTCATGTTCTCTTTGAAGCTGGATTACCCCGCACCAGCGGAGGAGGTGGAGATCGTCCGCCGCACCACGATGGAGGAGACGGCCTCGCTCCAGCCTGTGACGGATGGGTCCACGCTCATCGCCCTCCAGCGGCTGGTGCGTGCCATGCCAGTGAGTGATCATGTGCTGAAATACGCCGTCGCACTCAGCACCGCCACACGACCAGCCTCTGCGGATAAAATCAGTGCTGCCAAAAACTACATCGAGTGGGGAGCCGGGCCGCGAGCCTCTCAATACCTCGTCTTGGGTGCCAAAGCGCTCGCCCTGCTCCAAGGCAAATCCACACCAGAGACCTGTGACGTGCGTGATGCCTGCCCGGTCGTGCTGCCGCACCGTATCGTGCCCAATTACCGTGCCACGGGCGAAGGCCACGATGCCTACGCCATCATCCAGATGGTGATGAAGGACGTCAAAGAACCCGCCTACTAGCCCGCTCGCCACTTCACATGAGCCAGGGAACATCATTCGGCGATCTTTTGCGCATGGCCCGCGACCACCCGCAGGCCTGGGCACAGCCGCAGTCTCCCCCGCCTCTGCCGCGTCCATCCTCTCTTCCGCCTCCTTTGCCCTCCCGTGAGAAGGCGAACCTCTTCACCAGTCAGTTCCTCAATCCGGCCGAGCTCGCTCGTTTTGAAAATCTGATGATTTTTGCCCGCACCGTCGTGGAGGGCTGGTTCGCCGGTAGGCACAAGTCGCCGCACTTCGGCTTCAGTGCCGAATTCATCGAGCACAAGCCCTACGCCCACGGTGATGACATCGAGCACATCGACTGGAAGGTCTATGCGCGGACCAAAAAGCTCCATGTGCGCAAATACCTGGAGGAAACCGACATGACCGTGCATCTGCTCGTCGATGCCAGTCCGTCCATGGACTACACAGTGCCAAACCGGGAGCGGAAATACTCACGCGTGGCCCGCATCGCCGCTGCGCTGGCCTATCTCATGATCCGCCAGGGGGATAAGGCCGCCATGGGGCTCTTCGCAGACGGATTACTCTCGCACACACCAGCGGGCGGCACTCGGCGGCACATTCACCGCCTGCTCCAGCGCCTGGAGAAGCCCGCACTCACCGCCAGCATGCGGCGTACGGACATCCCGCGTGCTTTAGAGCAAGTCGCCGCGCAGCTCCGTCGCCGTGCACGCATCGTCATTCTGAGTGACTTCCTCGGCACAGATCTCGATGCCATGTTTGATGGCCTGGGGCAGTTTTTGCACCGTGGCTTTGAGGTGATGCTACTTCAGGTGCTCGATCCTGATGAGCTCGATCTCCCCGCGCTCAATGTCGCCCGCTTTCGCGACATGGAGACCGACCAGGAGGTGCAAGTCGAGCCAGAGGAGATCCGCGCCGCCTACCAGCGCGAGATCGCAGCCCACACGGAAAAACTTCGCACCCAGGCCCTGCGCCGCCGCATCACCTTCGAGAGCGTGAACACGCAGGCTCCCTACCTCGACGCCATCGAAGCCTACATGGGCTTCCGCCGCAAATAACGCACGCTGTTTTCCATGTTCTTCCAAAACCTGCCTCTGCTCCCCATCCTGGCACCGCTGCTCGCGGTGCCGGTGGTGATTCATTTGCTCAACCGGAAGTTCCCGCGGCTCATTTTATTCTCCTCCGTCGAGTTCATTCGCAAAAGCATCGCGCAGCGCAGCAAGCTCATGCGTTGGCGGCACTGGTTGCTCACGCTGGTGCGGGTACTCGTCGCGGCGCTGGCACTGCTGGCGTTTTTGCAGCCATTTTTGCCGCGCACGGGGGGCACGCCACCGCAGGCCAATCAGCTGCGGCATGTCGTCATCGTGCTGGATCACAGCTTCAGCATGGAGAAGCCGGATGGACTCATGACTCTACGTGGGCGTGCAGGCGCGGAGGCGCTGCGCATTCTCGATAGCCTCGGCGCGGAGGATGTGGTGCAGGTCATCGCCGCTGGGCGTGACAGCGCGGCCTGTTTCAGCGACTTTTCCACCCACACCTCGGCTGCACGCGCCTTCATCCAGACCCTCGGCTCCGGCTATGAGCGGGCGGACTTCAGCAAAGCGGTCGAAACCGCTGCCACCCTGCTGCGTGAGGTCAAAGACACCTCTGAGGTCTATTTCATCTCCGATTTCCAGCGCACGAACTGGTCTGACACAGCCTTCACCGCGCTACCGCAGCACTGCCGCGTGTTCTTCGTGCCTGTGGGGGATGCGCAGGCCCCCGCTGCGGCGAACCGCGCGGTCACGCACGCGGAGATCAGCTCCGGCGCGGTGCTCAGTGGCGGAGATGTCACCCTCAGTGTGCAAATCGCCAATCACAGTGCCACAGCGCTCGATGAGCCGCTGGAGGCGGTGATCGATGGCCGGGTGAGCTTTGAGGCACGGGCGCAGACCGCTGCGTGGTCCGTGCAGCGCCTCTCCATGCAAATCCGCGCCCCTGGCCCTGGATGGCACACCCTCATCGTGCGGCTGAAAAACGGTGACTCCCTGCCGCTGGATGATGCCTTTCACCTGCCACTGCATGTGACGGAGAAGGAGGAGGTCATCCTCGCCACCGATGACGCGGACGACAGCCTCACACTGCGCTTTTTGGAGGCTGCGATCAATCCCTACGCCGAAAACGCCGGTTCACTGCTCCCACGCCGTGTGCGGGCCACCACGCTCACTCCGGCGGATTTGGCCTCCTCATCGAAAATCGTGCTCACGCGGCTCGGGAAGCTCCCCCAGCCGCAAATCCGAGCTTTGGCGGATTTTCTCAAGTCCGGCGGCGGAGCACTCTATTTCCTCGATGGTGAATTTGATGCCGAAAACGCCCGCTCCTTGGCAGATTGGTTCACGCAGCCGGATGCCGTGCCGCTGCGCCTCAGCACCCGGCGCGATGTCAGCGCTCCAGGGGCCGAAGGAGCCCAAATCGCCTTTGGGCAGTTCGATTCGCGTTTCCTACGCTTGTTTCGCGGCACGGGGCGTGACGGGCTCTCCCAACTCTCCTTTTATGAGACGTGGCAATGCTCCGCCGCAGACCGCGCCGAAGTGCTGCTCACCTACGCGGATGGCACACCCGCACTCGCGCAGGGCACCCCCGGCCTCGGCACACTGCTGATGGGGAATTTCAGCGTCGCGGAGATCGCCAGCAACATCGCTCGCCAGCGTCTCTTTCCCGCGTGGATTCAGGAAATCACCGCGCAGCTCAGTGGCGAGCGCACCTCCACACTCCGTCACGAACCTGGAGACAGCATGGAAACAGAGGCCTGGGCAGCAGAGGTCGAAAAAACCGACTTCACCAGTCCTGCGGGCCGTCCCATCCTCTCAAACCGCGCAAACAATGGCCAGCGAGTCATGCTCAGCATCTCCGCACGTGAACCGGGCTTCTACACCCTGCTGGATGCGAAAAAGCGCCTCGTCGCCCTCCTCGCCGCGAACATCTCGCCGGAGGAAAGTGACCTGCGGCGGCTGGAAGGCGACACCGTGCCGCAGCAGGCCGCGCAAGACGCTGTGAACGCGCACCAGCTCACCACCGGCACCGATTACCATGAGGTCGCCCACGGATCGCCGGTATTTCACTGGTTCGTGTGGGCCGCGCTCGCGCTGCTGGCCGTCGAAACGCTGCTGCAAACCCATGTGAGGAGGAAAACCGCATGATCCCCACAGACATCCAGTTTGATCCCATTCCCGGCTGGCCACAGTGGTGCGTGCTCGCAGCGGTTTGTGTGCTGTTTTTCGGTGTTTTGGGCCTGCGCAATGCTTTGCGGCTCGGTTACGCCAAAGCGCTGCTGCTCACACTCATGCGCCTGCTCGGCGTCGCCTTGCTGCTGCTGGTCCTGCTGCGCCCCGCGCGGCGGGTGGAGCTGCCGGAGGAGAAAAAAGACATCGTCGTGCTCGCTGGCATCGACACCAGCCTCAGCATGAATCAAACCGATGCCGCACGCTCCGTGAAGCGCATCGATGCCGCCGCGCAGCTCATCAGCGAGGCCGGACTCGATGACGAGCGGCTACGCCTGCGCCTCTCCACCTTTGATGACGAGGTGCGGGGCATCAGCGTGGCAGATCTGCCCACGCTGCGTGCCGAAGGCACCGACACCCGCGTCCACAATGCCGTCACCACCATGCTGCACAGCCTGCGGCGTGAGGAGACCGCCGCCGCGCTCCTGCTCATCACAGACGGCCATGACTTTGAGATGACCACTGCGGCCAAGACCGCGCTCGCAGCCCGTGCACGCAGCGTACCCATCATCACCGTGCCCATCGGGGCGGCCGGACAGGTGCGTGATGTCAGCCTGCGCATGACCAACAACCAGCCCTTTTGCTACCTGCGTCAAAAGAGCCGCATCAGCACCGTCGCACGCTTTACTGGCTGTGAGAATGAGTTCCTCACCGTGCAGCTCCTGCGTGATTGCAAAGTGGTGGACTCTAAGCAAGTCGCCACACGCCAGGAGGCGGAGGTGCCCATCGAGTTCACCGTCGCCGAGGAGCAGGCAGGCCAAGTCGAGTTCGAGGTCCGCGCCCTGCCGCTCTACCGCGAAAACGAGACCGCCAACAACAGCGCCATCACCTACCTCAACGTGCTCGATGACAAAGTGCGCGTGCTCCTCCTCGAAGGCGATCCTTACTGGGACAGCACCTTCATCCAGCGTAGCCTCATGCGGAATGACAAGATCGACCTCGATGCCGTCATCCAGTTCGCCCCCGGTCGCCTGCGCCGCATCCGCAAGACGCCCGGCCAGGACAGCCTCGTGCTCCCAGCCACCGCGCAGGAGTTCGCCGCGTATGACATCATCCTCCTCGGTGCGAAGTGTGGCCAAATCCTGCTCAAAGAGCAACAGGCCGCGCTGGTCGATGCCGTGCGCGTGTCCGGTGCCAGCCTCATCTGCCTGCGTGGCAAAAGTGGCCTCGATCCCACTGCGGCGGCCATTTTGGAGCCCGTGACCTGGGAGGACACACCCACCGTCACCGCCGACCTGCAAATCCAGCGCGAGGGCCGCAGCGCCGCGCCCATGCAGTTGCTCGAGAGCTTCCGCACCGGCACGCGTGTGCTCCCTCCGCTCACCAGCACTCTGCGTGTGAAGGAAAAACAGCCCCTCGCTGCTACCCTGGCCGCCACGCGGGATGCCGTGCTCGGCACTGGGGCGGATGTCATCATCCACCGTCCGGTCGGTCGCGGTCAGGTGCTAGCCCTCGGTGCGGGTGACTGGTGGCACTGGGCCTTTCAGAGTGCCGATGCCGCGCGTGACTCGCTCTTTGACCGCTTTTGGGATCAGGTGCTGGTGTGGATGATCGCCGGCTCCGAGCACTTTTCCGGCTCGCAACACCGACTCCGCGCCAGCACGGCGAACTTGCCCCTCGGGCAGGAAATCTTCCTGCGCATGCAGTTGAAAAAAGGCAGCGCTGCACCCGCCACGCCGCAGTTACGCATCACCACTGGCGATGATGCGCCCGTGCCCGTCACCATGAGCCGCACGGATGATCCTCTCGCCTTTGAGGCACGCTACGTCCCGGCCAAAAAGGGCCGTTACCGCGTGGAGACACGGCTGGCGGATGGCAGCACGCAGACCGCACGCTTCATGGTCTTTGAAGAAAACCGTGAATCCACCGAAGTCGCCACCGACCGCACCTATTTGAAAAAACTCGCTGAAAGCAGCGGCGGTCGCATGATCGAGGCCACCGATCTCGCCGACTACATCACCACGCTGCGTGAGTCGCTGCGCAGCGGTGATCCACGTCATCGCCTCATCAGCCTATGGGATCATGCCTGGGTGCTTTATTTGATCATAGCGCTGCTGGCGCTGGACTGGTATCTTCGCCGTCGCTGGGGACTGACGTGACCACTTTTTCAGTATGAACGACTCGCTCTCACACCTCATGACACGGCTGCAAGGCGCGGATCGCGCCTGGCAGCGGCAGCGGGCCTTTGGCTGGCTGCTACGCGGCATCCCATGGCTGCTGCTGCTCATCACGCTGCTGCTCGTCGCGGATGTCACTCTGCACCTGGAGGCCCGCACGCGGCTCACGCTTGCTCTCGGCACCCTTGCGGTGATTGCCAGCGCTTTGACCTGGCTCCTCTGGCAGGCCTGGAAGGTGCAAAACCCGCCCGAGCGCACCGCGCGGCTGCTGGAAAGCCGCGAGCCCGCTCTGGGCAGCAAGCTCATCAATGTACTGCAACTGCGGGAAAAATTCCTCGCGGGTGAAAACACCAGCACCAGCGAGCTCACACGCACGCTCGCTGCGCAGGCCGTCCAAGATGCCGCCGCCAGCGTGCGTGAGGTGAAGATGCTGCCCCTCACCCGCGAACCTGATGTGCCCCGCCGTGCGAAGCATGCCGCGTGGGCCACCGCAGGCTTCGTACTCGTCGCCGCACTCACCTTCACGGCTTTCACCACCACCTTGATCCGCTTTCTCGATCCACTCGGGGATCATCCGCCCTTTTCCATGACACGGCTTTGGCTGGAGCAGCCCACCGTGACCGGTGCCAGCGTGCTCTACCGCGAGAGCTTCACCGTGAAGTGCCGCTGGGCAGGGCATGACCCCGATGAGCTGTTTTTGACCGCCCACCCGCCCGGTGAGCCGGACAAAGCCATCACCTTGCCCATGTTCGCGGAGGAAAAGGGAGTCTTCGTGCAAAAGATCGAAGACGTGCGCACCAACCTCCTCATCCACGCACACACAAAAGGCAGTTGGAGCCGTAGCCGCGCCCATCCGCTCACCGTGATGCTCACGCCGCAATTCCTCGCCACCAACGTCAGCGTCACACCGCCTGCCTACACCGGTTTGCGGCCCAAAGGCGGCGAATTTGCCTTTGAAGGCCTCAGCGCCCTGAAAGGCTCCGATGTCCACTTCCGGCTACGATCGAACCGCCCGCTCAAAAACGGCACCATCATCCTCACCACAGCCTCCGCTGCCCCACAGACCATCCAGCTCACGCCCGACGCGGAAAAGCCGGATGAAGTCACCGGCCACTTCATCGCCACCGACAGTGGGCGCATGAGCTTTTCACTCACTGACATCGGCGGCATCCCATCCGATGCCGAAAAGGCCAGCGCCTTTGCCGTCACGCATGATTTGGCACCACAGATCGCCATTCACTCGCCTGAGCGGGATGGCTTCGTCGTCGAAGGCCATGATCTCAATGCCCAGATCGCCGCCAGTGACGACTACGGCCTGAAAACCATGCGCCTGCACATCAGCCGCAACGGAGTTTTCGATACGCCCATCGTGCGTGAGTTCACCAAGATCACGCGGCAGGAAACGCTCACCGCCCCACTCGCCGCCGGTGCCAAGGCGGGCGATGTCATCACCCTTTTTGCCGAGGCCATCGACACCCACCCCAGTCCGCCACACGTCGCCCGCACCGATACTCGCAGGCTCACCGTCATCTCCAAAGCGCAGTACAACGACTTCCTCCGCCAGCAGCATGAAGTGGCCGATTTGGAGAAAAAATACGACTCACTCATGGGCGAGCACCAAAAGCTCCTCGACCAGCAAAAGCAGCTCGCCGAACAAGCCGCCAAAGCCACCGACGCCAAGCAAAAGGACGCTTTGAAACAGGAGCAGGCCAAACTGAACGAAGAACTGCTCAAGTCCGCTGAGCGCATGGAAAAATTCGTCGATGAATCCCCGCTCTACGAAGTCGAAAAGAGTTTCGCTGAAGACTTGAAGAAGGAAGCGCAAAAAATCCGCGACTCCGTGAAGCAAAACCAACAAGACCGCCAGTCCGCAGAAAAATCCCTGGCCGATGCCGCCAAAGAACACCACGAGCGCATGGCCGGTGCGCAGCAGGAAGCGCAAGAAAAGATCGAAAAAGCCATCGCCGAGATGCAGCAGCTCCAGGAGATCATGAAGGACTTCAATCTTTTCAAAGCGCTCTTTGAAAAGCAGCAAGAGATCACCGCGCAGAGTGAGCCTTACCTGAACAAAAAGAACCCCAGCGAAGCCGACCGCCTCGCCGTGCAAGACCTCGGGGCCACCGAACGCGAAATCGGCGAGCACCTGCGCCAACTCGCCGAACAACTGCGCGAGGACGCCCAAGCCGCCGGAGAGAAATTCCCCAAAGCCGCCTCCAGCGCCGAAAAACTCGCCGAAGCCATCGAACAAGTGCGCATGGATCACCTCGCCGGACTCGCCGCAGGCAAAATGCTCGCAGGAGACGGCAAAGGCGGCCACCAGGGTGCCCAGCGGCTGGAGCAGGAGATGCGGGCCCTCTTTGGCCAATGCAAAGGCGGCGAAGGGCCGATGAGCGACGAGCTGGATCAATTCCTCAGCCTCAGTCAGTGCATGAAACCCGGCATGGGCATGGGTGCCCAGTTCCAGCAGATGATGCAGAGCAAAAAATTCGGCCAAGGCAAAGGCCGCAGTGGTGCCGAAGGCATGGGCATGGGCGGATTCATGAGCGGTGATGATCCCGCAGGCTCACAGAACGTCTATGGTGCCGAGCCACCGTTAGGCCGCGTCAGCAAAGGCATGGGTGATGGCCAAACACCACCCGGTAGCCCAGAAGCCGCCGCTCCCGTCATCACCAAGTCCGATGTGAGCACCGGAGCCGCCGAGGTGAACCGCGCCACCGATGCCGTGCCTGCCGCCTCGCTCATCGAGCAGTATCGCGGCCTCACCGAGGCCTATTTTGAGCGCATTACAGCCCCCAAGGGCAAAACGCTTCCATTGCCTCCCCAACCTGAAAAACCCGTCCAACCATGAAAACCGCGTTGTTTGGCCTTTGGGCCGTTTTTTTGACTTTTTCGGCCTTTGCAGCCGATTTGACGCCCTTTCGCATCACCTGCGGAAACTTGGTATACTCGATGGATGAGAAGACTTCGGTCTGCTTTGCCGACTACTTCCTCGGCGAAACCGCACGGATCACGGGCATGAACATTGAGCCGAGGTTTCTGAAGCTCAAACTCGGCGACGAAGAGCTGTTTCAGACGCCATTTTGCGTCTTCACCGGCACTGGCGACTTCAAGCTCAACGTGAAGGAGCGCGAGAACCTGCGCTCCTACCTCCAGCGCGGCGGCTTCATGGTCGCCAGCCCTGGCTGCTCCGACCAGCCCTGGGTCGCCGCCTTCAAGCGCGAAATCGAAGGCGTGCTGCCCGACTCGCCGCTCAAAATCATCCCCATGACGCATCCCATATTCGACATGGTCCACAAAGTGCCCGCCCTGCACCTGGAGAAGAAAAAAGGCGGCACCACGATGCTCCACGGCATCGAGATCGACGGGCGCCTCGCCCTCGTCTTCTCTGCCGAAGGGCTCAACGACACCGATCACACCAAAGGCTGCTGCTGCTGCGGTGGTAACGAAGTGCATGAAAGCATGCTCATGAACATCAATCTGCTGGTCTATGCGCTGCTGTATTGAACGACTCGCACTGCTGCCACTACTCGTGACTGTGCTGGTGAGTTGTGAAAAGCCCCCAGCGCCGCCTCCCGCGCCTAAAGACCTGCGCATTCACCTCACTTGTGATGTCTCAGGCCGCATCGAGCCCTGTGGCTGCTTTGAAGGCCAAGGCGGCGGCCTTTCGCGCGTGAAGTCTGTCTTTGCAGCGGAGAAGCTGGAGTCACTGCGCGTCGATGCGGGGGATGCCATCACCGGCGCAGAGGATTACCAAGTCATTCACTATCGGCATGTGCGACGTGCTTTTGCGGAGAGTGGCTTTCATGCGCTGAATCTCGGCAAGCGAGAGGCCGCGCTGAGCGCGGAGACGCTGCGCAGCCTCATCGCCGACTCACCCGTGCCCATGCTGAGTGCGAACGTCGCCGATGCAGCGACGCAGCAGCCCCTGGCGCGGCCTTGGCTGCATGTACAGGCCGGCGGAGTGACGTACGGCGTCATCGGCATCGTCGATCCGCGCTCTGTCGGTGAAACGAAGCTCGGTGCGGGCCTCACACTGCTGGATCCCGCCTCCGTCATCAGCCAGCACCTGCCTGCACTGAAAAAAGGTGCCGATGTGCTGGTGCTGCTGGCCTTTGCGGATGAAGCCACGATGCAGGCCCTGGCGGCACGCTTCTTTGAGTTTGCCGTGATCCTAGGTGGCGATGTGCGGCAGCCTTCACAGGATCTGATGAAGGCCAATCGCTCCTACATTTTCGCGACGACAAATCAAAGCCGTGCGCTGGGCCTTTTCGAAGCCCGCCTGACCGCTCGTGGCACCTTGGAAGGCGCGAAGCAGGAGATCCTCACCATGCATGAGCTGATCCCGGAGAATAAAACCATCCTCCAACACGCCCAGGACTATCGTGATGAGGTGCGAGCCGCCAAGCTGGCCATCGACGACCCGTTGCGTGTGCGCAAAGACGCTGTGCCTGGCGTGCGCATGCAGTCGGCCTTTCGCGGCAGTGAGTCCTGCGCGGCCTGCCACGCGGCGGAGTATGCGATTTGGCAACGAAGCGGCCATGCACGTGCCTTTGAAGCACTGAAGCTACGTGACTCGGATGCCGATCCGAACTGCATCGGCTGCCACACCGTGGGCTTCGGCGCAGAAAGCGGCTACCAGCGTGCCTTCCAAGGCAAACAGCTCGCCAACGTCGGCTGTGAGTCCTGCCACGGTGCAGGTGGTCGCCACGTCGATGAGCGGCTGAAAGGCAATGACGCCATTACCTTCCACTTCCGCAAGCTCAGCGCCTCCGACTGCACCAAGTGCCACCACGGCGAATTCAGCCGCCCCTTTGAATGGGACGACTTCTGGCCGCCTGTGGCGCATCAAAAGAGGAAGTGAGCCTTCTCACGACTCGAAACGGCTCCCGCTCGTGTATGAGCCGATGCGGCGCAGAGAGAGGCGCCATCTGCCTCGGTCTGGGCAAAGGCAGCGTGGACGCGGGGCTCGGCCACACTTCCCTCCACCTCGATGTAGAAGCGGTACTTGTTTGGCTGGCCACGGATGGGGCGGGACTCCAGGCGTTTTAAGTTCACACCACTCTCGCTGAGGGGCGTGAGAAAGCGGCATAGGCTGCCCGGCTTATCTGGTAGCTCCACGACCAGCGCGGTGCGGTTATGCGCTGTGTCGGGGGTATTGACCGCATGGCCGATGAGGAAGAATTGGGTGATGTTGGGCACCTCGCCCGCGATGGGGAAGTGCAGCACCTCCAGGGCATGCCGCTGGGCATTTTGGCGTGGGCCGATGGCGGCTGCACCGGGCGTAGCGGCGGCTTTTTCTGCGGCTTTGGCGGTGCTAGCCTCCACGATGCGTTTGGCCTGCGGGTAATGTGCTTTGAGCCACTCATCCCCATGATAAAACGGCATCGCATGGGAGTGGATCGCCGTCACCGCCTCACCTACGCGGCCTAGCAGCGCGAGCTTCACATCCAGAGTCAGCTCCTCCTGGATGCACAGCACACACCGCGCATCGATGAGCCTGTCCACCGTGTCGATGATGAAGCCACCGGAGGAATTCTCAATCGGCACGATGCCCAATGCTGCTGGATTCGCGGTGATGAAGTCGAACACATCCCCGATGTTTTCCCGCAGACTCACACGGGCCCCTGGAAAGCGCCTCTGTGTGACCAGATGCGAAAAACTCCCCTCGGGCCCGAGGCAGGCGATGATTTGGTCGGCAGATGTGCTCATGAAAGGTGGAAGGCATGCTGCGCTGGAGATGCGTTGTGGTCAATGGTGACGGAGTTTTCTTCACTCGGCCCAATAAGTGATCTCCGCTCGGTTCATGTCTTTGCCAACACGGACACTGGCACCGTGTGCGTTTTGCGTTCCTACTTCCTTCACCCAAGAGAATACCTGCTCATCATTTTCTATGTGGGGTGTGCCCATGCTCGTGAGCACTTGCTGTAGGACTCCTGGCGGAAACTCGACCTTCATCGTAGCTCTATAATCCGTCCAAGCTTCGGATTTAAATTCCAGAGCCGTGAAAACCAACGGGGCCTTGTTTTGGAATGCTAGCGACATCACCTGATAAGGAATACCAAAGAAGCGACTCTTGTTCCAAAGCATGTAAAAGCCCGTCATGAGGCTGATGGCAGCCAAAACCCAATTGCGTAACGCTGGCCGATAGCGAAATCGAAAACGAGTGATCAGCCACGAAGCGATGCCCATGGCGAACAACTGAGTGAAAGCGCTCATCACTGTGCAGAAAACCACTACTACCCCATCTTCGCAGACATACGAGGTCACGCCCGCCATCACCCAGGCAAGAAAAAACCAAAACCACGTACCTGTCAGCCAGCGCTGTAGATTCGCGCAGATGAGAAGGCGCCTGCCACACTCAAAAGCAATGAGCATGGCTAACCCACTAACGATGACGATGTAAATGCCGGGCATCATTTAAAACTCCCTTCTCCATCCACTTCCTCATTACTTTGAACTTGGCTACTTATTGGCAGGAAAACTCATGTGCAACTGCGCCTATGCTGGGACGGCGACGCCGGATGGTCAAGGATGCAGGCACCGACTCGCAGGTTACTTACCCATTCGGTAATGCTCCTTCTCTTTGGCAAAAATATCGAAAACTTAACCTGTGAGGGCACTTGCATGCATGACTTCAATTTCACAGCGGCAATAGGGAATCAAAGCTTGAAGATGAAACATTTTGTGGAGACAAAATGTCGTGGCTCCATTTTTTCTTATTCCGGGTCGATGCATCTTAGGCCGCCATCGTAGTCCTACATCTTTCTGACTATGCCGAACCTTTTTGGAACAAGTATAACAGTATGCTTACTCGCGTGCCTGCAAGTATCCTGCTTCTTTAGGTCTGCTATGAAGATGCTCCTATCCACGCTGATCTTTTTTCTTCCTGCAGCCTCTGCCTTGGCCCAAATTCAAAATGGCTCTTTTGAGCAGGGGACCTCGTTTGTAGAAGATTTTTTCCTCTTTCCAGAGACCTCGGATAGCTCAGCTCCAGATTACTGGGGTCGTTCTGCGGGGAGCACTAGGTGGGTAAAAGAAAAAACGTATTACAATACCCCTCTGCCTGAAGTCGGTAATCCAGGAGGGTTGCCGACGCCCTGGGATGTTCCCCACTTTATTGCGGGTGAGTTTTCTCCGACTACCTCAGGCTATTTGTGGCAAGACTTGGCTTTAAATGGGACTTACCAATTGGATTTCAGCTTTGCTTCGGGAGGATTATACAATCGCCTTAGCGGGAGTGTGACAGGTAATATAGCCCCAGGCGGCTGGAGTGTGCAGTTGACGGACTTGTCCACCATGAGTTCACAAAGCTATGGGTCATTCACCACAAACGCATCTGGCCTGTTTCCCATGGTCCCGGATCAGTTCTGGAGCAAGGGCAGCACTCAGATCAGCAGCTTTGGGGGAAGCGGAAACTATCGACTAACCTTCTCGGCTATTGGCCAGAATAACGAGTCAGATCGTGGTTATGCCTTCATAGACGGCGTTTCTTTAGCTATCGTGCCAGAGCCTGCGTCAGGACTGCTGGCCATGTTCAGCTCATTTTTCCTCCTGAATAGCCGCAGAAGGGGAAGTAAGTCCCCATAGCTTGGACCGGGTGCAAATGAGCGAGATGGCCTTCAGTCAGCTTAAGCTCTCTTCCAAAAACGCTTTCTCAAAGCCAGCACTTCGCTGTGAACGAAGATTTTGGCTTGGTAGGCTGCTGGGAGCTCGGGTTCGGAGTCATTGCTCTGGCGAGCTAGGAGTAGGGGGCAATGCGGTTCGGACAAATGCGTCAACGCACCGTGCCTGCGAGGTCTTGGAGGCGTGCGATCTGGCCTTTGAGGAGGGCGATCTCGGCCTCGATCTTGGCCCGCCACTCGGCATCGGCGGCGGCAGCCGGGGATGGGGCGCTGATGATGGGGGTGGCGATGGCCTCTGGCTCTACATCCCCACAATAGAGGTGCATGTACTGCGCCACGCGGCAGCCGGGACCGGCGGGGATGCATTTGATGAGTGGGCCGTCACGGTAGCCGATGAGGCTGATGAGGGTGTCCTCCACGGCTTTCATGTCCTCAAAGGTGTGGAGGCGCTCGGTGCGCTGGCGGAGCTCGCCGGCAGTCTGGGCACCACGCAGTAGGAGCATGCAGAGCAGGGCGATTTGAGCCTTTTCGAGGTCGGGGCATTTGCCTTTGAGATTATGCCGGAATTTTTGCACGCGGGCGCCGACGATGTTCACCTGATAGACGTAGCCGCGTGATTTCATGTTTTCGAGTGCCTGGGCGACGGTGGTGTCATCGAGCTGCATGAGGGGCTCGCGGTTGGTGGTCTGATTGCAAGCGGTGACGAGGGCATTGAGCGTCATCGGGTAGTAATCCGGGAGGGTGATCTCTTTTTCGATGAGGCAGCCGAGGACGCGGACCTCCTCGGGCGAAAGGGTGGATGGGATGGCGGTGGTGGCGGATTCTGCGGACATGGGGAGGGGCTGTTGAATGGGGGGCAGGAGGGGGAGTTCCTTTGAAAATGTCGCTCGGGTGCATGCTGGGTGCAAATTTTCTGAATAGAAGACCCGGTAATGAGTCTGATGTCCTGCCATGAAGACGAAACTCCTCCCCCTGCTCGGCGCAGCACTCTGCGCGGTCTCTCTCTCCTCCTGCTATGTGTATGATGATCCGCTGACCTGGGGCGGCTCGTATCCTGGCTCGTATTACAACAGCGGATACAACGGCGGTGGTTACTATGGTCGTGGTTACTGCCCGACGCCGCGTGTGGTGGTGCAGCGGAACTGTCCGCCACCTGTGGTTTATCAAAGCCGCCCGACTCCGTTTTTCCGCAGCTCTTCCTACGGACGCCCTGGATACTCGGGCTCTGGGCATCATCACGGTGGCAGCGCTCCGATGATCATGACGACACCGTCCTCGGGCCATGGTGGACACCATGGTGGTGGTGGGAGTGGTGGCGGCGGCGGTTTCCGCAGCGGTGGGGGTGGATCTAGTCATGGTCGCGGCCATGGTCACGGGGCCATGGTGCCTTCTAGCCAGCCTCAGATGATGCCGCCGATGTTCCAGGGTGGTGGTGGCGGTGGCAGTCATAGCGGCCACGGCGGAGGAGCTGGCTTAGGTGGTGGTGGCCGCCCTTCGGTAGTGACGGCTTCTGCGCCTGCTCCGATGCCGCACATGTCCGTTTCGGCACCGGTGATGGCGGCTGCTCCATCGCAGCCCTCACCACCTCCTTTCGCGGCGGTGGCGGACAGAGCAAATCATGACATGCGTGCCGCGCATCAGGGCATGCGTTTCGGCCGCTGAATCCGTTATTAAAAGCATCAACCCGGCTGGTTCCGCATCATGTCAGCGACTTGAGTAAAAAGGCGGTGATGAGCGGCGCAGAGTCAGCCGGGATGCCGACCTCGGTCATGGCATCCTGCATGGTAGTGAGCCAGCGATCTCGCTCTGCCTGGCCGATGGGAAAGGGCATGTGCCGCCCGCGTAGCCGGGGATGGCCGCGCTCCTGGATGTAGGTCTGCGGGCCGCCAAAGCGGTACACGAGGAAGTCTGCGAGGCGCTTCTCACTGCCCTCCCAGTCATCCTGCGGATACATGGGGCCGATCAGGTCATCGCTGCGCATGCGGCGGTAAAAGGCGGCGACCATGGCGCGGAGTTTCTCCTCGCCGACTTGAGCATAGAGTTGGGAAATGGGGTCCATGGGTGGGGCGGTACCTGCAAAGTCCCGCAGGGAGTCCCTTGGCAAGTGCCTTTGCTCGATTTTATAGCTCTCACTTGGCTTTTTTGGCCTTGGCTTGCTTTTTCTTCACGTAGTCGGGCCACTGGATTTTTTTGCCTTCGCTGCCGGTGAACTCCCAGGCAGGCCAGGCGGGTGATTCGGCCTGTACCTCGGCATATTTAGCCTGAAGGAGTTTTTTGAGCTCCTGGAGCTTTTCGGGGAAGATGGTGGCGAGATCGGTTTTTTCGCCCAGGTCGTCTTGGAGGTTGTAGAGCTGGAATTGATCGAGTTTGGCCTCCTTAAATTCACGCTCGCTCTGCTCGGTGATGCTGTTGCCCTTTGCCGCGGGCTCTTTGTCGAGTGTGGCGAGGATTTTCCAGTCGCCTTGGCGCATCGCCACTTTGGGGCCACCAGAGGCACGATTGAAATGCCAGTAGAGCGGGGTGCTGCGCTGCACGGGCTTTTTTTCCAAGATCGGCAGCCAGCTAGCGCCATCGAGCTGGCGGTCCCCCGGCGCGGGGATGCCGGTAATAGCGCAGATGGTGGGTAGAAAGTCGGTGTGGCAGATGGGCTCGTCACTGGTGGTGCCAGGCTGGGTGTGGCCGGGCCAGCGCAGGATGCCAGGGACGCGGATGCCGCCTTCGTAGAGCGAGCCTTTCTTGTCCCGCAGCGGACCGGAGCTGCCGTAGGGGTGCTGTGCGGTGATGGCGGGGCCATTGTCACTGGTGAAGAGGACTAGCGTGCTGTCACGAAGCTGGGCCTCATCGAGCCTCTGCATGAGCCGGCCAAAGGCGGCGTCCATCTGTGAGATATTGCCGTGATGGGCCGAGTAGGCGGGGTCTGCATGCGGATAGAGTGCGGTGTACTTGGCATCGGAGGCGATTGGCTCGTGCGGCTCATGGATGCAGACGTAGAGGAAGAAGGGCTTGTCCTTGTAACGGGCATCGAGCCAGCGCAGGGCCTCATCCGCCACATGCTGCGCGGCATAGCCAGTGAGCTTTCCGACAGCGGTGCCGTTGCGCACGAAGTTATCTGGGGCCCGGTGGCTGGGGTAGGCGTTGTTCTGCGTGGAGAACCAGTGATCAAAGCCGTGATCGCTGGGCTGCGGCTGCGTGGGCTGGTTAAAGTGGCCATTGAGGTGCCATTTCCCACTGTGGCAGGTGGCATAGCCATTTTGCTGCAAAAGCCGTGCGATGGTGACCTCACTGCTGCGCAGATGCACGGGCGACTCCTCTGGGATCCAGTCCCGGATACCGACACGCGTGGGTGTGCGGCCTGTCATGAGTGCCGCGCGTGAGGGTGAGCAGTTCGCATGGCCAGCGTAGCAACTGGTGAGACGCAGCCCTTCGCGGGCAAAGCGGTCCAGATGCGGTGTACGTAAGTCTTTGGCCCCAAAACAGGCCAGATCGCCGTATCCCAGATCATCCGCCATCACGAGGAGGATGTTCGGCCGCTCGGCAGCGTGCGAAGTGAGTGAAAATAGACCCGCGAGGAGGAGTAGCGTGCGCATGTGGGGTGAAACGCATCCCACGCAGCCATCATACAGACTGTCGGGCGCTGCTTTGATGCGCTGTCTTCACACGATCACCAGCACGATCGCACTCAGCATCATGAGCGCACCGATGAAGCGCCAGCGCATCACCCGTGCACCGAGATGCTGCTCCGCATTCATGAACCAGTGCCCCACCATCCACACCAGCGCCACACTGAGCAGCCCACGCGATGCATAGACGATGTTCGCGTTCGTGGCCTTCCCATACACCGCCAGTGTGCTGACAAAGGTGATGCTCTGCACTCCGAGCAGCACAGAGCCCCCCACCAGCCATTTCCAGGCCCGCACTGGCACCGCGCTCAATGGCGCCGTGAAGCGGAACACCAGGCCGAACGAAAGCAGCGCATTGATCCAAAAGATGCAGGGCAACAAACGACCCGCACCCCATGCCGGGCCCCATTTTTGCACCAACACATCAAAAACCGCGAAACTCACCGCCCCGAGCCCCCCCGCTAAAAAGGTGATCAGGAGATTCTTCGGCGCTTTGCCCTCCTGCTGCTGGTTAAGGCAGGTAATGCCCAACACACTCAAAAAAGCGGCGATCCATAGCTTCATGCTCACCGCATCGCCGATGAGGATCGGCGTCAAAAATGCCACCAAGATCACCTTGAGCCCGAAAACGGGCACCGCGACCGACACATCCCCCTTATCCAGCGCTAGGAACTGCGAAAGCTGTCCGACAAACAAGCACAGCGCGATCACCCCCGGCTGCCACAGCAACTCCCGCTGCACCGGCGGCCCACCCAGCAGCCACAGCAGCGAAAACAGGCCCGCCACGATCAGATTCGCCACAAAGGTGGTGCGCCAGACACCGACGCCGAGATCGCTGCTGCGCTTCAGCACCAGTGCCCCGAAAGCATATAAAATAGCAGCGAGTAGTGGGTAGAGCGTGGTAGCGAGCGCGGGAGACACCCTGGCCTCTATCACGTCAGCGCCACCTCGCAAGCTCACCGCTTGCCACATCTCAAGCGCTCGCTAAGGCCAAGCCCCCACCTTCCCTGTAAAACGCCCCATTTCCTCCCCCATGAGTCTTCCATACCCCGAAAATGCCGTCGCTGTGCTCTTTAGCGGTGGCGACTCCCCTGGCATGAATGCCTTTCTTCGCGGCCTCGTGCGCCTCGGACTCAACCGAGAAAAAGTGGCCGTGCTCGGCGTACGCGACGGCTACCGCGGCCTCGTCCGCACCGCCCGCGCCGTCAATGGCGACGCTGAGGCCCTCATCCGCCTGAAAAAGACCATCGCCAGCCATCCCGGCCGTGCTGGTCTCATCAATGAACATCTCGACCTCATCCAGATGGACCATGCCAGCGTCAGCGGCATCATGGGCAAAGGCGGCACCATCCTCGGCTCTGCCCGCTGCCTGGAATTTCATGACAAAGAAGTCCGCGCAAAAGTCCTCCGCCTTCTCCAAGGACTCAACGTCCGCGCCCTCGTCGTCGTCGGGGGTGATGGCTCACTCACCGGGGCAAGATTCCTCGCAGAAGAGAGTGATCTGCAAGTCATCGGCGTCCCCGCCACGATCGACAACGACCTCCAATTCACCGACATGGCGCTAGGCGTCGATACCGCCGTCAACACCCTGGTTTGGGCCGTCGATCACTTCATCGACACCGCACGCAGCCACCGCCGCGTCATGGTGCTGGAGACCATGGGGCGCGACAGCGGGGATCTCGCCCGCATGGCCGGCCTCGCATCCGGCGCAGAAATGATCATCACCCCAGAACCAGGGCCACTGAATGCCGCCGCCATGGAAAAACTCGCGGCCAAGATCGAAGGCGCGATGACACGCGGTCGCGGTCACGCAATCGTCCTCGTCGCTGAGGGCGTCCAATTTGATCCCCCACAGAAGCGCAACCGCGCCTACGTGCTCATGGACGAATTCCAAAAATACTTCCAGCGCCCCAAAGCCCCCTTCCCCGACCTCGAAGTCCGTCCCTCCGTCCTCGGCCATCTCCAGCGTGGTGGCCATACTACCCCGCAGGACTGCATCCTCGCAGCTCGCTTTGCCGACTGCGCCTGGCGCACCATCCAAAACGCCCCCAAAACCAACGGCATCACCGCTCTGCGAAAAAACAACATCGAGATCGTCCCCTACGGCTCCCCCGACATGCCCGAGCGTGCAGCCTTCTCCCGCGAGATGGAGCAGCTCCACGATGATCTAAGCTCCTGGTAATCCGGCTCATCCGGAAAGTGGGTGCACAGATGACGTGCTAATCATTCTGCTGGGATTGCGAGACAGACGAACCCCAGAGGAACGCGGCAGCGTCGTGGAGTGCGTGTGGCAAGCCTTGGCGCGACACCGCTGTTGCTAGCAGGAGTGCGTACTTCGACCATCAGACAGCCTTTCGATGGCATCTATGCTTCGCGTCGTGAGATTTTGTGATTTTTTAACCGCTAATTCGACGGTTTAGATTCCCCATCTTCATCTCATGAATTCACAAATCATGATGAAGCGAAGCATACATCACTGTCGACGATGCGAGGTGCCCTTGCATCTATGCCAGTAGGCTCGTCTTTACCCGATCAGACCGTCTTGCGCTTACGCTTGAGGTGGAGCTGGGCGCTGGCACGCTGGATAGCGGCCATGACGGCGGCCACTTCTTCCTGCTGATCGCCGGGTTTGAGATCGGCGAGGGACTTCTGGGCGCGGGCGAGGGCCTCTTCGGCAGCTTTTTCGTCGATCTTGTCCGCGTCGATGGCCATGTCGGTCAGGATGCGGGTGACGGTGCCTGTGACTTCCACCAAACCTTCGCCAACGGCCATTTCGGTCGTTTTGCCGCCCTTGGTGATGCGCAGCTCACCAGGGAGCAGCGTGGTCACAAGGTTAGCATGCGCGGCGAGGACGCCCATTTCGCCTTCGTAACCCGGAAGCACGACGGTATCGACCTCATCGGAAAAGATGCGGGCCTCTGGGGTGACGATTTCGAGTTTAAGGGGCATGGGCGAGGCGGGGAAAAGTGCTCAGTGCTTAGTGCTCAGTGAAAATCTTGTGGCTCGGGACTGAGCACTAAGAACTGAGCACTTCTGCACTTGTCTGATCAGGCTTTCTTCACGGTGTCGATGCCGCCCTTCATGTAGAAGTTGGCTTCGGGGACGCTGTCGTGCTTGCCGTCGAGGATCTCGGCGAAGCCTTTGATGGTGTCGCTGACTTTGACGTATTCGCCTTTGGTGCCGGTGAAGATTTCGGCGACGTGGAAGGGCTGGGAGAGGAAGCGCTGGAGCTTACGAGCGCGGAAGACGGTGAGCTTGTCTTCTTCGCTGAGTTCGTCCATGCCGAGAATGGCGATGATGTCCTGGAGGTCTTTGTAGCGCTGAAGGACGCGCTGCACACCACGGGCGACGCGGTAGTGCTCTTCACCGACGATTTCAGGCGCGAGGGCCTTGGACACGGAGGCAAGAGGATCGACGGCAGGGTAGATGCCCAGCTCGGCGAGGGAACGCTCAAGCACGACGGTGGAGTCAAGGTGAGCGAAGGTGTTGGCCGGGGCGGGGTCAGTCAAGTCATCGGCAGGGACGTACACGGCCTGGAAGGAGGTGATGGAACCGGTCTTCGTGGAGGTGATTCGCTCCTGCATCTGACCCATTTCCGCGGCGAGGGTGGGCTGGTAACCCACGGCGGAAGGCGTGCGGCCCAGAAGGGCGGACACTTCGGAACCGGCCTGGGAGAAACGGAAGACGTTATCGACGAAGAAGAGCACGTCCTGGTTCTTTTCGTCGCGGAAGTACTCGGCCATGGAGAGGGCGGAGAGGGCGACGCGGAGACGGGCACCGGGAGGCTCGTTCATCTGGCCGTACACGAGGGCCACTTTGGAGCCGGGCTCGCTGATGTAGCCACCCTGCTCGTTCTTCACGATGTCGTGACCGTTCTTCTTCACCTTGATGACGTCGGACTCGATCATTTCGTGGTAAAGGTCGTTCCCTTCACGAAATACGCTCGCCCACGCCGGCGAACACGGAGTAACCACCGTGGCCTTTGGCGATGTTGTTGATGAGCTCCATGATGACGACGGTCTTGCCGACGCCAGCACCACCGAAGGCGCCAACTTTACCACCCTTGGTGAAGGGGCAGATGAGGTCGATGACCTTGATGCCGGTTTCGAGGATCTGAGCGGATGGATTCTGGTCCACGAGAGCAGGAGCGGCGCGGTGGATAGCGTAGCGCTTCTCGGTGACAGGGGCGGCTTGGTCATCGCAGGCGTCGCCGGTGACATTGAAGATACGGCCGAGCACTTCTTCGCCGACAGGAACGGTGATCGGGCCGCCGGTGTCGAGAGCGTCCATGCCGCGCTTGAGACCTTCGGTGGAAATCATGGCGATGGAGCGGACCCAGCCGTCTCCGAGATGGCTCTGCACTTCGCAGGTGAGGCGTGCGGGCTTGCCGACCTGCTCGAAGTTGATTTCGAGGGCGTTGTAGATGGCCGGAAGCTTGCCGGAGGCGGAGAAATCCACGTCCACGACGGGACCGATGACTTGGACGATTTTGCCGATGTTGCTCATGTTAGGTGATTTGAAATTTGAATGTGAAACTTGGGATTACTCCAGAGCCATCTTGGCTGTCGTGATTTCGAGGAGTTCGTTGGTGATCGCGGCCTGGCGGAGCTTGTTGTACTCGAGGCTGAGGTCTTTGATCATCTGCTTGGCGTTGTCGGTGGCGTTCTTCATGGCCACCATGCGGCTGGAGTGCTCGCTGGCGCGGGATTCGAGCACCATTTGATACACGGTGTCGTTCACATACTGCGGAAGGACGGTCTCAAAGACGACAGCGGCGCTGGGCTCAAAGGTGTACTCAGTTGTAGCAGTCGCGGTCTCGATCTGCGGGGCGAAATCACGCTTGCCGCCGAGTGTCACTGGATTGACGGGCAGGATCTGCTCGACGGTGGGGACGACGGTGACGGTGTTGATGAAGTTGTTGAAGACGACGAGCACCTTCTTGTACTCGCCTGAGAGGAATTTTTCCTGCACGAATCGGCCAACACCACGCACCTCGGCGAATTTGGCGGGGTCTTTGATGGGGAAATCGGCCAGCAGGTGGCGGCGAAGGCGGTTGATGGCCTGGACGCCTTTTTTGCCGATGGTGACGTAATCCACGTCTTCGGTGCCGAAATCGGTCGTGATGAGCTTTTTGAAGAGATTCGTGTTCAGGGCTCCGCAGAGGCCTTTGTCACTGGAGACGAGCAAAACGAGGATTTTACCGCCTTTTCCTTCGCTGAAGAAGGGGTGGAGGCCTTCTTCGGCTTTCTCCTTCAGATTGACGAGAATCTTGTTCAGCATCTCGGCGTAGTGACGGCCGTTGGCGGCCTGATCCTGCGCTTTTTTCATCTTCGCGGCCGCGACGAGCTGCATGGCCTTGGTGATCTGGGCCGTGTTTTTGACCGATTTGATTCGGCGTCGGATGTCGCGTGTAGATGGCATGGAGCGGAGAGCAGAGGGCTAAGGGCGGAGTGCCGAAAACTTATTTCCAGGACGCTTTGAAGTCGTCGAGGGCGGATTTGAGGCCTTCTTCGACCTTGTCGAGGGCCTTCTCATTGGCGAGCTGGCCCATGAGGTCGGCTTTGCGGGTATTAAGGTAGTCTTCGAGCTTGGCCTGGAATTCCTTCACGCGATCGACGGCGACGCTGTCGAAGTAGCCTTTCTGCATCGCGTAAAGCGTGCTGACCATGATGGGGAGGCTCTTCGGTTGATACTGCTGCTGCTTGAAGAGTTCCACGATGCGAGCACCGCGGTCGAGCTTGGCTTTCGTGCCGGCGTCGAGGTCAGAACCGAACTGGGCGAAGGCGGCGAGCTCGCGGAACTGCGCGAGGTCGAGCTTCGTGGTGCCGGAGACCTTCTTGATGGCCTTCGTCTGCGCGGCGGAACCCACGCGGGAGACGGAAAGACCGACGGAGATGGCGGGGCGGATGCCTTGGTAGAAAAGGTCGGTTTCGAGGAAGATCTGGCCGTCGGTGATGGAGATCACGTTCGTCGGGATGTAGGCGGACACGTCACCGGCCTGCGTTTCGATGATGGGCAGAGCGGTCATGGAGCCGCCGCCGTAGTTTTCGCTGACGCGGCAGGAACGCTCGAGAAGGCGGGAGTGGAGATAGAACACGTCACCCGGATAGGCTTCACGACCGGAGGGGCGCTTCAGGATGAGGGACACCTGGCGGTAGGCGACGGCCTGCTTGGAAAGGTCATCAAAGACGATCAGCACGTCCTGGCCCTGATCCATGAACCACTCACCAATGGCGCAACCGGCATACGGAGCGAGGTACTGGTTCACCGCAGAGTCGGAAGCGGAGGCGGAGACGATGGTGGTGTATTCCATCGCGCCGGCGTCTTCGAGGGTCTTCACGACGCGGGCAATGTTGGACTGCTTCTGGCCGATGGCGACGTAGATGCAGTAGAGGGGCTTGTGACCCTGGAGCTTGCCCTGCTCGGCAGCTTTGTTTTGCTGCGCCTGGGAAATGATGGTGTCCACGGCGATGGTGGTCTTGCCGGTGGAGCGGTCACCGATGATCAACTCACGCTGACCACGGCCAATCGGGATCA
This sequence comes from Verrucomicrobiaceae bacterium, assembly GCA_016713035.1. NCBI lineage: Bacteria > Pseudomonadati > Verrucomicrobiota > Verrucomicrobiia > Verrucomicrobiales > Verrucomicrobiaceae > Verrucomicrobiaceae bacterium. Next base: position 296,970 of record JADJPW010000009.1, read on the forward strand.
TGGCGTCGATGGCCATGATGCCGGTCTGCACGGGGACGGACACGGACTTACGGGCGATGATGCCAGGGGCGAGCTTTTCGACGGGATACTGGGTTTCACCCTTGATCTCGCCTTTGCCGTCGATGGCCTGACCGAGGGCGTTCACGACGCGGCCGAGGAGCGATTTGCCGACGGGCACGGAGAGGAGGCGGCCGGTGGTCTTGACTTCGTCGCCCGCCTTGACGTTTTCACCGGAGCCGAGAAGCACGCAGCCGACTTCGGTTTCTTCGAGGTTCAGGGCGAGGCCATAGACGCCGCCGGGGAACTCGATCATCTCATTGAGCATGACATCGCTGAGGCCTTCAATCTTGGCGGCGCCGTCGCCGATTTCACGGACGATGCCCACATTGGACTTCGTGACGGCGGTCTTGAGGCCGGCGATTTGGGATTCGATTTCCTGGAGGATGTTGCTCATCTGTTTTTTGATTTAGGATTTAAGATTTTTGATTTGGATCGTGAATTAGGCCGCGAGTGAGTTCGCGAGGCCTTCGAGACGGGCCTTCACGCTGCCGTCCCAGACGTCGGAGCCGACTTTGACGCGGATGCCACCGAGGAGCTCGGGGTTCACGCTGAAGTCGAGGGTGAGCTGGCGACCGTATTTCTTGGAAAGGCTGGCCTGGAGCTCGGATTGCGTGGCGGGGGCCAAAGCGGAGGCGCTTTCGACCTGCGCACGCTGGCGATCGACCTCATTCGCCACGAGGCGGGAGAAGGCATCGAGCATGCCGATGTAGCCACGCGGCTTGCTGCTAGCGATGCCGGATACCACCGTACGAACGCGGGACTCGTCGAGCTTCCCTTCCACCATGCAGGCGCGGAAGAGCTGACGGGAGGTGCGGCGGGCTTCCTTGGAGATTTTCATCGGAGCAGTTCTCGGTTCGCAGTTCTCAGTGCGCGGTTAAGCGGAGACTTGGGCGGCGGTTTCTTGGTTGAGACGAGCTTGATCGTCGGAATTGAGCACCTTGCCGGTCACGCGGCTGGTAGCGTCGGCGACCATGCGGCCGAATTCGCGCTTCAACTGGGACATGAGCTGCTCTTTTTCGAGTTCGGCGGCCTCACGGGCCTTGGCGAGGATGGAATTGGCGCTGGCGACGGCGTCCTGCTGACGGCGTTCCTGGAGAGCCTTGGAGGCTTCATCGGCTTCCTTCACGAGGCGGGCTGCATCAGCCTCCGCCTTGTCGAGGATGGCCTGGGAGTTCTTAGCGGCGTCCGCCGCGTCTTTGGTGATCTTTTCGAGCTTCGCTTCACCATCAGCGATGCGCTGACGACGCTGCTCCAGCATGCCGAGGATGGGGCCGAAGGCGTATTTCTTGAGAATCGAGAAGACGATCCAGAAGATGATCACCTGGGCGAAGAACTTGGGCCAGGCGAGGCCGAATTTCTCGACAAGCGCGTCAACTTTGCCGGCGGCAAGGATGGTGGGCAAGCTGGTGATCATAGGTGGAGCGAAATGGATCTGGAAACGAACGAAAAGGAGAGGGAGAAAGGGTGGTGGCGGATCACGCGGAGTGACCCGCCACCGGGAAGGCAAGAATTACAGACCGCCGAGGTAGGCGATAATGCCGAGACCTTCAGCTAGGGCCATGGCGATAATGCCGAGGGTCAGGATGTTACCGAAAGCGCCTGGGTTGCGACCGACGGCTTCCACAGCCTTGGAGCCGACCATACCGACGCCGATGGCGGCGCCAGCACCACCGAGGGCCATCGTGAGGTTGCCAGTGAGGCCAGAGGCGGCAGGGGCTGCGTGAGCGGCGGCTTCTTGGGCCATGGAGAGGAGTTCCATTGTCATAGTAGTTTTATTGAGTTGGGTGTTGGTGTTGTGTCGTCTGCGTCCACACGTTGCGCATGGTCCCGCAGGCAAATTCAGAGATTAATGATGATCGTCACCTTCCTCATGACCGTGATCGTCATGCGTGGTGGAAAGCTGGATGTAAACCGAGCAAAGGAGGGTGAACACGATGGCCTGGAGCAGACCGACGAGCAGCTCCATGAAGTAGAAGGGAAGCGGAAGCGCCACGCTGCCGAGGAAGCTCATCACCGGGCCCTTGGAGTTCATCATGTCGCTCATGATGTGGAGCACGTTTTCACCAGCGAAAATGTTCCCAAAGAGACGAATCGAGAGCGTCACCGGACGGATCACGATGGAGACGATTTCGATCACGCCGACGAACATGAACACAAGCGCCACGATCAGCCCCATCACGCCCTTCAGGCCACCTTTGGGGCCGAAAGTGTGAACGATGAAGCCCCAAATACCGATTTCTTTGATGGTAAGGAAGAGCCAGACAAGGAAAGCGGAGAGAGCGATACCAGCCGTAGCATTCAAGTCAGCCGTCGGCGGACGCAGAAGCGGGTCGTGAGCGGCTTTCACGGACAGAAAGCCCGTCGATTCACCCCAGCCGATGGTGCCGACGCCCGGAAGCAGGCCGAACCAGTTCGAAACGAGGATGTAGATGAAAAGGGTGCCGAGCAGCGGGAAGGCCAGCTTCGCCTGCTTTTCGCCGACGATGTTCACCACTTGGCCGTAGAGGAACTCGATGATGAACTCAAAGAAGTTCTGCGCCTTGTGCGGGATGAGCGACATGTTCTTCGTCGCCTTACGGGCGAACCAGAGGACGATCCCGAGCACGCAAAGCGCCACGAGCGTCGAATTGGTCAAGAAAGCTAACAGGCCGTCCTTTGCGAACAACTCTGCCGCCTTGCTGCTCACGTTGGCGAGCACGGGGGAGAAAAAGCTGGTCGGTTCAGGCAAGTGCATGGTGGTACGAAAAGGCTGTCCCTGGCGGTGGGAGCCGCGCACTTAGCCACCGTCAACCTGACCGGCAAGCCCTTTTGTGAAATTTTTCACAAGGCCCCTCTGAAACGCCCAAAGGGTCACCCATGTGATTCCTGGGCCAAGGAGGCCGAGATGCCCCAGAGCCCTGCATTTCGGCCCAGACTCCCCCGCCAGCTTTTGGGGCCATTTCTGCTCTTTTAGAGGGTCTTTTGGCCAAAA